>CABUKY010000073.1 GCA_902492185.1 uncultured Collinsella sp.
GATAATGGCCTTGCTTCTTAAGAATGCCCACGTCGTCGACCCGTCCGTCGAGCTTGACGGTGTCGTTGACGTCCTGATTGACGGCGACAAGATCGCCGAGGTCGGCGAGAATCTCGCCGTCGAGGGAGCCGAGGTCCGCGACCTTTCCGGCAAGTACCTCGTCCCCGGCCTGGTGGATATGCACGTTCACCTTCGCGAGCCCGGCTACGAGGTCAAAGAGGACATCGAGAGCGGTACCCGCGCAGCTGCCAAGGGCGGCTTTACCGGCGTGTGCTCTATGCCCAACACCGATCCCGTCACCGATAACGGTACCGTCGTGGAGTTCGTAAAGTCCCGTGCTGCCGAGGTCGGTCACTGCCGCGTCTATCCGTCGGGCGCCATGACCCGCGGTCTTAAGGGCGAGGCCATGTCCGAGATGGGCGATATGGTCGCCCACGGCGCCGTCGCCTTCACCGACGACGGTCGCGGCGTGCAGGGCGCGGGCATGCTCCGTCGTTGCATGGACTACGGCAAGATGTTCGGCAAGGTCTTTATGAGCCACTGCCAGGACGAGGACTTGGTCGGCCACGGCCAGATCAACGAGGGCAAGGTCTCGACCCGTCTGGCCCTCGAGGGCTGGCCGGCTGCCGGCGAGGAGCTCCAGATCGCCCGCGACATCGAGATCGCCAAGCTGGCCGGTGCCAAGCTGCACATCCAGCACATCTCCACCGCCCATGGCCTGGAGATCGTGCGTGCCGGTAAGGCCGCTGGCGTTCAGGTTACCTGCGAGGCCACCCCGCATCACATGTTCCTGACCGAGAACGACCTGGACGAGACCTACAACACCTCGCTCAAGGTCAATCCGCCGCTGCGCACCGACGAGGACGCCGAGGCCATCCGTCAGGGCGTCATCGACGGCACCGTCGACGTTATCGTCACCGATCACGCTCCCCACACCCCGTGGGAGAAGGCCCGCGAGTTCGAGCTTGCGCCCTTTGGCATGATCGGTCTCGAGACCTCGCTGTCGCTCGTGCTCACCGAGCTGGTCAACACGGGCAAGATGAGCATGGGCCGTATGGTCGAGCTCATGGCCATCAAGCCGCGTGAGATCCTGGGCCTCGACCAGGTTCAGGTCAAGGCGGGATCCGTTGCCGACCTGACCGTGTTCGACCCCTCCGCAACCTGGACGGTTGGCGAGGACGGTTACGAGTCGCGCGCCGAGAACTCCGGTTTTGCCGGCCGCACGCTCACCGGTCGTGCCACCGATGTATTTGTCGGCGGTAAACAGACGCTTGCCGACGGCTGCATCTGCTAGCATAGCCTTATCGCTTTTGTGCGCGGCGCCCTTGCGGTGCCGCGCTTTCTATTCGTTTGGACCATGCAACCGCATGGGGGATTGGAGCGTTTATGCCCACACCTTCCACTGCACGCATGCACGACTTCGAGGTCGTCTCGAACCGGGAGATTGCCGACGGCGTCTTCTCGCTCGTCATCTCGGCCCCCAAGCTTGCAAGTGCGCTCAAGCCCGGTCAGTTTGTGAACATCGCCGTACCCGGTGATGCGTCCTCGCTGCTTCGCGTGCCCCTGAGCTACTACCGCGCCGACGCCGAGGCCGGCACCGTCGAGCTGTGGTACGCCGTCGTGGGCGACGATACCCGTCGTTTGTCCCAGATGGGCCCTGGCTCCACCTCTAACCTGCTGGGCCCCGGTGGCCGTGGCTGGATGGTACCCGAGGGCACCAGGAAGGCCCTGCTCGTCGCCGGTGGCATCGGCGTTCCGCCTGTGCTGTGCCTTGCCGGCATGCTTGCCGAGCAGAGTGTTGATGTGGACGTGTGCCTGGGCTTTGGCACCGCTTCCAAGGCCGTGGGCATCGACGAGTTCCGCGCGCTGGGCGCCACGGTTGACGTGTGCACCGACGATGGCACGCTCGGCACGCACGGTTTTTGCACCGACCCGGCAGCCGAGCTGCTCGGCGAGGGCGGCTACGACTACGTCGCCAGCTGCGGTCCCGCCGTCATGATGAAGAAAGTCGCCGCCGCTGCCGCCGAGGCCGGTGTGTACTGCGAGGTGTCGCTCGAGCGCATGATGAGCTGTGGCTTTGGCGCCTGCAACACCTGCAATGTCGAGACGGTCGACGGTATGAAGGGTGCTTGCATGTGCGGCCCCGTGTTCGATGCTTCCAAGGTGGTGGTCTTCTAGTGGGTACCGTGAACATGGCCGTCGATTTCGGCGGCGTCAAGATGCAGAACCCCATCAACACTGCAGCCGGTACCTTTGGCTACGGTTGGCAGTTCCAGAACTTCTTTGATGTTTCCCAGCTGGGCGCCATCACCACCAAGGGTTGCGCTGCCGAGCCCTGGCCCGGCAACCCCGCGCCCCGCATGGCCGAGATCCCCGGCGGTATGATCAACTCCGTGGGCCTTCAGAACCCCGGCGTGGCCGCCTTTGCTCGCGAGTCCGGTCCGTGGCTCGAGCAGCTCTCCAAGGACGGCTGCCAGGTCATCTGTCAGGTTGCCGGCCACTCCGTTGACGAGTTTGTCCGCGCACTCGAGATGTATGTCGAGCTGTGCCCCTGGGCTGCCGGCTACGAGATCAACGTGAGCTGCCCCAATATCGCCGCCGGCGGTGCCGCCATGGGCTCCACGCCCGAGGGCGCCTCTTCCGTTATGGCTGCCTGTCGCAAGGTGACCGATAAGCCGCTGTTCGTGAAGATGGCGCCGGTCAACGTCGCCGAGATCGCCAAGGCCCTCGAGGCCGCCGGCGCCGACGGCCTTTCGGTCATCAACTCCATCCAGGGCATGGCCATCGACGTCCATACCCGCAAGTCCCGCGTGGCCAAGCCCAAGGGCGGCCTTTCGGGCCCACTGTGCCACCACATCGCCGTGCGCATGGTCTGGGAGGTTGCCCAGGCCGTCGATATCCCCATCAACGGTGTCGGCGGTGTCATGACCGGCGAAGATGCGGCCGAGTTTATCCTGGCCGGCGCCACCTGCGTGTCGGTCGGCATGGCCAACTTCGTCGATCCGTGCGCTTCGCTCAAGATCGCGCACGAGCTCGAGACCTGGGCCGAGTCTCAGGGCGTGAAGGACATCAACGAACTGGTAGGTGCGTTCGAATGCTAGAGACCGATGCCCGCGACCGTGTTATCGTCGCCCTCGACTGCGATCGTGAGCGTGCGCTCGAGCTCGCCCACGAGCTTTCGGGCCATGCCGCCTGGCTTAAGGTTGGTATGACGCTCTATTACGCTGAGGGCCCCGAGATCGTCAAGACCTTTAAGGACCTGGGCTTTAAGGTCTTCCTTGACCTTAAGTTCCATGATATTCCGCATCAGGTTCGCGGTGCCGCCCGTTCGGCCTCGCTTGCCGGTGCCGACCTGCTCTCGGTTCACGGCTTGGGTTCGGGCGCCATGCTCGCTGCCTGCCGCGAGGGTGCCGAGGAGGCGCGCGAGGACCGCGCCCAGCTCGTCGCCATCACCGTGCTCACGAGCATGAATCAGGATGCCTTGAGCGAGATCGGCGTCGAGTCGCCCGTGGCCGAGGAGGCCGCCCGCCTGGCAAAGCTCGCTCAGGCCAACGGCATCGATGGCATTGTGTGCTCGCCGATGGAGGCTCACGACATGCGTGAGCTGCTGGGTCCTGATGCCCTGATCGTGACTCCGGGTGTGCGTCCGGTGGGTGCCGCCTTAGGCGACCAGTCTCGCGTGGCGACGCCTTCCCAGGCTATCGAGCGAGGCGCAAGCCACATTGTGGTGGGCCGTCCCATCACTGGTGCCGACGATCCGGTTGCCGCCTTTGACGCCATCGTCGCCGAGCTGGTCGAAAACGTCGCGTAAAAGATTCCCCTAAGTCACCACTTTTGGGTCTCATTAGCACAAAATAGCCCCTGTGCCTGCGTAAACTTTCCCATCCTTTGTGTGGAATCGCAGGTCAGGGGCTTAACTTTGGGCGCAGTATATTGCACTTTTTGCGGGTATCGTCTAACCTATGGAGCCGCGATTTGGCATTTTGTACGTTCTACGTGCTAAAATGCCAATTATTGAATCAGATATAACCCAACTATTTGGAGGTACGAATGGCACTCCCTCAGCTTACCGATGAGCAGCGCAAGCAGGCTCTTGAGAAGGCTGCTGCCGCACGTCACGCCCGCGCTGAGCTTCGCGAGCAGATCAAGAAGGGCGAGAAGTCCCTCGAGTCCGTGCTCAACTCCGATGACCCCATCGCTTCCCGCATGAAGGTTTCCACCCTCATCGAGTCTCTCCCTGGTTATGGCAAGGCCAAGGCCGCCAAGATCATGGAGGAGCTCGGTATCTCCGCTACCCGTCGCGTCCAGGGCCTCGGCGTCCGTCAGCGCGAGCAGCTCCTCGAGCAGCTGACCAAATAAGTGAGCGCTCAGGATTCCAAGCTCTTTGTGATTTCTGGACCGTCAGGCGCAGGCAAGGGTACGCTCGTCACTCGTGTGCGCGAGCGCCGCTCGAACCTGGGCCTGACGGTTTCGGCTACCACGCGAGCACCACGCAAAGGTGAGGTCGACGGCGTCAACTACTTTTTTCTGACGCGCGAGGAGTTCGACCGCCGCGTGGCAAACGGTGAGTTTGTTGAGTGGGCCGAGGTCCACGGTAACTGCTACGGCACGTTGGTGAGCGAGGTCCAGTCCAAGCTCGCCTCTGGTTCGTCTCTCATCTTGGAGATCGATGTCCAGGGTGCCCTGCAGGTGAAGGAGCGTTTCCCCGAGGCCGTGCTGATCTTTATCAAGCCACCTTCGCTCGAGGTGCTTCGCGAGCGTCTAGTCGGTCGCGGTACCGAGACGCCCGAGACGATTGAGCTGCGTATGGCAAACGCCGCCGATGAGCTTGCCCTTGCCGACCGCTACGACGACGTCGTGGTGAATGACGATCTCGACCGCGCGACCGATGAGCTCGTTCGCGTTCTCGATATGCATGAAAGGATCTGAGGTCCGTGTCCGTTGTAAAGCCTTGCATTGACGATCTTCTGGAGAAGACCGATCACAACCGCTTCCTGCTCGCTTCGCTTGCTTCCAAGCGCGCCTGCGACATCAATAGCATGCTGCGTGGCCAGCACAACCGCGTGCTTGCCGTCCAGGATGTCGATGACATCACCATCGGGCTTTCCGGTGCCGATACCATTTCGATGGCTATGGATGAGATTGTCGACGGCGACATCTCTTACGACGAGGCCCGTTATGAGAAGGCGCTCGGCCACAAGGTTGCTGAAGCCTAAATGGCGGCTCGCGTCTGCCTGGTCCACTATCACGAGGTTGGACTGAAGGGTAAGAACCGCGCACATTTTGAGCATATCCTCATGGATAACATCAAGGCGGCCTTGGCCGCCTTTTCCGTGAATGCCGTGTCTCGAATTTCCGGTTATATCCTCGTGACCTTTAACGAGCATCAGGCCGACGAGGCGGCTCGTGTCATTCGCACCGTTCCCGGCGTTGCTCGCGTGTCTTTGGCGTATCACACCAATCGCGACCCTCAGGAGTACTGTGCCGCCGCCGTGAAGGCGCTGCGTGAGTTTGGCCCCTTCGATTCGTTTAAGGTGCACGCCAAGCGCTCCAATACCGACTATGAGCTCAACTCGATTGATATCAATCGACAGGTTGGCGAGGTGCTGTGCGAGGCGTTCCCCGATAAAAAGGTTCAAATGCACGATCCCGACGCGATGGTTCACGTGCTGGTTGTTCAGGGTAGCGTTTATGTGTACGCGCGCTCCGAGCGCGGTGTGGGCGGTCTGCCGGTGGGCTCTGCCGGTAAGGTCGTGACCCTGCTGTCATCGGGTATCGACTCGCCGGTGGCGACCTGGATGCTCGCGCGACGCGGAGCCGTGTGCGTGCCGGTGCATTTTTCCGGTCGTCCGCAGACGCCAGATACCAGCGAGTATCTAGTGCAGGACATCATTCGCGCCCTTGAGCCGGGTGTCCAGATCGGCCGCCTGTACGTGGTGCCGTTTGGCGACTGCCAGCGCGAGATTTCGGTGACCTGTCCCAGCAACCTGCGCGTGATCATGTATCGCCGCATTATGTATTCGGTTGCCGAGCGCATTGCACACATCGAGGGCGCCAAGGCTATCGTGACGGGCGAATCGCTTGGGCAAGTTGCCTCCCAAACGCTTGAGAATATCATGGCCGTTAACGAGGCCGTGAAGATTCCCGTGTTCCGTCCTCTCATCGGTTCGGACAAGCAGGAGATCATCGCGCGCGCCGAGGAGATTGGTACGTTCGATATCTCGACTGAGGCCGCTCCCGACTGCTGCACGCTGTTTATGCCGCGTCGTCCCGAGACGCACGCTAAACTCGATGCCGTGCATGAGGCCTGGGAGTTGTTCGATCACGAGGAGATGATCGAGCGCCTACTCAAGCAGACTGAGTACATCGACTTCGAAAGCAACACGTATAAGGCCCCCAAGACCTTAAAACGCAAACATTCGGAGCTTGCTCCGCGTGAGATTTACCAAGATCACGAGTAAATTTGTGCATAGACCGACGATGCGCCTGCATCGTCGGTCTTTTGCTATCTGGGCTTTTTGCGGCTAAGTGTTCATTTGCTGACGTGTGCCTGAATAAATGGACAGATTTGTGCAAGGTTTTGGTCGGTATTTGGTTTGACCGCTAAAACCGGTTTTGGAGCGTGGCTGTTGCAGGGCTTTTTTCCTGACACGATGGTGTTGGGAGGTTTTGCTATGGCGCAGCGCGAACAACACGAACGGGTCAAAAAGATGGACCGCTGGGCGGACAAGCTGCTCGGTCACAAGGCAGTGGTGATGGCGATACTGGTCGTCATTGCGATGGCGAGCGGCTTGGCGATGGCGAACCTTGGCGGCGGTACTGGCGGCGTGTCGTTTGAGCGCACTGATGGTTCGGGCTCGTTAGTGGAGCCGGGATCCGGCGATGCCTCGAGCGGAAAGACATCCGAAGGCTCTTCGTCTAAGGCGTCTGCCGCGGCAGAGGTTTATGTCGATGTTGATGGTGCCGTTGTGTCGCCCGGTGTATATCGCGTCAAGGACGGCGCGCGGGTGGCTCAGGCGATAGATGCCGCCGGCGGGCTGGCGCCCGAGGCAGACGTTACGGGGCTCAATCGGGCATCCAAGGTCGTCGATGGGCAGAAGATTCACGTTCCAACGGTGGGGGAGCAGCAGGCGTCCATTGCGGAAGCCGGTGTTGATGGTGGGGCTTCCGCATCATTGGGCGTGAGTGGCGCAACGGGCCTAGTCAACATCAATACGGCAAGCGCGGCAGAGCTGCAGACGCTCTCGGGCATCGGTCCCTCCATGGCACAGTCGATTATCGATGAGCGTACAAAGAACGGTGCTTTTGCCTCGGTTGACGATCTGATGCGTGTGTCGGGAATCGGCGAGAAGAAGCTTGCCAAAATCAAAGATTGCATCTGCGTATGAGTGCGACCGAGCGCGAACATGTGATGCCTCCGCGGCCCCTGATGCCGTGGACGATGGCCCTGTGTGCCGGCATGTGCATGAGCTGCGCCTTGGTGCTCAACGTGGCCGCTGATGCGCTGCTGAGGGAGCAGGCGCCGGCGGTCGGGCTGCTATGGGCCATTCCCGTTGCGGCGGCGGTATTCGTTGTGCTGGCTCAATCTTGTGCGCGGCTTGCCCCTTGGAAGCGGTGGCTGTATGCCGCGTCCGTCGGTCTCGTGGCGGGAGCGGTCGTCTCGGCGTGGTGGGCTGTGGGCACGCTAGGCGCCTCGAAGGCGCTCGACGGTCGAGCGGCAAGCAGCCTCGAGTTTGTCGTGCAGGGTGATTCATCCATAAACGACGACGTGTATTCCTATACCTGCGAGGCGCGCGCGGACGGTAAGAACTTGGCAACGGTTCGCCTGTCGTGTGACCGCGAGCTCAAGGCCGGGGCGCACGTGCGTGTTATCGGTCGCGTTTCACGTTTTGAGAACGATGCATATGGACGATCGCGCGTGCTCCGAGGCGAGGTGCGCAAGGTTCAAGCCGTTCGGATTGTGCCGGTCGATGAGGGCTCTCCGGGGCCGCTGCTTCGGCTGCGAAATGGGCTGCTAGCGTCCATCGCGCCTGCGACCGACCCGGCGCGTGCGCTCATAGCCGGTGTCGTCTGCGGTCGTTCGGCCGAGCTGCGCGCCCAGCCGGCGGGCGACTGGTTTTCGGTGACGGGAACGGCGCATCTTATAGCCGTCTCCGGCAGCCATTTGGCTATCGTGGGATTTGTAATCGAGGGTGTATTGCAAAAAACTCGCTGCTCACGTGGTGTTCAGCGGGCGATATTGGCGATGGCGCTTGTGGGCTACGCTGCCTTTACGGGCGCGTCTCCCTCGGCCGTGCGCGCGTGCTGCATGGTGTTCGCTACGCTTGTTGTAAACGGCGCGGGGCGTCGCCGGCACGGCGCATCGGCGCTCTTCGTAACCATGTCCATCTTTGTGCTACTGCGACCGACGGTGCTGTTCGAGATGGGCTTTCAGCTTTCATGTGCCAGCGTCTTAGCCATTCTGTGCTTTTGCCCCTATGCGACCTACGCTTTGGGTGAGCTGGGTGTGCCATCGGGCGTTGCCAACATACTTTCCGTCACGCTGTGCTCGCAACTGGCAACACTTCCCATTACCATTCCTGCCTTCGGTACGTTCTCGCTCATTGCTCCGCTGGCAAATGCAGTCATCGGTCCGGTGGTGAGCGTACTGCTTGCTGTGTCGATCGTGCTGGTTCCCTTTTCGCTCGTGGAACCGTTGCGGATTTGGGCGCTCGTTGTGCCCATGGTTGCCGCCCGTTGCGCACTGTTCTTCGAGCAGCTGTTTGCCGCCGTGCCTGGTGCATCTGTGAGTGTGCCGCCCGATAGCATGTGGATTTACCTAGTGCCGTGTTTGCTGGCGGTTCTGTTGGTCTGGTGGCCGCGTCCCCGT
>CABUKY010000074.1 GCA_902492185.1 uncultured Collinsella sp.
TTTGTCTCGATCCGTAACATCTAGACGGCAATATCGGCTCCAGATGTTACAGATCGAGACGTTCCCGAACGGCACCAGCTCTTTGTCTCAATCTGTAACATCTAAGTCCAATTTTGCCGAGTTACTGTTACAGATCGAGACAAACCGCCGCAGACACCCATCACAACACAGACCACCACGAAGGTGCATGTATCCCCTTCGTGGTTGTTTTGCTGTTTGCCCAGATAAAACCTGCCAAAATAAACCTGTCACTTTTTGGCAGGTTTGCTAGAGGAGGTTGGGATGGACAAGGCTGAGTTGCGGCGGGCGGTGATTGCCCAGCGCGATGCTCTTGATTTGGATGTGCGGACGGCGAAGTCTACCATTATCTGTGCGCGGCTTGTTGAGCTGTTGGATCGCTCGGATTCCGCGGCGCCGCACACCGTTGCCGTCTACGCCGCGATGGGTTCCGAGGTCGACCCAGCCGCGTTTGCCGCTGCGGCCGCCAAACGTGGCTGGCGCGTGGCCTATCCGTGCATGCTCTCGGCAGCCGACGCCGCCGCATGTGGCCAGCGCATATGTATGCGAGCAGTCGCTATCGGTGATGTATCCGCGGCTCCGTTTATCACCCATCCCACGCGAACCTTCGCCGCCGCGGACATCGGCAGCAACCGCTTCCCCATCGTACCCGCCGAAGCACTCGACATGATTGTTGTGCCGCTCGTGGCCTTCGACCAAACCGGCGCGCGCCTGGGCTACGGCGGCGGTTGTTACGACCGCTACCTGTCCACGCTTTCGGCCACATGCCAGATCATCGGCATCGCCTTTGACGAGCGGCGTGTCGACCACATCCCCACCGATGCCCACGACCTGCCGCTGCCCAACATCATCAGCGTCTAACCGCTGGCGCGCTGCACTCCACAAAAATGAGCGTGGAAATTCTCCCGTTTTAAACCCCTTCCTCGGCAAAAAACGGGAGATTATCCACGCTCATTTCTCAAACGTCCAATTATCCACGCTCGTGTGTCCGAATATCCACGCTCATTCGACAGGCGTCCGATAATCCACGCGCGTGCAGCCTAACGCCCTGCTGCCGCCTCAACACGCACGCGGCACGCCGGCAACCTTGAGCTTGCGATCGAGCTTTGCCGGATCCCTTAGATCATCCCAGCACAAGCGCACGATCTTGCAGTTATCAAGCAGCGAAAGCCTCGACTCGCGCTGACGCTCATCAAATTGCGCTTTTGCGAGCTTGCCCTCCTCCGCCGCCTTCTCGCTTTTAACGAATCCGTCAAACTCCCCGATGATCAATCGGTCGCCCACGCGCCACAGGTAGTCAACGCGATACGGCTTTCCCGGCTCAACCGGGTCGAACAGCTCAACTTGCAGCTCCGGAACCTGCCAGCCGCGCTCGATCATCAGCGCACGCGCCTTGGACTCGCCGCCGCTTTCCGACAAGCCGTCGGCACACCGCGCAACCCTGCGCGCCGTCACAACACCGCGACGATTCAGGCCAAGCTTGTTGACAGTCTCAACGAGATGCTCCTTCGACAAAAGCTGCTCATGGAGCGCCGAGTCCGCAATGATCAAGCCCTCGACAAACGATGCATCGACCAGGCAATCCGTAATCGTTTGATCGATATCGGTCACGGCAATGTCCATCTGGGTGGCCCGTGTTTGACGAACATAACGATGGCGAACGACCTGAGAGCCCGGCGTCGTTGATTGTGCCGGTGCCACGGCGATATGGATGTGCGTCAAATTGGCATGCGAAACCGAAAGACCGTAGATAACAGCCGCCGTATAGGAGCAAAATGTCCAGTCGGGGTGCTTTTGCGCAAGGGCCCGCACTCGATGCAGATAACGCTGCCGAAACTTGAGCTCGGACCAGTATTCCGGACGCGCATACAGCCCCGGCATGACCGCCTCTAGACTTCCCGCCGCCACCCGCCGCTCAATCTGCTTTGCCTCCGCCGCCGTGCGCGCGTACACGCAACTCATCTGCTGTTCGCATGCTTTAATGTGACTTGTAAGTCTTTGATTCGCCGTCATGTTTCCCATGTCGCCTCCCAACTCATGGAACGGCGCAAACGTACCAGACGGTTTCATGCGAAGTCTAACCAAATGCTGTCCAGGCACTGACCAAATGCTTGACGGTTTTGGACGTTTTAGGCTGATGGCTTATATCTGCAGGCAGAAGCCTTACCGAGAGGTCCCTGTCTCCACATTTAGATGCCTGTGTCCATCGGATTATCAGAAAGAAAAACCCGTCGAGATACGAGACTACGCCGA
This sequence comes from uncultured Collinsella sp., assembly GCA_902492185.1. GTDB lineage: Bacteria > Actinomycetota > Coriobacteriia > Coriobacteriales > Coriobacteriaceae > Collinsella. The sequence continues at coordinate 2,272 of CABUKY010000074.1, forward strand.
ATGCGACTTGGCCTCTTCACGCACCGTCTCTTAGCCGAGCCATCGGCATCTACACACCTAAAAAATGAGCGTGGATAATCTCCCACTTTGAGCCCGTTCCTCGGCCAAAAATGGGAGATTATCCACGCTCGATTTGTAAACGTCCGAAAATCCACGCTCGTCACGCCGCCGGCACAGCAACAGCCGCGGCAGCAGCCACGGCTACAGCAGTACCATCGCAGCCTAGTGCTCCTCGCCGGCGCGGGCCAGGTCGTAGGGCGTGGTCTGGTAGACGTAGTAGTTGAGCCAGTTGGTGTAGAACAGCTGAGCCTGGCTGCGCCAGACGTTACGCGGCTCGGCGGTGGGGTCGTCCCCCGGGAAGTAATGCGCCGGCACCTGAGGATTGAGGCCGCGCTTCACGTCGCGCTCGTACTCCAGGCGCAACGTGTCGGTATCGTACTCGGGGTGGCCAAATACAAAGAAGCGGCGGCTGTCGGTCGACTTGACAATGTACAGGCCCACCTCGTCAGACACGGCCACGACCTCAAGCTGCGGCTCGGCCTCCACGTCCTCGCGGCGCACATCGGTGTTGCGCGAATGCACGGCATAGAAACGGTCGTCAAAGCCGCGGACCAGCGGGCTTTGCGGCTTCACCAGATAATGCTCGAACACGCCGCTCGCCTTTGCCGGCAGGTCGTACTTCTGGATGCCGTAATGATGGTACAGGCCGGCCTGCGCGCCCCAACAAATGTGCAGCGTAGAGTGCACGTGCGTGGTGGACCAATCCATGATCTGGCAGAGCTCGGGCCAGTAGTCGACCTCCTCGAACGGCATCTGCTCCACCGGCGCGCCCGTGATGATCAGGCCGTCGTAGTGGATGTCGCGGATGTCGTCGAACGTGCGGTAGAACGTCTCCAGGTGGCCGGCGCTCACGTGCGTGGCCTCGTGCGTCTTGGTGCGCAGCAGGTCCACCTCCACCTGCAGCGGCGTGTTGGAGAGCTTGCGCATGATCTGCGTCTCGGTGGCGATCTTGGTGGGCATGAGGTTGAGGATGAGCACGCGCAGCGGACGGATGTCCTGGTGCAGCGCGCGGTACTCGGTCATGACAAAGATGTTCTCGCTCTCGAGCTGCGCGGCGGCAGGGAGGGCGTCGGGGATGCGAATGGGCATGGATGCTCCTTACGAGTCAGTTGCAGCTATGGTACAACGAGCGGCCCCATCCGCGCGAGCACATCGCCCAGCGATGCCGTCAGCGGCCCAAATCACTCCAAAAGTAGAGATTAAGGCATGCCCAAAAATCTATGGCGCTTTAGCCTAGCAAAGTGGCAGCAGGACGCTACAATGGTTCGACGCGAAAAACTCGGCCGAAAGGATACATATATGTACCAGACGCGTAAGATCGGTGTGGTCGGCCAGGGCCACGTAGGAGCACATGTTGCCAACAGTCTGCTCATGCAGGGCATTGCCGATGAGCTGTACCTGTGCGATATCAACCAGGCCAAGGTGACGTCCGAGGTCCAGGACCTGCGCGACTCCCTTTCGTTTGTCCCGTACAACACCAAGATCGTCAACTGCTACGACCACTACGAGGAGCTTGCCTGCTGCGACGTCATCGTCAACGCCGCCGGCAAGGTCGCACTGGCCGCCGGCAACCGCGACGGCGAGCTGTTCTTTACCACCGACGCCGCCCGCACCTTTGCCAAGCGCATCGTCGACGCCGGCTTTGACGGCATCTTCGTGAGCATCTCCAACCCCTGCGACGTCGTGTGCACCGAGCTGTGGCACCTGACCGGCTACGATCCCAAGAAGATCATCGGCTCGGGCTGCGGCCTGGACTCTGCCCGCCTGCGCACCGAGATCTCCAAGAAGGTCGGCGTGAGCCCCAAGTCCATCGACGCCTACATGATCGGCGAACACGGCTTTAGCCAGCTGGCCGCCTTTAAGGCCGCGACCATCGCCGGCAAGAGCCTTAACGAGCTTCAGGCCGAGAACCCCGACAAGTATGCCTTCGACCACATGGAGATCGAGGAGCTCGCGCGCAAGGGCGGCTACGTAACCTACCAGGGCAAGCAGTGCACCGAGTACGCCGTCGCCAACTCCGCCGCGCGCGTCTGCGCCGCCGTGCTGCACAACGAGCACGCCGTGCTTTCGGCCTCCACGCTCATGACCGGCCAGTATGGCGAGGAGGGCATCTTCACCTCCCTGCCGTGCGTGATCGGTGCCGAGGGCGTCGAGGAGGTCTACACGCTGGACCTGTCCGAGCACGAGCTCGAGGGCTTCCACAAGAGCTGCCAGCACATCCGCGACAACATCGCCCAGCTCGACTGGTGGGACGCCGAGACATACGACGCGAAGTAGGCCGCCGGCTGCCGCAACCTTGCGAATCTAAGCGCGATACTAAGCGGGCCCGCTTTTTACGCACGCTGTTCGCTTGCGAATCGAAGGTGAATGCTTTTCCCGTTACCTAGTACTGCTCGATGCCCATGTAGCGACGAATCTCAGGGCTGTGGTCGAACACCTTTCCGCGGGCGGCGCGCAGCTCGCAGCTCATGTTGTAGAAGAATATCGGCTCCAGGAACGAACGCACGCTGGCGGGCACCTCGCCCACGCCGTACTCGAGCGCATCGAGCACCATGACCGTATCGGTGTGCGTGTTGAGGAACGCCAGCGCGCGTTCCTCCATGGGGCGGCACTCGCCCGATCCGAGCTGTACAAAGTAAAACACGCCGGGCTCGGTGGCTTCGAACGGGCCGTGGAAATACTCGCCGGAGTGAATGTAGCAGCAGTGCTGCCATTGCATCTCCATGAGCGAGCAGATCGCCATGGCGTAGGTCTGGCTAAAGTTGGGGCCGGATCCCAGGATGTAGAAGAACTTATGCTGCTGGCAGAGCTCGGCAAAGCGATCGCCCAGCTCGGCGTTGACCTTCTCGCGGGCAGCGGGCAACAGCGCGTCCATCTGCTTGAGGCCGGCGTACATGTCGGTGAGCGCCTCGTAGCCCTCCTGCTGGTCGAGCAGCTCGGCGGCGATCAGAGCGCCGATACCCTGCGGGACCTCGGCCTGCGGCACGCCCTCGCCCCACGGATAGATCCAGGTGGTCCACTTGCCGTTATCGATCTTGGAGCCCTCGCAGTCGGTCATGGCCACGACCTCGGCGCCGGCTGCCAGCGCCATCTCGCAACCATCGACGACCTCCTGCGTATTGCCGCTGTGGCTGCAGGCGATGACGAGCGACTTCTCGCCAAGACTCTTGGGGGCCATCAGGCAAAACTCGCGTGCCGTGTAGACCGTCGAGGTAAACGTGGTGGCCTCGCGCTTGAGCAGCTCATTGGCCGGCATCAGGTCGATCATCGAACCGCCGCAGGCGATCCAAAAGACGTTCTCGATCTTGCCCTTGCGCTCGATAATTTCCTGAATCAGATCGTGTGCGTTCATCCTGATGTTCCTCCTTGTGGGGCGGCTTTGAGCGACGGCGGCTCGTACCTGCTGTCGTTCTATGTTGTCCTATTTATAACACGTGTAACAAAGCCCGTGAAGTCATCTCGGCAAATTTGTTCTATGTTGTTCTATCTATGGACGTTAGATGTCGAAGACGTAGCGCGAGCCCACGATCTTTTGGCGTCCGAGCAGCAAGGGTCGCTCGTCCTCATCGGTAAAGTACGCCTCCATATAAAAGAGCGGCTCGCCGACCGGCACCTCCAACAGCGGGGCCGCCTGAGCATCGGCAAGCGCAATCTCCACGGTGCAAGGGTCGGACTTGAGCGGTGCGCGGCCCGAATGCTCGGCAACGAGCGCAAAGATCGAGTTATCGGTGAGGTCCTTATCGGCAAGTGTCTGCAGATAGGGATGGTCAGCCAGCACAAAGGCGTTGTTCTCGAGCATGACGGGGATGCCGTCGGCCGTGCGCACGCGCTCGACCACGATAAGCTCGCAGCCGGGCTCTACGCCAAAGAACGCCGCGTCCTCGCGCGTCGCCGCAACCACCGTGCGCGATACCAAGCGCGCACCCGGCACCATGTCGTTGGCAGCGCAACCCTCGGTAAAGCTCTGAACGTCGCCCTTCTGGACAATCTTGCGCTTGAGCTTGGGTGCACACACAAACGTGCCTCTCCCCTGCTGGCGGTTGAGGTAGCCCGCGCGCGACAGCTCCTCGATGGCACGGCGCACGGTGACGCGACCCACGCCGTAGGACTTCGCGAGCTCCATCTCGGAAGGAATGCGCGAGCCGGCTGCGTACACGCCGCGCGCGATCTCGCCCTTTAGGTCGTCCATAACCTGCTGATACAGTGGCACGGCGGACACGTCAGTGCGGTCGGTTTTATCGTCGAATGCCATCGTTATGCTCCATTCCGTGCATGCTCGGACTCAAACTCTTCAATCGCCGCCATAAACTGCTCGCCAAAGGCGTCGGCCTTTTTCTCGCCGATGCCGTTGACCTGGATAAGCTCGTCGCGCGTCTGTGGGCGTAGGCGGCACAGGCCGCGCAGGGCCTTGTCGGAAAAGACCATGTACGGCGCCATCTCCAGCTCCGTCGAGATCTCCTTGCGGAGGGCACGCAGGCGCTCGAACAGCTCGGCATCGTCACCCACGCGCGGGCGCTGATCCAGCTCGGCCTCCTCGCGCAGCAGATCCACCGCACGGCGGGCGCGGGCCGAGGCCTTGCGCTTGGACGCACGACGCTTAACGGTAAAGGCGAACGCCTCATCCTCGACCTCGACGGCACGCGGACCCAGCCCCACGACCGGGTACTGCCCCTGCGAGGTGGCCAGATAACCGCGGCCGCACAGCTGGCCGATGATGTCCTTGATGCGCCCGACCGATTCGCTCGACAGCTCACCGTAGCCGCGGTCCTCGTCCAGATGCATCTGGCGAATGCGCTCGGTGTTGCCGCCGTGGAGCACATCGGCGATGAGCGACTTGCCAAAGCGCATGGGACGCGTGGCCACATAGCGCACGGCAGCGCGGGCCATATCGGTGACGTCCTCGACCTCGAACTGCGTGAGGCAGTTGCTGCAGTTGCCGCAGCTCTCGACGTCGTCCGTGGCGGTGCCGCCCGTACTGGCCGCGGCATGCTCGGCCGCGGCCTCGTCGCCAAAGTAGCGCAGCATGTATTCGCGCAGGCAGCCGGTGGTATCGCAGTAGCCCTCCATCTGGCTGAGCAGACGATATCGATTCTGGAGCGCCCACGCGCGCTGCTCGTCGTCGAGCGCCTCATCGGCAGCATCGCCGCGGTCGATCAGAAAGCGGCGCATGCGAAAATCGTTGCCGTTCCACAGCAAGTAGCAGCTGGCCGGGTCGCCATCGCGGCCGGCGCGGCCCGCCTCCTGGTAGTAGGCCTCGATGCTCTCGGGCACGTTGTTGTGGATCACATAGCGCACGTTAGGCTTGTCGATACCCATACCAAAGGCGTTGGTGGCAACCATCACCTGGATATCGTCATCGATAAAGGCACGCTGACTCTGGCGGCGGGCGTCGTTGCCCATGCCGGCGTGATAACGGCCCACGCGAATGCCGCTGGGGCCCAGCGCCTCGGCAAGCTCCGCGGCCAGTGCGTCGACCGTCTTGCGGGTCGAGCAATACACGATGCCGCTCTCGCTCGAATGCGCGATCACGTAGTCGCGCACCCACGCGGTCTTGGCCTTGTCGCCCATCTCCTCGCAACCAAAGTAGAGGTTCTTGCGATCAAAACCCGTCACCACGGTCGCCGGGTTCTGCAGGCCGAGCATCTGCTGAATGTCCGCGCGCACACGCTCGGTCGCCGTAGCGGTAAAGGCCGCCACGATGGGGCGCTGCGGCAGGGAATCGATGAACTCATGAATCTGCAGGTAAGCGGGGCGAAAATCCTGGCCCCATTGGCTCACGCAGTGAGCCTCGTCAATGGCCACGAGCGGTACGCCGATGCCGCCGTCCGCCGCGGCCTCCTGCGCAAAGGCTAAAAAGCGCGGCTCGAGTAGGCGCTCGGGCGCCACGTACATAAGCTGGTAGCGGCCCTCGCGCGCCCGCTTGAGCACAGTGTTTTGCTGGGCCGGCGTAAGGCTGGAGTTGAGATAGCTGGGTCGCGCACCCGCCGCGAGCAACGCACGGGTCTGGTCCTCCATAAGCGACAGCAGCGGACTCACCACAAAGGTGATGCCGGGCAGCATGAGCGCGGGCACCTGGTAGCAAATGGACTTGCCAGCGCCCGTGGGCATAACGCCCAACGCATCGCGACCGGCAAGGATCGCATCGACCATGCGGTTCTGTCCCGGGCGAAACGAGGTGTAGCCAAAATAGGCGCCGAGCGTGTCGAGCGCCATCTGCTGCATGCTATCGGTCATGGTTTCCTAACGTCCAAGTCATCTGCCGCCGATTATACGCCGCCACGCGGACAGCAGCACACGGCCGCCGCCCAGACTAGTCGTTTAAGAACGCCCCCAACGGCTAAGGAGTGTCCCCAGGTGCCGGCAGAAAAGGAACGTCCCCAAGTGCCGGCCCGGCAACGCCGATGTTTTGGCGCGGACAGCGAAAGCCCGCCAGAGCGAGCAAGGTGCCTTGAAACGAGGTGGCATTGACCTTCTGGTCATGCCGCCGAAGTTGAAAGGCAGATTGCCGCTCTGGCGGGCTTGCAGCGTCGA
>CABUKY010000075.1 GCA_902492185.1 uncultured Collinsella sp.
ATTCATGACTCTCTCCTACTTATCGTCGGGCTCGGTGACGCGCTTGGTAAACGAGAGCTTGGACTCCTTACCGGTCATGAGCTTTTTGATGTTCGCACGATGGGCCCACACCACGGTGATGCCGATTATCGCCATGCAGAACTTGAGGCCCAGGCTGCTGTACGGAAAGACCGCGCAAGCAGCGATGGGAAGACCGATGGCCGCGGCAAGCGAGCCCACCGACACAAACTTGGTGATGGCGACGGCCACGATAAACATGCCCAGCAGCGACAGGCCAATTGGCCAATACCAGGCGAGGATGACGCCCAGACCAACTGCGATTCCCTTGCCGCCATGGAAATTGAGGTAGGGCGAGAAGATGTGGCCCCACACCGCTGCCAGGCAGATGACGCCGAGCATCCAGTCGCCGGCGGCGCCGGGGGCCATAATGCTCACGGGGAAGCCATAGCCCAAGTCGGCAATGAGCGGACGCGCGATAAGGACGCAGATGGCGCCCTTAAGGCAGTCGAGCAGCAGCGTGAGCGCGGCCACCTTGGGGCCGGCCACGCGCAGCGCGTTGGTGGTGCCGATGTTGCCGGAGCCCGCCTTGCGAATGTCCGTGTGGTTGAACACGCGGCCCAAGATCAGGCCAAACGGAATCGCTCCGATAAAGAACGAGACCACGGCGCAGATGGCGGTCAGAAGAATCGGATTATGCATCCTTTTGCTCCTTCTTCCTAAAGAAGAGTCGAATGGGCGTGCCGGCAAAGTCGAAGGTCGAGCGCATACGGTTCTCCACGTAGCGCTGGTAGGTGTCGTTGACCAGGTCGCTGTGGTTGACGAAGAACGTAAACGTCGGCGGATTGACGCCCGTCTGGGTCACGTAGTGCATGCGCAGGCGACGCTTGCCGTCCACCACGGTATGACCGAACTCGCGCAGGTCGGTGAGGAACGTGTTGAGGCGCGAGGTGCTGATCTTTTGCGAGCGCGTCTTTTCGGCGGCGTCTACCATTGCCCAGATCTTCTCGACGCTGCGGCCGGTCAGGGCCGAAATGCGCAGGTACTGGGCCCAGGGTGCCATGACGCCCAGACGGCGGTCGATGGTCTCCATGCAGGCCTCGCGCTTGCGATCGTCGTCGAGCAGGTCCCACTTGTTGAGCAGCACCACGATGGCGCAGCCGCGCTCGATGGCCAAGCCCATGACCTTCTGGTCCTGCTCGGTAACGCCCACGGAGGCGTCGACGACGAGCAGCGCCACGTCGGCACGGTCGATGGCGCGCAGGCCGCGGACCATGGAGTAGTACTCGATGTTCTCGTACACGGTGCTCTTCTTACGGATACCCGCAGTGTCGACCATGCGGTAGTGCTTGCCGTTGCGCTCGACGACCGTGTCGATGGCGTCGCGCGTGGTGCCGGCAATGTTGGACACGATGGAGCGGTCGGCGCCCAGGATGCGGTTGAACAGCGACGACTTGCCGGCATTGGGGCGGCCGATGATGGCGACGTTCAGCGCGTCGGGGAACTCATCGGCGACCTCGTCCTCTTCCTCGGGAAGCAGGGCCACGATATCGTCGAGCAGGTCGCCGGTGCCGTGGCCGTGCAGCGCCGAGAGCGGCGTGGGCTCGCCGATACCGAGCGAATAGAACTCCCAGATGCTGTCGTTCTCGCGATCGGGGTTATCGAGCTTGTTCACCAGCAGAAAGACCGGCTTGTCGCAGCGTTTGAGCATGCGGGCGACCGACTCGTCCTCCTCGGTGACGCCGGTGCGGCCGTCGACCACAAACAGGATGACGGCGGCTTCCTCGGCGGCGGCGAGGGCCTGGTCGCGAATGGACGTGGCAAACACGTCATCACTCTTGAGCGGCTCGATGCCGCCCGTGTCGACGATGGTGAACTCGCGGCCGTTCCAATCGGCCGTGTGATACGAGCGGTCACGTGTGACGCCGCGGGACTCGTGGACGATGGCGTCCGAGGTCTGTGCCAGGCGGTTGACGAGCGTGGACTTTCCCACGTTGGGGCGTCCGACGACGGCGACGATAGGTTTCATCTGCACTCCTTTAATGGGTAGGGTCAGTGGAAGTGTTAGAGTCGGCAGGCACAATGCCAAGGATGTGCTCCAGGGTATCGAGCAGCTCATGCGGCATGGTCGACACCACATGAACCTCGGCGCCGCGACTGGTAAGGCTTGCGAGTAAATCGTCACGATGATACTCGTCAAGCGTCATGCCGTCAGCGTTGAACATGAGCTTAGGCACAAAGAGCATAACCCCCGAGAGGTCCTGCGGCAGCTGTTCCAGAATGTCGCAGGCGACGATGAGGCCGGTCACGTCCACGTTGCCGCCCAAGTAGCGATTCTTGATGGCCGTGACGGTGCCGGCGAGCCCCTGCGGCGATTCCACGAAACGTGCCACGGTGTCGCGTGCGCTGGCGCCCGAGAGGCACAGCAGGTGCTGGCTGCGCTCGGCGATGCCAGCGCGGACGCGGCACAGGCGCTCGGCGTCGGCGGCAAGCACATCGTCCGTCTCGTCTAGGTATGAGCGGATCATGCCGATACCGTCGTAGTACTGCGGATAGCCGTCGTAAAAGTCCGCCTCGGGCGGATCGATGCCGGCGTCCAGGTAGAACTCGTCGCTCATCTGGAAGGTGTGTCGGCCAAAACGCTCGAAGGCGCGGTCCTGGTAGGGACGGATCATGGCAATGGTCTCGCGCGCCAGTTCGGGCTTATCGCTGTATGACCAGCTAAAGCGGTTCTGATGCTTGGTAAAACCGAGCGGCACAATGCCCAGGCTTGTGATTTGCTCGTGCTCCTCGCAAAAGCGCAGGGTCTTTTCCAGCTCCTCGCCGTCGTTCATGCCGGGGCACAACACGATCTGCGCGTGAATCTCGATGCCGGCGGCCATGATGGCCTCGAGTACGTCCATGCCGCGCTGGGCGTTGCGGCCCATCATACGACGGCGGACGTCGGGGCTCACGGCATGGACCGACACGTTCATAGGGCTCATGTTGCGTTGGATGACGTTTTGCACGTCCTCGTCGGAAAGGTTGGTCAGCGTGACGAAGTTGCCCTGTAAAAAGCTCAGACGATAGTCGTCGTCGCGGATGTAGAGCGTGGAGCGGCCGCCCTTGGGCAGCATGGTCATAAAGCAGAACACACAAGCGTTCACACATGTTCGCATGCCGTCAAAGATGGGGCCGTCGAACTCCAGGCCCCAGTCCTCGCCCGGGAAGCGGTCGAGCTCGACGGGGGTGACGCTGTTGTCGCGCGGGTCGAAAACCTCGAGGTCGACGGTGTCGTCGTCTGCCTCCCAGAGCCACACGATCATGTCGGTGAGCTGCTCGCCGTTGACCGTGAGCACGCGCATGCCCGGCTCGATACCCACATCCCATGCGGGCGATTCGGGACGCACGTTCTTTACGAGCGCGCCCTCACCCGGCTCGGGGTCGCGGCTGCGCCCGTAATCGGCCACCTCGGCGGCGTATGCGGGTACGGTCTGGTCCATGGTTAGCGGCAAAGCTCCTTGATGCGCGCGACGGCGCGTTCGATGTGTTCTTGTGGGGTGGAGGCTCCAGCGGTGATGCCGATGTGGCGCGCCTCGGCAAACCAAGCGGCCTGGAGCTCGGAAGCTTCCTCGATGTGATACGTGCGCTCGCAGGCGTCTGCGCAAATTTGCGCCAGGCGGCGGGTGTTGCCCGAGTTCTTGCCACCCACGACGACCATGCAGTCGCAGCGGTTGGCAAGTGTGGCTGCTGCCTGTTGACGCTCACTCGTGGCGGCGCAGATGGTGTTGATCACACGCAACTCCTGCACGCGCGGGGTGATAGCGGCCACGACTTCGGCGAGGTTCTGCGCGGTCTGAGTGGTCTGCACAACGAGGCCCACCTTGCCCTTGAGCGACAGGGCATCGGCGTCGGCGGCACAGCTCACGACCTGCGCATCATTGCCGGCGTGGCCCAGAATGCCCTCGACCTCGGGGTGGCCTGGCTCGCCCACGACGATCACGCGGTAGCCCTCGCGCACCAGGCGCTCGGCTGCCACATGGACCTTCTTCACGTAGGGGCAGGTGGCGTCGACCACGGTAAGGTCGCGCTTGCGGGCAGCATCGATTACCTGCGGCACCACGCCGTGGGCGCGGATGATCACGGTGCCGGTTGCGGCGTCGTCCAAGGTGTCGGCCAGACCGACGCCTGCCTCAGCAAGCTCGCGCACCACGATGGGGTTATGGATGAGCGGCCCCAAGGTGTGAACTTGAGTGCACTCCTCTGCCTGCGGCGCAGCGGCCAGCGCCATATCGAGCGCACGCTGTACGCCGTAGCAAGTGCCGGCGTGGGCGGCGATCTCGATGGTAGGCGCGGTTGCCTGGCCGGACACAGTCGCGGTGGTGTTCGTCACGTTCTCGCTCATGGCTAGAACCTGCCCGGATGCTCGGCGCACAGCTCGTCTCGCATGGCGTAGACGCGGTTCATGGCCTCGGACTCAAACCATTCCAGGCGCTCCGTGCGCTTAAGCCCAGCCGGTGCGTCGGAAAGCGAGACGGCCTTGCCGGCGCGGATCCAGCACTTCTTGGGACGCATGATCTTTTTGCCCGAGGGCGTGATGTCAGACCAGCCGCAGATGGCGAGCGGGTTAACGGGCGCCTTGCCCATCTGGGCGATGAGCGCAAAACCGCCGTGGACCTCGGGCTTGATCTCGCGCGAGCGGATGCGCGTGCCCTCGGGGAAGATCAGAACGTCCTCGCCGCGCTGCAGCGCATGCTGGGCGGCGCGCAGGCACTTCATATCGGCAGTACCACGCTCCACGGGGATGCCGCCTACGCGGCTAAAGGCCCAGCGCACAATCTTGCTCTTGGCGAACTCGGACTTAAAGATGGGACGAATGCGGCGGCCCCCAAAGAACAGCGCCGTCTCCACGGCCAAGAGCTCGGCCATCGAGGTGTGGTTGCAGATGACCACGCTGCCGCGGCCTTCCTGGCGCTCAAACAGCAGATCGGCGTCCTCGACCTTCCAGCGCCACATGAGCTTGGAGAAAGCCCAAAGGATTGCCATGACCACGAAGACGGTGCCGCGGATGAGCGCGGGAAACTCGGCATACGGGGCGTTGTAATAGTCCTCGGGCGTCTGCTTAAACAGGCGCATGGGCTACCTCCTTTGGTTGATGAGGTCCTCGATTATCGAGACGACCTCATCGATGGTGTGGGCGGTGGAGTCAACGTGCACGGCGTCCTCGGCGGGCACGAGTGGGGCGACCTCGCGACTGCTGTCGAGCTTGTCGCGCTGCTTAAGGGCGTCGAGGGTCTCGTCGACCTCGGCCTCGAGCTGCTCGGACGTGAGCGGCTGCGCGTCGTTTTGGTGACGCTGCAGCACACGGCGGCGGGCGCGCTCGCGCGGGTCGGCAGTCAGGAAGATCTTGACCTGCGCGTTGGGGAACACGACGGTGCCGATGTCGCGACCCTCGGCCACGATATCGCGGTCCTCGGCGGCGCGGCGCTGGTGGATGAGCATGGCGGCGCGTACGCCCGGATAGGCCGAGACCTTGGATACGTTGGCGTCGACCTGCGGGGTGCGGATGGCGGCCGAAGCGTCCTGGCCGTCAATGGTCAGGCGAGTATCTTCGCCAGTACCGTTGGTAAAGCGGATTTCGATCTGCTCGGCGAGGGCGTCGATGGCCGTCTCGTCGTCCAGATCGATGCCGCGGTCGAGCGCGGCGAAGGTGACGGCGCGATACATGGCGCCCGTGTCGAGCTTGTTAAAGCCAAGCTGGCGGGCGATCTCCTTAGCGATGGTGGACTTGCCGGAACCGGCTGGGCCGTCGATGGCGACGATCATGCAATGCTTCCTTTCGATGGGTGACGTGCTGGTATGGTTCGCGGGCGTTGGGGCGCGGCGGGTTGCCTAGCCCGTGTAGCGCTCGCGGTAGGTGTTGCGCTTGGGCGCAGAACCGTGGCTGCCGTGGTGACGCGTGCGGCTGGCGGTGTTGGTCGCCGGCGCGGCGACGCGCTTGGAGCTGGCCTGCTTGGGCGGGATGCCGCCGCTTTTTAGGATCTGCACCTCGCGGTCGGTGAGCTCGCGCCACGAGCCCTTGGCCACGCCCTCGAGCTCCAGGCCGGCAAAGTTGCAGCGATGCAGACGGATTACCGGATGGTGAATCTTGCTCAGCATGCGCTTGACCTGGTTCTTGCGGCCCTCGCGGATGATGACCTCCACGGCGGTGGTGCCGGGCTTGACGCCCTGGGGAGCTACGGCCTCGGCCTCGCGCGCGTTAATGATTCGGCAGATCGCCGGCTGGCATAGGCCGTCGTCGAGCTCGATGCCACGGCGGAGCGGTTCCAAGTCGCGATCGGTCAAGTGGCCGTCCACGAGCGCCTGATAGGTCTTGTAGACGTGCTTACTCGGGTGCAGCAGATCCTGCGACAGGTCGCCGTCGGTGGTAAAGAGCAAAAGGCCTGTGGTGTCGCGGTCCAGGCGACCCACCGGGAAGAGCCCCGGAAAACGGTCGCGCGGGACCAGGTCGGCCACGCAAGGGCGTTCCTGCGGATCGCTCATGGTGGTGAGGTAGCCAGTTGGCTTGTAGAGCATCAGGTACACGGCGCCCTGGTTGAGCTTGACGGGCATGCCGTCGACCTCGATATGGTCGCGGTCGACGTCTACCTTGGTACCCAGCTCGGTCGCGACCTCGCCGTTGACGGTCACGCGGCCGGCGGTCATCAGATCCTCCGAGCCACGTCGGCTCGCCACGCCTGCGCGCGCCAAAAAGCGCTGCAGGCGCATGGTGTGCGGGTAGACGGGCTGGGCGCCGCCCGTGGCACTTGCGGTGCGCGTCTCCCCTGCTTCGTTAGTCCTCGTCATGCATGTCCTCCGAGGTATCGTCGACAACCAGGGTATCCTCGTCCTCGGCTGCCTCAACATCCTCAACATCGGTATCGAGCAGTTCGCGCTCTTCGTCCAGGTCCTCGGCCTGCTCCTCGAGCGTGGACTGAATACTGCGGCCGCTCAGGCGCTCGCGGATAAACTGACGCGACTGCTCATCGGGGGCAAACTGCTCCAGGTCGGGCAGGTCGCGGGTGGAGCGCAGGCCGAACTTTTCCAAGAAGGCGTTGGTCGTGCCGTAGATGATGGCCTGACCGCGCTGGGGGTCGCGACCGAGCTCGCGCACCAGGCCCTTGTCCACGAGCGACGCGATGACGCCGTCTGAGTTGACGCCGCGGATGCCCTTGACCACCTCGCGCGTCACGGGCTGGTGGTAGGCGATGACTGCCAGGGTTTCGAGCGCCGCTTGCGACAGCTTTTGCGTGTCCCAGCTCAACACATAGGCCTCGACCACGTCATGGTAGGCGGGATGCGTAAACAGGCGCCAGCCGCCGGCGACCTCGCGCAGCTGAAAGCCACGGTTGGCCTCCTCGTACTCAACCTTGAGCTCGGCGAGCAGCGACGCGCATTCGCCGGGGGCGATATCGAGTGCGCCGGCCAGCGCGGGCGCACTCACCGGGTCGCTCGACACTAGCAGCAGCGCCTCGAGGGCGCCTTTGAGGCTGTTTGCCTCCAGCGCGGAAAGGGTTGACATGGTTGCGGCTCCTATTCGGTGAGCTCGGGGCCCTCGCCGGGCACGTATGCCTCGGCTCCCTCGACTCGGTTGATTTGAATGGTTCCGAAGATCTCGTCCTGGCTCAGCGTGAGCGAGCCGCGCTTGGCAAGTTCGAGCATGGCCAGGAAGGTGACGACGAGCTGCTCGGTGGTGGCATCGCCGTCCAACAGCTCGCGGAAGGTGCAGGTTTGGTGCGCCATGGTAAAGCGGTCGACCGAGGCCACCGTCAGGTCGAGCGGCACGCGATGCGGCGCCACGTGCTCGGCCTCCAGCAGGAAGGTCTGGCGCTTGCCGTCCAGGTCGGCGCAGATGACGGCGAGGCCGCGCAGGGTGATGCCGGCTAGGTAGTCGGGCATGAGGCCCAAGAACTCGGGGTCGGGTCCGGCCACACGCGGGTGCATGCGGCTTTCGGCCTGCATGCGGGCACCGAGGGCCGCAGCCGCGCCCTTAAACTGCTTGTAGGCAATCAGGCGTTGGATCAGGACCTCGCGCAAGGCGTCGCCGTCGAGCGTGCTGAGCTCCTCGAGGTCTTCGTCGAACTCGCCATCGTCGTCATCGACTTTGCGCGGGGCCTCCTGCGGCACCAGAGAGGCGGCCTTGATATCCAAAAGGGTTGCCGCGACCAGCAAAAAGTCGCTCGCCACGTCCAGGTCCAGCGCCTCGATGCGCTCGGCCTCGGCAAGGTACTGCTCGGCCACCTCACTGATCGAGATGGCGCCGATATCTACTTTTTGGCGGGTTACCAGCTGCAGCAGCAGGTCGAACGGTCCGCTGTAGACCTGCGTCGACACGCGATACGACATCTTCGACCTCCTTTGACGGCGCCTTCGCGGCGCGGTTTGGGTGCATGTTACGACCGTTTTGCACGGTCGACCTGTTAGTTTACCTTAGATGG
>CABUKY010000076.1 GCA_902492185.1 uncultured Collinsella sp.
GGTAGAACGGCGGAACCTACACAGCCTGCGCCAGCTTCTCGGCTCGCTCGGCGGCGGCGAGTGCCTCGATCACGGTGCCGAGCTGATCGCCCAGAAGGACGCCGTTGTAGGTGGAGTTGAAGCCGATGCGGTGATCGGTCACGCGGTCCTGGGGCTGGTTGTAGGTACGGATCTTCTCGGAACGGTTGCCATGGCCGATCTGGCTCTGGCGCTCGGCACCGAGCTCGGCCTGCTGCTTCTCGAGCTCCATCTCGTACAGACGGGCACGCAGCATCTGCATGCAGACCTCGCGGTTCTGGATCTGGGAGCGCTGCTCCTGCGACTGCACCACGGTGTTGGTGGGCAGGTGGGTAATGCGCACGGCGGAGTAGGTGGTGTTAACGCACTGACCGCCAGGGCCGGAGGCGCAGTAGGTGTCGATGCGCAGGTCGGACTGGTTGATCTGGACGTCGATCTCCTCGGCCTCGGGAAGCACGGCGACGGTAGCCGTGGAGGTCTGAATGCGGCCCTGGGACTCGGTCTTGGGGACGCGCTGGACGCGGTGCACGCCGGACTCGTACTTCATGACGGAGTAGACGCGGTCGCCCTCGACCTTGAACTCAATGGACTTAAAGCCACCGGCCTCGCTGGGGCTGGAGTCGAGCACGGTAGTCTTCCAGCCGCGCGACTCGCAAAAGCGCTGATACATCTTGTACAGGTCGCCGGCGAAGATGGCCGCCTCGTCGCCACCGGCGGCGGAGCGGATCTCGACGATGGTGTTCTTGTCGTCGTTGGGGTCGCTCGGGATGAGCATGTACTTGATGTCTTCCTCGAGCTGGGGGAGCTTGGCCTCGTTTTCGGAGATGTCCATCTGGAGCATCTCCTTCTCATCGGCATCGGTGGTATCGTGCAGCATTTCCTTGGCAGCCTCGATGTCATCGAGCGCGCCGATGTACTCGCGCGAGGCGGCAATGAGGTCGGACTGGTGCGCATACTCCTTGTTGAGACGCGTGAACTCCTTGATATCGGAGGCGACGGCCGGGTCGGAAAGCTTCTTCTCGAGCTCCTCGTAGGCCTTGATGATCTTTTCGAGCTTGTCGCGCATGACGGACTCCTTTATATGCGTGAAGGCGAAAATCGGCAGAATTGATGGGGCGCGAGGCGCCACTGCGGGGGTAAGCCCAGCTAGAGCATGTCGATCTTCAGATACATGCGCATCCCTTCGCGTATGGGGTACATAGTTGCGGTCTAACCCATATATGATAGCGTGCGCAGGCAAACCTGCATATAACCCGCACGGAATCCGACAAAGAGACAGTCCCTTTGTCGGATTCTAGAGCGTGTGGAGCAGGGCGATGAGGAAGCGGACACCCTGGAGGTAGGCGCAGCGAGTGATGCGCTCGTTAGTGCCGTGGACGCCGCGATCGCACTCGTCATCGTCGACCACAAAGGCCGAGAAGCGAATGCACTCGGAGCAAATGCGCTGGTAGTTGGCAGCGTCGGTCGCACCGATCACGGTCGAAGGGACAATCGCCAACGGCTCAGATGATCCGTTTTCCTCTGTCCCCAATGGATCACGGAAATAGCGGGCGGCGATGGCGCGAACGGCCTCGAGCCCCGGTCCACCGACACGCGGAGACGGCGAAGGCTCGGAGCTGCCGGGGCCCAGCTCCACTTCGACACGACCGGCAAGGTCCGCCCCGGCAACCGCCTCACGGCAGCACGCCACAACGTCGGCCACGCTCGTACCCTCGAGCATGCGGAAGTTAATGTTGGCCCACATATCCTGCGGCATTACGTTGGCGCCGGTGCTACCACCCTCGATCTGCGTGGGCGCGCAGGTGGTCGTCACCAGCGGATAGAGCTTTTTGCTGGCGAGGCAATCGCGGACAATGGCATCCCCGTTGGCGGCAATTTCATCGGCCGTGTAGAGCCTCAACTCGATGAGTTGAGCGGCAAGCAAGTCGGTCACGCGCGTCGGCCACTCGATATCGCAGATTGCGGTGATGGCACGGCTGAGCACCTCGAGCGATGTGCCGCCGTAGGGGTTGGACGAATGCCCGCCCTCACTCTTCGTCTTGAGCACGATATCGGCATAGCCCTTCTCCGCGAGGTCGGCATGCATAAGCCAGCCCTCGCCCGCGCCATACTCGGCAGCCGAAACAATACGGTAGTCACCCTCGTCGATCAGGTACTCAAGCTCAATGCCGCGCTCCTCGAGCGCGCGGCCGATGGCGCCTGCGCCGCACTGCGTGGTTTCCTCGTCCTGGCCAAAGGCGAGCAGCAGGGTACGCTTGTGCTCCCAGCCGTGCGCGAACGCATACTCAACCGCCTCGAGAATGCCTGCGACCTGGTCTTTCATATCGATGGCGCCGCGACCCCAAATGTAGGTGTCGTCCACATGTCCGCTAAAGGGGGCATGCGTCCAGTCAGCCTCGGTGCCGGGTACCACGGGAACCACGTCCATGTGGCCCATGAGCATAATGGGCTTGAGGGCAGAGTCGGAACCGCCAAGCGTCACCAATAGCGAATGGTCGATAAGCTCGACCTTACCCGCCGTAAATACGTGCGGCCAAGCCTGCTGCATATACGAGCGCAGGTCGTCGAACGGCTGCCAGTCCACCGCCTCGGCATCCATACTCGAAATAGTCGGAAACGACAGCACGCGGCCCAGGCGCTCGCACGCACCAGCTTCGTCCAAATCGGCAAAATCATCCTCATGCGCAAAGAAGCGCCAGACCTCGACCATGACATCCTTTCGATTGTGATGACGAGGGCCGCCCCACCGGAGCGGCCCTGCCACGTAAGCGTTTGCGGTCGGCTATTTGTCCTCGAGATAACGCGAGAGGAACTCGCGGGTACGCTGGTGCTTGGGGTTGCCGAAGAGCTCCGTCGGCGCGGCGTCCTCGAGGACCACGCCCTTGTCCATAAAGACCACGCGGTCGGACACCGTGCGGGCAAAGGCCATCTCGTGCGTGACGACGACCATGGTCATGCCGTCGGCAGCGAGCTTGCGCATGACCTCGAGCACCTCTCCCACGATCTCGGGGTCGAGTGCGGAGGTCGGCTCGTCGAACAGCATGATCTGCGGATTCATGCATAGGGCACGAGCGATGGCAACGCGCTGCTTTTGGCCGCCGGACAGGCGACCCACGGCGGCGTGCGCGAACTTCTCGAGCCCCACGCTCGTCAGATGCTCCATCGCGACCTTCTCGGCCTCGGCCTTGCCCATCTTTTTGAGCGTGACGGGCGCGAGTGTGCAGTTGTCGAGCACGTCCATGTTGTTGAACAGGTTAAAGCCCTGGAACACCATGCCGATGTCCTCACGCAGCTTGTTAATGTTGCAACGCTCGGCCGTGAGGTCCTGGCCATGGAACCAGATGTGGCCCGCGTCCGGGGTCTCGAGCAGGTTGAGGCAGCGCAGGAAGGTCGACTTGCCCGAGCCCGAGGCGCCGATAATGGTGACGACCTCGCCGGGATTGACGGACAGGTCGATGCCCTTGAGCACCTCGAGCGAGCCGAAGCTCTTGCGCAGGCCCTCGACGCGGATGAGCGGCTCATTGGTCTGTGCGGCGGCCGCAACGCCGGTAATGGCGGTATCTGCCATGATGATTCTCCTCGTCTTGAGCCTAGTTGGAGCTGGGCAGCGTGACCGGAGCCTCGGCGCCGAGCTTTTTGCCAAAGGCCTCGAGCAGGCGGCTCGCCACGAGCGTCAGGATCAGGTAGACCACGAGCGCCACGCAGTAGACCTCCATCTGGCGGTAGTACACGCCGGCGACGGTGGTGGTGGCGTACATAAGGTCGAACACGCCGATGACCGAGAGCACCGACGAATCCTTGATGTTGATGATGAGCTCGTTGGTGAGCGCCGGAATCGCGTTTTTAATGCCCTGGGGGAACACGACTTTGCGCATGGCTTGCCACTGCGACAGGCCCAGCGAGCGTGCTGCCTCGGCCTGGCCGGGATCGATGGACTCGATGCCGCCGCGCAGGACCTCCATCATGTAGGCGGTGGAGTTGAGCGAGATGGTAACGAGGCCGGCGGTGAAGGTACTCCAAATCTGGTTGGCCTGAGCGGTCTCGAAGCCCATGCCGCGCAAAACGGTGAAGCCCGCGTAATAGATGAGCAGACCCTGGACCATCATGGGCGTGCCGCGCACGATGGTGGAGTAGATGGTCGCAAAGCCGCGGCCGATACTCTTAAAGAAGCGCACCAGGTCGTTGTCCACGCGGTCGAAGGTCTGAATACGCAGGAACACAAAGAGCAGCGCCAGGAAGAATGCGATGACGGTGCCGAAGGTGGCAAGCGCGATGGTGATCTCGATACCGCGAATGAAGAAGTCGCCGCTCTTGTAGGTCATGTAGACCAGGCTCGACAAAAAGTCGCTGGGGTTGGAATCCGAGACAATGCTCACCTGCACCAGATCGATAAACGACATGACGCAGCGGTCGATAAAGAAAACTGCCGCGATGGCGACCACGACGTAGCTGCCTAAGCGTGCTCCACGACGGAAACGCTCAGATGCGAACGGCGATTTTTCGCGATAGTCGCTCCAGTGCATAAGCTTGGTGACCAGCGCCGCCGCCGACACGACGAGCCACGCCCACAGGATTGCCCAAAGGCAATCTTGAAACACGCCCGTGGGAGCCAAGAAGCTCAGCGGTGTGGGGTTGCGCTGGCTAAACGCCAGGCCGAGCGCCGCGATAACGCTCGTGCCCAGGTACACATAACGGTGGTCGGCCTTGATAAAGGAGGCCAGACGATTGATGGTTTTCATGCTGCCTCCCTATGCCGGCTGGCGGTCGAGGCACGCGTCCCACATTTGGTCGCGCTCCTCTTGGCTAATGCCCTTGAGTGTCTTGTCGATGAGCTTAAGGAGCTTGTCCGAGCCCTTGCGGCAGCCGACGTTTGCCGCGACCTCCTGCTTAAAGCCCTCGCCCTCGGCAAAATGAATGGGGACGATGCCCGGGTTTTGGGCCATATAGCCCTTCTCGTTCTCGGTGTTGTAGGTCACGGCGTCGCACGTGCCCTGCAGCAGGTTCGAGAACACCGTGGGGACGGAGTCGACCGGGTTTTTGTGCACAACGCCCGGAATCTCGTCGATGACAGTATCGAGCATGGTGTCCTTTTGGCCGAGGACCGTAGCGCCGCTAAAGTCGCTGAGCTTGGTCGCGTTTTGGTAGGGCGAGCCCTCTTTTACGAACAGGCCAAAGTAACCGATAAAGTACGGGTCGGAAAAGCCGACAGACTCCTCGCGCTCGGGCGTGGCGCTCATACCGGCGATGATGAGGTCAATCTGGCCGTTGTTGAGCGAGTCGATAAGGCCCGAGAAACTCTGTTTGACGGCAACGGGCTCGCCGCCGAGGGCCTTGCAGACGATCTTGGCAATCTGCACGTCGTAACCATCGGCATAGGCGCCCTGCACGTTGTCGATGGGGATGGTGTACTCGCTGGCTTCGGAGACCTGCCAGTTGTACGGGGCGTAGGCCGCCTCCATGCCGATACGGATCTTGTCCTTGCCGATCACGGAATCGGACAGGTCGTCGCGACCGCCGCCCGTCGTGGGCTGAACTACTTCCAGCGTGGAGGGACGCTGGCAACCGGCGAGCGCGCCGGCGACGACGGAAGCGCTCGCAGCGAGAGCGCCACCCAAAAAGATGCGACGGCTGCATACCGGCTGGGTCTGCGCATCGCACTGTTGGGGAGAATGCATAATCTGCCTTCCCTGTTGAATCGTATGCTGACGACTTAACAGGATACCGCTCAGCGCTATCTCCAGCAAATGCATATATAAATGCATATATGCAAGTTTACGAACTGAAAATGATTGGTAGTCGTTGGGGACGTTCTTAAACGACTAGTCAAACAAGAACGTCCCCAACGACTAGGCATGAAAAAGGCAAGGCATAAACCTTCTGGTCATGCCTTGCCTTTTGAATGACAAATTATCGCTCTGGACGGCGCGCAGCATCGACCGAGCGGCGGAACCTCTAGAGCAAGGTAACGCTAAAGCTGCGCTTGTCCGTCTCGCCGGGAGCCAAGGTGATGGTGTTGACCTTGTGCTCAAAGACGTCGTCCTCGGTGTCCGTGGTGGTATGACCGGTCCAGGGCTCGAGCGCCACAAACGGGGCGTCGTTGGCGGCAGACCACACGCCGATGTACTTAAAGCCCTCAAAGTCGATCTTGACGCCGTGGCCCGACTTGCGGCCGCGCAGCGTGAGCGTGGAGCCCGGGGTATCGGTGAACATGATGGCGTCGTTATCGAAGCTGCGGTGCGTGATGGGCAGTACGTCCGAGTTATCGGGAGCCTTGTAGCTACCCTCGAACGTCATGAGGCCATCGGGCGTGATGATGGGGGCCTCGTTGGTCCAAGCCTCGGTAAATGCCAGCTCGTAATCCTCGAACGCCTCGTCCTCGGCACCGGGAGCAGGTACGTTAAATGCGGGGTGGCCGCCCACCGAGAACGGCAGGTCCACGTCGCCGGTATTGGTGACGGCAAAGGTCTGGGTAAGTGTGGCGTCACCAGTCAGGGCATAGGTCATGTTGAGCTTAAAGTGGAACGGAAAGGCCTTGAGCGACTCGGGCGTGTCGGTGATCTCGTACGTTACCGAGGAGCCGTCCTCCGAAACCTCGACCAGCTTGTGCTCGACGATGCGCGCGAGGCCGTGGCGCGGCATCTCGCAGGTGCCAGCCGCAGACGTCGCCGTGTTGTTGCGCAGCGAGCCCACAATGGGGAACAGGATGGGCGCATGCTTGCCCCAAAAGGCGGGGTCGCCCTGCCACAGATACTCGTTGCCGTTGAGGGCAAGGCTCGTGAGCTGAGCGCCCATGGAATCGATGGCCGCGGTGAGGCTGCCGCGCTTGATGGTAGTGACGGTAGACATGCTACTTCCTCCAAAAGTAAACAATAGTGTCGAGGGCTATTGTCCCACTCTTGGCGGCGGGGTTGAGCGACAGGCGCAGTTATTGAGCAATAGCGTAAAGGTCAAACCCGCCCTGCGGAGTGCTATCGACCGTATCGGGCGCCTGCGAGTTAAAGCTCACGGGAACCATGCGCTTTGAGGCGCGGAAGCGCGTGCCGTCGGTGGCGACGGGCGGTTCGTCGACGGTGAGCTCGTAGTCGCCGGGCTTGAGCTCGATGCCGTCACCAGCGGAATTGACGTATTGATACTCGTCAATCGTCTGCCCTTTGAGCGTACGCCCCACGATGTGGATGAGCATTTGGCTGTCGCCACGCGCGGTGTCCCACATCGCGCCGTCCTTGACCTCGACCGACACATGTACCGAGCGCGTGCGGCTGAGCGATTGCTCGACAGACATCTCGACCTTGGCGGCGTCTTGACGCTGCTGCTCGACATGGCTCCAAACGCTACCGATTGCCGAGCAGGCGATAACGCCGGCCATGAAGGCGATGAGGATGGGGCCGAGCGGAGAACGGCGGCCCGCGTCTTCCTCACGAGCCAGGTCGGGGCGATGTGTGGGCGCAGGCGCCTGGGCGCCTTGCGCGGGCACGTCGAGAATGCTGAAGGATGCCGTGCTGTCGGGGTCGATGGTGTGACGCGGCTGCGGGATCTTTGCCGGCGAGATGGACATGTCCGCCGGCTCACCGAGTGTGGCCGTGGCATCGGCCTTAGCCTCATCGGCCTCGGCTTGGGCCCAAGCCTGCTCAAAGGTCAGGGGCTCGGCGGCATCGGAGGCGGCATCAGGCTCGACAGCGGCATCGTTGCCGGTCTCGTCCTCGTCGCTCGACACGTCACGCGACGCGGGCTCGTCCCACTCCTCGTCCGGAGCCTCGCCCTCGCTATACCACCATTCAAAGTTATCGATATCCATACGGGGCGCCCCTTAGGCCTCGCAAATAAACACTCGCTAGTCTTATACCCCCAGACGGCACCGAAGCTCACCCGCGCCGGACACGAAAACCGTCACAACATTCGACGTTTTTCCTCGTTTTCGAGATTTTCATCGAATGTTGTGACGGTTTAGGCGGCAGCCACGCCGCGAATGTGACAAAGAGACTGTCCCTTTGTCACATTCTGTTAGAGTTGCAGGGATTGAATCCCGCTTATTCACGCGACATTGGAGTGACAACCTTGACCGCCGCAACCACGCCAAAAAGTAAGTCAACCGCCGCCGCGCTCTCCCCCGCGCGCACCAAGCTCTGCCTGGCGCTGCTCGTGTTGTTAGGCTTTTCGCTCGGCTGTTCGGAGTTCGTGGTCATCGGCATCGAAAGTGACTTGGCGACGGAACTCGGCGTATCGCTTGCCACCGCAGGCCAACTTATTAGCGTGTTCGCACTGATCTACGCTATCGCGACGCCGGTGCTCGCGCTCAGCACGGGGCGCTTCCGTCGTTACCAACTGCTCGTGTGCTATAGCATCGTCTTTGTGCTCGGCAATCTGGTCATGGCGCTGGCACCCAACTTTCAAGTGCTGTTCGCCTCGCGCATCATCTTGGGCTCCGTCTC
>CABUKY010000077.1 GCA_902492185.1 uncultured Collinsella sp.
GTTCAAATCTTCTAACGCCCACCAAATGTTCGCAGCTCAGAGGCTATGTCCTCTGGGCTGTTTTGTTTTATGTCGCCAAATCAGCTGGCAGCTCCAACCGCCCAAGCAACCACCCTGCCCATACACAAAACCGCGTCAGCGACCCAAGTGCCTATCCCGGCTGACTCCGCAGTCAATCAAAACCGCCCCAATAGTCACCGAGGCCGAGACCAACACATCTCGAACCCATCCAAGCCGCAACTTCTCAGCAAAACGCCGCGATGTCTGCGTCCTGCGGTATCCTTGAGCCACTTGCACCTGCAGCACCAAGGAGCCGCCATGCGCACCGAGCTCGATGTCCCCTTTTCGCACAAAGAAGAAGCCAAGGCGCTGGGCGCCAAATGGGACCGGACCAAGAAGATCTGGTATGTACCCAGCGGCGTCAACCCCGAGCCCTTTGCCGAGTGGCTGCCCGGTGTTGACCGATCCGACCCCTCAGCGCCGTATATATATCTAGTACTGGGCAAGCGCGAGTGCTGGAAGTGTCACAAAGAGACCTCGGTCGCGGCCTTCGGCATTCCCTATCGAACCGATAACGACGAGAGCATCGCCATCGCGCACGCGCCCAACGAAGCCGGGTACATTGCCATCGACACGGCCAACGCCAACGCACTCGCCATCGTGCCCGCTCTTGGCTGCGTACCGGGCGAGATCCGCGACTACCTTCATAAGCGCTGCGGCTACAAGCCCGTAGGCGCGCGAGCCTCCAAAGCCCCGTCGCTCGGCAACACGTGCACCAGTTGCGACGCGCTGCAAGGCAGCCGCTATCTGTTCGAGGAGCCCTCGTCCCCGTTTGCCCTCACTGCCATCAACAAGCTGCCGGCACTGGAGTTTATACGCGTCGAAGTTGCCGGCGTCTTTGGCGTCCCGGCCACGCGTACCGACTTTGACCAGGCGCTCTTTACCTGGGCACGCGACCATCACGCCGAGTTCCACAAGCAACTCGGTGAGGGGATTTATTTGTAGAGGCAAAAGACACTCACAGCCAACTCCTCCGCATCACCTATCCCTCGTCGCCGGCGTCGTACACGATATCGAGGCCACAAACAGGGCATTTCTCCGGATACACCGGCATATGAACGCCCGTACGTTTCCTCACTTCGTCGCTGAACCTGTCACGTGCATCGATGAACCGAATGTCGAGACACGGTATTTGCGAGCCGCAGCAAGGGCAGGCGACGACAAACGACCCGCAATCAACTTCTACGCCCGGAAACATATTGTTGTCGATAAGGGCACACGGCAGTTTTCCGTACTTCCCCATCGCAATATCGCCTCGCCAGCTCATACATGCCCCTTCTCGCTATACAAATCAGGAAGAGCATGCACCGGCGGGCGGGCGCGAGATTGCATCGCCACGCGATCCGATCAAACAACACGATCGTCAAAGAATGCCAAAGCCAAATACGCTAATACGGCAGAAGCCCCGCCTTTTCACGCTTCTTTTCCGAGCGATCGAACTCAATGCGATGGGCCTCAAGAAACACCGTATCGGGTCGCCACTGACGCTCATTCGGCTGCCTTAGCGTCGCACCCGCAAAGGAAGCGTAGTCGGTCTTATCCAGCAGGTACGATCCGCACAGCCGATATTCGCCGCAAACAGGCTCAAACGAAATCAGGTGAGCATCAAATAGGGAATGAAGATCGCGCCGAAGCAGAATGCCGTTGCTGGCAACCTGCGATTTGGGTCCCGAGTAATTCTCGATATGTGCAGCCTCCAGAGCTTCGCTGACGCCGCAGTCCGACACCGCGCAACGGCCATCATAGGCGGCAACGAGCTGTTTGCGGAACCATTGCTGCCCCAATCGCTCGCGCCTTAACGCATAGCGGACCTTTTCGTCGTCGGTCGTACCCTGTCCGGTAAACTCAATATCGACGGGCATGTGCTTCAGATAACTCATGTCGGGTGCAAAACGAGGGTCCGGTCCGCCTTTATGAACAGGACCGTGCAGAACAAACCATCCGTTTTCGGGCTCGAACCGCCCAACAAACGCAAGGCCGAGCACCTTGTAGCCCACCTCGGTTGCAAATATGACTCCGACTGGAACGCCACATTCCATGCAGTTGAGCATTTTACGGTTGTAATTCTGGTCTCGAAAACCAACGGTACCCGGCGCTTGAACCGAGTACTTAATGACCCACGTACCATCGTCCAAATAGAGCGGAGGCACATCGGTGTAGAAGCTCTTTTTAGAGTTATGGACCGAAAGCGCAAAGATCTTATTGGGATCTTGCTTCACCCGATCCTGGCCCGGCCAGAAGATCCCTGAATCCCGCGTTACGGGAAAGAAGTCCGAGCCAATTCTCAAACGATACTGATACTGAGGGCTATCTTCCTTGGTGTGGTGCGGAAGGCTGGTCCAAACGCCGCCGCGCTGTTCCTCACCCAGAAACCACTCCCATGCCTCAACGTATTCGGAAGGCACGAGACTGCAGGCACGGTCATAGCTTGGTCCATCCATCAACGGAACAGCAAGGTCAATGTCGTTCATCGCCAGCACCTACAACCATACGAACGCGAGTCATGCCCCTCAATAATATGGCCGAGAGTCAATTATTACGAGATCTCATTCCGCGATCGGCACGTCGTTGATGCTCTCGGTTTGCCGTTGGCGCGCTTGTACTCCGCTACCCCACTCCCCTGTATACTGATGTAGCACGTATTTCATCCGAGCTTGTTGGGCCGGATTGTTCATGGGAGGGTCTTGTGGCTGCTTCGAATCCGCCTAAGGGAAGCGTTTCTTCTTCGTCCATCAAGCCGGTTACGCGCAAGGCCGTGCGTTGCCAGCGCGAGGTCGCTTGGCTTGTCACGCAGGCAGCAGGCAGACTCGTGGCGAGCACGGAGGACGTCAATGCTCCCACACCGAGCTTTGTGCTGGCAGCGGCGCTGAATCGAGTACGCCAGCTGGAACTCGTCGCACAAGAAGACGGCAGCCATCTTGGCTACCAGGACGCTATGGCGCCCGACCTGTTGACCTTTTGTCGCATGACCAAATTGCCCGCCGCGCCCAATACGCTTTCGGACGCAGGCTACATGTTTACGCTCTCGGGCGCGGACCTTATCCGCGACATCTATGCATACTGCAGCGAGCTCGCCGAGCGCCACGTCTTTGACGCGGCAGAAGTCAAACCGGGAAATGTCATCAAGCTGGTTCTTAGGCTGTTCTTGATGGACGGGTTCGGGACCATGCCGGCGTAAGCCGAGTCTTTAGCATCACCGTCGACTGAGCAACAACCGCTTTACCTTAGTGGACGCCAATTGAGGGTCGATTATTGGGTCGCCTCGTCCACTAACGCATTTATTCCACGCGCTCTGACAGTCGATACTTGCGGTTGCGGCTCGTCGCCGGCGCCGTGGGCTCAAGCTCGCCTTGAGCAATGAGCGCGTTGACGCGCGACCTAACCTGGGAAATTGTAAGCCCCGTGCGTTCTGCCAGCTCACGCGTCCCCAGCTCGCCGTAGTGTTTGAGTGCCGCCACAATTAAGCCCCCGCCATGATCGACCGGCTCGATCTTTGAACGGTAAAGTACGACCTTGAACCGATCGAACCCCGGGCAGAACAGGGGCTCGGCCAGACCATGCGCGCGCATGGCATCGATCATCATCGGGATGCCCGAGCCATTGCCCTCAGCCGGCGAACCTGCGCCATCCGGCAGCGGGACAATCGACATGAGTTTCACGAGCGTCGCGTTACGGCATCGGGAGCTGCCGTCAAACAAGTTCTCGCGAGTCTTTCCCCCGTAAAGGCCGCCAGGATTCGTCACCTCGACACGATCGTCAAAGACGTCGACGGCAATCGATTGTCCACAGAACCGATCCCCGTATTCTCGATGGATTACGGCGTTGGCGATTGCCTCGCGCAGAACCTCCTCGGGAATCTCAAGCGAGTCGACACGCGAGACACCTTGGACGGTCGAGGTTCGCCGCAAATTCTTGGCGACGGCTGCGACGGCATCCGAGATCATCTCGCCCAACGTTCCCTCACAGATTGTGCGGTCCATGAATCTCAGCGACCCCGCCATGCCCTTCTGAGTTCCCGCATGGACAGCCACGTCAATGAAGAGCTTGGGATAGAACTGCTGAGGGTAGGTGCCCACAACTAGAAGTCCAGCCTTGGTGACATTGCCCTGGGAATCAAGGATATTTAGGCGCTCCAGCTTCGTTTGTTTGTCCGGCGCGCCGCGCATTGCCCGGGGCGTCAACGAGAAAGCCCGATCTATCGTACGGTCGACCAGCGTCTCGTCGAGATTGTCCGCGCCCGCACCCGCCACCGCGTCGCGATCGCTCGGAGTCGCTCGACCGTATGACGCCAATGCGAGCACCTCGGTCGATGAAAGCGGCACATCTTTGTCATCGATGCGCTTGTAGCTGCCGCCCTGGGCGCCCCGCTCTATGACATAACAAGGCTTGCTCGACGGGTCGAGCTCCTCAATCGTGATGACCAGAACCACGGTGCCCTGGAGCTCCACGCGCTCAATGGTGTATTTGGGCGGATTGGCCAGCTTTCCGCGACCGCCGGCATCGCCCATGCCCGCCACGAATTGGTTGAGCACTTTCTCGGTCTCGAAGTTCTCAACCGGGACAAAACCTGCGCGCTCACTCACTCCGAGCACGATGGTTCCGCCGGCAGTGTTCGCGAATGCGCTCACCGTTTCCCACACGTCGCGGGAAAGCGTCGTGGCGCTCTCCTTCGCTTCGACGTTAAGATCATCCGAGCCCATACGCCTTAAAGACTCAAGCAGACCGGTCAGCTCGTTTTCGTTCATCTGCACGTCCTTTCGCTCGGTCCTGCAGAGAATGCCGCGGATAGATTTCCCTCGTCTCTCAGTTATCTCTCGTAATTATCTCTCATTTATCTCTCTATCTCTCGGCTTAGAGATAAGAGATAGATAGAGATGGAATGTCTACCATTTGCTTCATCTATACATATTTTTGCTGGTAGAACAATCGGTATTGAGACAATACCATGATTGCCTGTCTCTTTGCTGCTCAGTTATCTCTCATATTTTTCTCTCATCTTCCTGTCATCTTTCATATTAGAGACGAATGAGAGACGAGAGATACGCAAGTGATGGACGAGCGAGGATTTTCGGACGGTCGGATATCGAGAGTGGATATTTGGACGGTTTTTGGGGCTTTTGCGGCAAATTCCGTCCAAATATCCACTCTCGTTCGATAGGTATCCGGAAATCCTCGCTCGTCCGTCCGAATATCCACTCTCGTTTGGCGAGTGTCCAATTTTCCACGCTCGTGCGGCGGGCACGCGGGACCTTTACCCATTCCGCCGGCATCGTCTTCAGTTCGCCGCAGAGCCGCGGCCCCATATGGGTATACTCTCGAGGATTCGACTCGATTCGCCCCCGCTGGGGCGTCAAAGGAGACTGCATATGCCCACCACCTCAACCGACCCGCGCACCGCTGCCGCCGCGCTGCTGGTACCCGGCACCACCTGCCACGGCTTTGCCGTCGAGCGCTGTGAGACCGTGCCCGAGCTCGACTCGGACGCTTACGTGCTGCGCCACACCGCCTCGGGCGCTCGCCTGCTGTACCTGGCGTGCGACGACGAAAACAAGGCCTTTGCCATTGGCTTTAAGACGCCGCCGGCCGATTCCACCGGCGTGTTCCATATTCTTGAGCACTCGGTGCTGTGCGGATCGGCTAAGTTCCCCGTCAAGGAGCCGTTTGTCGACCTGATCAAGAGCTCCATGCAGACGTTTCTCAACGCCATGACCTACCCCGACAAGACCATCTACCCCGTTGCCACCACCAACGAGCAGGATCTGTACAACCTGATGGACGTGTACCTGGACGCGGTGTTCAACCCGGCCATCTATACCAAGCCGACCATTTTTGAGCAGGAGGGCTGGCACTACGAGCTGGACCTGCCGGAGAGCGTCGAGGGCGAGGGCGACGGCGGCTCCGCGAGCCTGCGCGAGGGCACGCTGCGCTATAACGGCGTGGTGTTCAACGAGATGAAGGGTGCGCTGTCCGACCCCATGAGTGTGCTGGACGACGCCGTCAACGCCGCGCTCTACCCCGACACCGCCTATGCACACGAGAGCGGTGGCGACCCGCGCGCGATTCCCGCGCTCACCTACGAGCAGTTCCTGGACACGCACGCGCGCCACTACAATCCTTCCAACTCTTATATAACGCTCTACGGCGACCTGGACGTGGACCGCGCCCTGGCCTTTTTGGACGAGCCGCATGGACGCTGCCGTCGCCGCCGGCGAGGACCCGTCCACGATGGCGCCCAATCCGCTGGGCGTGCAGGCGCCCGTGACCTGCGAGTACAAGCGCGTCGAGATGGCCACCACACCCGAGAACGCCCTGGTGGGCCTGGGCCTGGTGCTGGGCAACGCGCTCGACCGCAAACGCACGATCGCGGCGGATATCCTGTTTGAAGCACTGCTGGGCTCCAACGAAGCGCCGGTTAAGAAGGCCATTCTGTCCGCCGACCTGGGCGGCAACGTGGTGAGCTACACGGCGGCCGAGAGCCTGCAGCCCTACGAGCTCATCATGCTGCAAAACGCGCAGCCCGGCGTGGCGCGCGAGCTGCGCCGCGTGTTCCAGGACGCCTGCCGCGACTTATGCGAACATGGCGTTCCGCGCGAGCGCCTGGAAGCCATCATCAGCAGCAACGAATACGACCTGCGCCAGCGCGACTACGGTATCGCCGACGGCGTGGCCATTGCGTGCGACGCGCTGAGCACGTGGCTCTACGATGACGACGCCGCGACGCTGGCGCTCAAGTACGGCCCGGTGTACGAGGAGCTGCGTAGCGAGCTGGACGGCAGCTATTTTGAGGACCTGCTGCGCGAGCTGGTGCTGCAGAACGATCACATGGCGCTGGTTGAGCTGGTGCCGGTGGACGCCGCCGAGGGTTCGGAGGGCGCCGAAGCTGCCGAGCTGGCTGCCGAGCGCGACGCCATGACCGATGCCGAGCTGGCCGACGTGGTCGAGCGCACGGCTGCGCTGCGCACCGCGCAGGAGGCGGAAGACACACCCGAGGCCAAGGCCACGCTGCCGCGCCTGCGCGTGTCCGACATTGGCGAGGCGCGCCCCGAGCCGCCGCTGATCGTGGACACGACCGCGCCCATCCCCTGCCTGCGCCACGGCATCCCCACCAACCGTCTGGCCTACGCCATGCAGTATTTCGACCTGAGCTGCGTCGCGTTTGAGGACCTGCCCTATGTGACGCTACTCTGCCGCCTGTTTAAGCAGCTGCCCACGCGCGAGCACTCGGCCGAGGAACTCGACAACTTGCTCGCTGGCAAGCTCGGCTTTTTGAGCTTTACGACCGAAGTCATGACGCAGCCCGAAGTGGACGGCGTGCGCCCCTACCTGCTGGTGAGCGCCGGCGCTCTGTCCGAGAAGATCGACGCGCTGGCGAGTCTGCCGCGCGAGGTATGGTCGCGCACGCTTTTGGCAGACGCCGACGCCGACCGCGTGCGCGACGTGCTCACGCAGATTCGCATTGGGCTTGAGCAGGGCTTTATCAACAACGGCCACTCGGCGGCGCTCGGTCGCGCGATGAGCTACAGCTCGCCTTCGGCCGTGGTGCGCGAGCAGCTCTCGGGCGTAGACTTCTACCTGTTCCTGCGCGATTTGCTCGACCACTTTGACGAGCGCCTGGACGGCCTGCGTGCCAAGCTTGCCGAGCTGGCAGGCCGCATCTTTGTGGCCGACGGCT
This sequence comes from uncultured Collinsella sp., assembly GCA_902492185.1. Lineage (GTDB taxonomy): Bacteria > Actinomycetota > Coriobacteriia > Coriobacteriales > Coriobacteriaceae > Collinsella. The sequence goes on from CABUKY010000077.1 coordinate 7,733, forward strand.
GCCTGGCGAGCTTTACCGGCAGCGATGAGGACTTTAACGCGTACTGGGCCGCCGCGGGCGACTTGGGGCTGGGTGCGGGCGATGGTGCCGATACCGGCCGCGACGCTCTCGTGGTGCCGACGCCGCGCGACCGCCACGAGGCTTTCGTCATCCCCAGCGATATCTGCTTTGCGGCAAGCGCGTGCGACCCGCGTCGCCTGGGCATCGACGTGACGGGCGCCTGGGCCGTGGCTGCCAACGCGCTCTCCTACGATTACCTGTGGAACGAGATTCGCGTGAAGGGCGGTGCGTACGGCTGCGGATTCCGCGCAGCCGGCGAGCGCCAGACGGCGTTCTACACCTACCGCGACCCGGCGATCGATCCTTCGATTGAGCGCGTGAAGCGCGCGGGTGCATGGCTTGGCAGCTTTGAGCCCGACGAGGCCGCCTTTGAAGGCTTTATCGTGAGCTGCGTGAGCGGCATGGACGCGCCGGTGAAGCCGTATGCGCTCACCAAGCGCCGCAACACGACCTACCTGGCCGGGCTCGATTCGCATGCGCGCGAGGAGCGTCGCGCCCAGATGCTCGCCGCCACGCCCGGTGAGCTGCGCTCGCTCGGCGCCGACGTGACGCGCATCGCAGCCGAGTCGCCCACCTGCGTCTTTGGCGGCCGAGACGTCATCGCCAAGAGCAACGCCGGCTTTAACGTAGTCGACCTGCT
>CABUKY010000078.1 GCA_902492185.1 uncultured Collinsella sp.
ATGATGGCCACGGCGCCCGAGATGGCGCCGCAAGTTTCGGTCATGCCGCCCATGCCGGCGCCAAAGCCCTCGGTGAGGGCAAAGGCGACCTGGGGGTCGAGCCCGACAGCGGGCGCGAGCGTGCAGGCGACGGCCTGGGCGCAGTTAAAGCCGCGGGCGTGGTATTCGGCAGCTTGAGCCTGACAGGCGGTGATGTCGAGCTGGGCCGTATCGATTTGCTTCATCGTTGTCTCCTTGGTCACGGTGTACCCGCCTATGGTACCCGTGCCGGTACATGTAACCATCGAGAGCTCCATCTATGCCTCATTTCTATCTATCGAACAAATGCCTAAGGTTGAGACAAACACCCTTGATGCATTTGTCTCATAACCTACCTTGGGGATGGGTTGAGAGGGGTGCAGGGTAGCGGTATCGTGAACCGAATAAAACGTAAGCCAGGCAAGGGAGCTAGATATGAGCGAGCAGACTATCGGTACCACATGTGTTCAGGGCGGCTATCGCCCGGGCGACGCGGAGCCGCGTCAGGTGCCCATCTACCAGTCCACCACGTGGAAGTACGACACGTCCGAGCACATGGGCAAGCTGTTTGACCTGGAGGAGTCGGGTTACTTCTACAGCCGTCTGCAGAATCCCACGTGCGACCTGGTTGCCGCCAAGATCTGCGAGATGGAGGGCGGTACCGCTGCGATGCTCACGAGCTCGGGCATGGCTGCGAACTTCCTCGCGATCTTTAACGTTGCCGGTGCCGGCGATCATGTGGTCGCTAGCTCTGCTATCTACGGCGGTACCTACAACCTGCTGGCTCACACCATGGGTCGCATGGGCTTGACCTGCACGTTCGTTGCCCCCGACTGCACCGATGAGGAGCTCGAGGCAGCCTTTGAGCCCAATACCAAGCTTGTCTTTGGCGAGACGATTGCCAATCCCGCCCTTGCCGTGCTCGATATTGAGCGCTTTGCCAAGGCCGCGCATGACCATGGCGTGCCGCTGATGGTCGACAACACCTTCCCGACGCCCGTGATGTGCCGTCCCTTTGAGTGGGGCGCCGACATCGTTACGCACTCCACCACCAAGTACATGGATGGACATGCTGCCTACCTGGGCGGCGTGATCGTCGACCACGGTCAGTTTGACTGGATGGCTCATGCGGACAAGTTCCCGGGGCTTACCACGCCCGACGAGAGCTACCACGGCGTGACGTATGCCGAGAAGTTCGGTCGCGAGGGCGCCTTCATTACCAAGGCTACCGCGCAGCTCATGCGCGATCTTGGCCCCATGCAGAACCCGCAAGCGGCGTTCTTCTTGAACAGCTCGCTCGAGAGCCTGCATGTGCGCATGCCGCGTCATTGCGAGAACGGCCTGGCCGTTGCCAAGTTCCTGCAGAGTCATCCCAAGGTGCGCTTCGTGAGCTATCCGGGCCTGGAGGGCGACAAGTACTATGACCTGGCTCAGAAGTACATGCCCAACGGTACCTGCGGTGTTGTGAGCTTTGGCTTTAACGGTGGTCGCGCGGCGGCCGAGACCTTTATGAAGAGCCTCAAGCTCGCCCAGATCGCCACGCACGTGGCAGATGCCCGCACTTGCTGCCTGCATCCCGCTAATGCCACGCACCGCCAGATGAACGATGAGGAGCTCATCGCCTGTGGCATCTCCGCCGACATGGTGCGCCTGTCGTGCGGCCTTGAGGACACGGCCGATCTGATTGCCGACCTTGAGCAGGCGCTCGAGCAGTGCTAGGCTAGCGTGCGTGCGAGGCGTGGGACGGCTTTTCGGCTGACGACGTCCTCATAGTTCCGATTCCGTAGGCGGGACCCCGATCGTGTCCGTTTGTAGGCGATTGGGGTCCCGTTTTTGCGTTGCACGATAGAAAGGATATACATGGAGAAAACTGCCGAGCAGCTGCGCCGCGAACACATTGCCCTAGAGGGCGACACCCACGGTAAGAATAAATGGGCGATTCTGTTCACCGTGCTCGTCATGACCTTTATGGCGTGTCTGGATGCGAGCATCGTGACGGTGGCGCTCCCAGTGATGCAAAAGGAGCTGGGGGTTGGTCTCGACCGCATTCAGCTCGTGAGCTCGGTGTATCTGCTCGCGACGTGCGTCGCCATGCTGCCGTTTGGCCGCTTGGGCGATGTGCGCGGCAAGGTGAATGTGTTCCAGCTTGGTGTAATCGTCTTTACGGGTGGCTCGTTGCTTTGCGGGCTTTCGGCTTCGCTCGAGGTGCTTATCTTGGCGCGTTTCGTGCAGGGCATTGGCTGTGCCGCCGCGATGGCCAACAATATGGGCATCATCACCGAGTCGTTTCCGGCGCGTGAGCGCGGCCGTGCCATGGGCATTCTGGCGACCTTTGTGGCTCTTGGCATGATGTGCGGCCCCGTGCTCGGCGGCGTGCTGGTGGCGAGCTTTCCCTGGGAGAGCATCTTCCTTATCAATCTGCCCATTGGCGTAATCTCGTTTATCGTGGGACTCTATACGCTGCCGCATGTGAAGCCGGAGGCTGGCGAACGCCCTATGCCGTTGACAGAGGCGGCGCGTCGCTGCTTTGCGAGCTCGGCTTTCACGATTAACCTGGCTTGCATGCTTATCGTGTTCGTGGGTATCGGTGCCTCCGAGTTTGTGCTGCCGTTCTACTTTCAGGATGCCCACGGCTTTAGCTCCGATATCTCCGGCCTGTTGTTTTTGGCGATGCCGGTCGTGAATGCCTTTGTGGGCCCGCTTTCGGGCTCGGTGTCCGACCGTGTTGGTTGTGAAGCGCCCACGGCCGTTGGCCTGGGCGTGTACGTGTGCGGTCTCTTTGCGGTGAGCACGCTTGACGAGCACTCTTCCGTCTTGATGATTGTGTGCTGCGTCGCATTTATGTCGTGCGGCACGTCGATCTTCCAGAGTCCCAATAATTCGCTGTATATGGGTTCGGCTCCGCGTGAGGCGCTTGGCTTTGCGGGCAGCTTGAGCAGCTTGGCGCGCTATGCGGGCATAGCGCTGGGTATTACGGCGGCGTCGCGCATCCTGTATGGACAGACGAGCGCGGCGATGGGCAAGACGGTCACGAGCTATGTGGCGGGTCGTCCGGACGTGTTCCTCTTTGGCTTCCGTTTGGTATTCTACGTGCTGATGGCCGTTGCTACCGTGGGCTTTGCGTTCACATTGGTACGTTTGGTGAGGATGCGCGCCCGTCATTAGCGTGTAGTGGCAGGCTTGCCACGAATCGGACCTATCTACTGGTCTTGCAGCTTTATGGTGCGATGTGGCTTGTGGGGCGGGCGGGGGTCGGTCCGTGGTAGACTATCGAACAACGTTTATTAATCGCGCGGTATCGTTGCCGCGAGAAGGGGTTGCGCCATGCAGGAGCTTGAGGATCGTATTCGCCATGACGGCATCGTAAAGGCCGGTAATGTCCTTAAGGTTGATGCCTTCCTCAACCACCAGTGCGACGTTGAGCTGTTCGACCACATGGGTGCCGAGTGGGCCCGTCTGTTCGAGGGTGTCGAGATCAACAAGATCCTGACGATCGAGGCTTCGGGCATTGGCATGGCTTGCATCGCAGCTCAGCATTTTGGCGGCGTGCCGGTGGTCTTTGCCAAGAAGGCACAGTCCATCAACCTCGACGGTGAGCAGTATGCCACGACCATCTACTCCTTTACCAAGCAGAAGGAGTACCCGGTTATCGCTTCTTGTCCGAGGGCGACAAGGTCCTGATTATCGACGACTTTTTGGCCAACGGCTGCGCGCTTGAGGGTCTCATCAAGATCTGTGAGGCTGCGGGCGCCGAGGTGTCCGGTATTGGCATTGCAGTGGAGAAGGGCTTCCAGGGCGGTGGCGATAAGCTCCGCGAGCGCGGCTTCCGCGTTGAGAGCCTGGCCCGTATCGCCGAAATGGACTGCGAGAACGGTGAGATCACCTTCGCCTAGGCGCGCAACACAAGCGATTGGTATGCGATGTGACAAAGGGACTGTCCCTTTGTCACATTTTTTGTATGAGGGGAGGTGTTGATATGGACGAGAACAAGATGGGATGGCGCGAGTATGCGCGCTATGCCGAGATGTCGGTCGAGGAGTTGGCACGCGATTGCGAGGTGCAGGTGTTTCGCGCGACGGGTCCGGGCGGACAGGGCGTCAACACGACGGACTCGGCGGTGCGCATGAAACATATCCCTTCGGGGATTACCGTGACGGCGCGCGAGAGCCGCAGTCAGTTCCAAAACCGTAGTAGCTGCCTGCGTAAGCTGCGTGCTGAGCTTGAGCGTCGCGGGCGTCCACCGCGCCGACGCATAAAGACCAAGGTGCCTCAGCGCTCTCGCCAGCGCAGGCTCAATGACAAGCACTTCAACGCCATTAAAAAGGCCAACCGTCGCAAGCCGGGCAGCGACGAATAGCCTCCTCATAAGTTGCGGTGAAATAGGGACTGTTTTGCGGCTTTACCTGCATAAACAGTCCCTATTTCACCGCAACTTAGGTGGGGTTAGCGGGTAGGGCGCCAGACTTGGAGGGCACCGGGAAGGATGTCGACCTCGATGCGTGAGGCGACGATGGGCTCGCCGTCGGCTTGGATGGGGTAGTCTGGCTCCTCAAAGGTGAGCTCGGCATGGCGGCAGCAGCGCATGCGAACCGGCGGCAACTTGGTATGGTGGCCGTCCTTGGCCGAAAGGAACATAGGCAGGGCAACCGCGCGAAGGACAGGGCCGCATGCGTAGCAGACGTCGAGCACGCCGTCGCAGGGGTCGGCATCGGGGCAGATGCGATAGCCCGAGCCATAGGTGGGACCAAGCTGAATCGCCATGATGATCGCCCTCACGCGCTCGGCGGGCGCGCCGTCAAAGCCGACTGTCATGGGGTAGTTGCGATAGCGCAGGCCAAACTGCTCAAGTCCCGAAAGGGTGTAGAGCGGAGCGCCCGTCAAGCCGGTCTTTTTGCGCAGCTCGGTGGTGCCAAGGCCGATGGCGGCATCGATGCCGACCGAAAGCGTCTGGTCGTAGTACTCAACGGTAGCCTCGCCGCTACCGCTTGCGGGGTTCCATGAGCGAATGCGCCCGATGTCCTGACGCAGCAGCTTGCAGGTGAGCAGCGCGCCAAAATCCTTGCCGGAGAAATCTTCGATACCGAGCGTTTGGGCAAAATCGTTGCCGGAGCCTACGGGTAGGACGGCAAGGGCGGGCCGGACCGCCTCATCCTGCGTCATGAGTCCATTGACGACCTCGTGAATCACGCCGTCGCCGCCAAGGGCGATAACGGTGCGATAGCCCTCGGCCTGTGCGGCAAGCACCTTGGCGTGCCCCGTGCGTTCGGTCAGTACCAGGTCAAACTGGGATGCGCGTGCGGTCATATCCAAAAAGCGCTGTAGGCGTTCGGCAACCTCGCGCGCGGCGCCCGACTGGGCGACAGGATTGGCGATGATGAGCGTGCGACCAAAATCAGTTGCGTGCATGGGGCGACTCCCGGCGTATGACGTTACGGTGCGGTCGCGCTCGGGTCGAGTTGCCCCCGATTGTGGCTGCACGGCGAATGCTAACGTCTACTCTATCAGGTCGTTGTGGCGCTCGATAGCCTCTGCCACCGTGTGGCCCTCGTCCACGATAAGCGAGCGGCGCTTAGGGGACACAATACGCTGTGCGGGATACACGCCACGGTGGCCGCCGGCAAGGTAGCTAATAAACGAAACGATGACAAAGAAGCCCGCGGCCGTTCCATGGAACAAGTCGATGGCCATCATGCAGGTGGTGATGGGCACGTTGAGGCCGGCGCAGAAGACGCCGAGCATGCCGAGGGCCGCCATGAAGCTCGGGTCGAGTCCAGCGAGGCAACCGATCCATCCGCCGAGCGCCGCACCGATACCAAACAGGGGCGTGACCTCGCCGCCTTGGAAACCGGCGCCTAGGGTGAGCGCCGTTACGACGAGCTTGATGGCGGCGTCGGCGAGGGTGGTGTTGCCGGCGAACCCGGCGCCCGAAAGCCACGTGGAAAGGCCGGCATACTCCCAGGCGTCAAGCATCGCATAGGCCGCGAGAACCACGAGCGCACCGATGAGCGCACGGACGAGGTAGTTGGTGATAAAACGCGCGTACAGGCTCTTGACCGTACGGACCGACCAGGCAAAGAGACGCGCTGTGAGGCCAAAGGCGACAGCACCGATAACGACCACGGCAACTGTCCTAGGCGTCATATCGGGAACGCTGGCGATGGCGTTGGCCTCGTACTGCGTGCCCAGGGCGAGTGACGTAAAGTAGCCGGTAAACGAGGCAACGAGGCAGTAGATACCTGCGGTGTAGTCGATCTTGCCGATGAAGCACATCTCCATGCCAAAGAAAGCTCCGGCAAGGGGCGATCCGAACACGGCGCCAAAGGCGGACGAGATGCCGGCGAGCATCAGGTCGTGATGATCGTGCTTTTTGAGATGAGCGAGGTTCGAAACATTGCTGGCGATGGTGCCGCCGATCTGTACCGCGGCACCCTCACGACCGGCCGAGCCACCCGTCAGATGCGTGAGCGTGGAGCACACAAACGTGAGGATAGCCATGCGCGCATGGATAAGTCGTGTGCCCAGGGCGGAGTCGATGACCAGGTTGTTGCCGCGTTTGGCGGCAAGACCGTGGTTCTTGTAGACCCACGCGGTGACCACGCCCACGACAGGGAGTAGGGCATACACCCACACATGGTGCTCGCGATAGTCGGTTGCGATATCCAGCGAGGCTAAAAACGCCCAGGCGGCAACGCCCATGGCGAGCGAGACGATAACTACGAGCACGAGCAGCTTGGCGCTCGCGAGCATGTTGCGGGCATTGCGGCGCGTGTCGGCAGCCAAGAGCTGCTCGGAGCGGGTGAGCTGGTTGCGGCCGCTGATGATCAGGTCGGCGGGAGAGAAAGTGCTGCCGTCCTTGTCCTGGCGGGTACCATCAGACGGGTCGTGTGCGTTTTCACGTTTATCGATAAAAGCCATAACGTCCTCTTTTTGGTTGCGATGCATGCATTATAAGACGGCGGCCTGGGCTTAAGGCGATTGGCAGGTTTCGGATTTGTTGCCAAGGGCGCGTGGCCGACAGGTGTATTCGCGGTCGCGGGCAATGCCATGAGCGGGCGGAGGGGGATTATACTGAATCAAATATAAAGAATCGGCGCCGTCGTTGCGCGCCGTGGCATGTAAGAGGTGTATATGGCTGAGACGCTTATCCCGCTGGAGGACGCGCAGGCAATCGTTCTTTCGCAGGTGCACAGGACCGATGCTGTCGAGATCCCGGTATGGCAGGCGGCCGGTCTTCCCCTGGCCGAGGACGCCACGGCCGATATCGACATCTCGCCGTTTGCCAACAGCGCCATGGATGGATATGCCGTGCGCACCGTCGACCTTGTCGAAGCGTCCGCCGATGCGCCTGTGACGCTTTCTGTCGTGGGGCACGAGGCCGCAGGCCATGTGTTCGATGGCGTTATTGCCCCGGGCGAGACCGTCCGCATCATGACGGGCGCGCCGGTGCCCGAGGGTGCGGATGCCGTGGTGAAATACGAGATCGTCGACGTAATCGATGGCGACGGTAACGAGGGTTCGCACGTTCGCTTCTCGGCGCCTGCCAAGGTGGGGGAGAACGTTCGCTCTGCCGCCGAGGAGGCCCATGCCGGCGACGTCGTGATGCGTGCTGGAGAGGTTGTGGCTCCTGCGGGCGCCGGCCTGCTAGCAAGCGCCGGTTACGCGAGCGTGAAGGTCCATGCCGCTCCGCGCGTGGGCATTATTTCGCTGGGCACGGAGCTGGTCGCGCCGAGTGAGCTGCCGGCGCGCGGGCAGATTCGCGACTCCAACTCGTCGGCGTTGATGGCCGAAGCGCTCGATGCCGGCGCCGAGCCCGTGTTCTACGGTGTTGCGCCCGATGATGAGCAGGCGATTGCCGAGCTGGTGCATCGTGCCGTGCAGGAGTGCGATTTTGTCATTACGAGCGGTGGCGCCTCGGCGGGCGATTACGACTACGTGACGGCACTCGTTCGGCGTGAGGGCGAGGTGCTGTTCGATCGCATCTCGATGCGTCCGGGCAAGGCCATCACGTTTGGCCTGCTCGGGGGTAAGCCCTACCTGGGACTTTCAGGCAATCCGGCGGCGGCGTATGTGGGCTTTGAGATGCTCGCCCGCCCGGCGATTCGCAAGATGCGCGGATTTGCCGAAGGCATGCGTCCCGTGCAGCAGGCGACGCTCACGCACGGCGTGAAGAAGCGCCAGCATCGCCGCTTCTTTGATCGCGCTACGGTTTTGCGCGACCCCGAGACCGGTGAGTTGTTGGTGACCGAGGCTAAGACGCAGAATTCGGCGCTGCTTGGAACTATGCAGCGTGCGAACTGCCTGCTGTGTATTGACGAAGGAACGTGCGAGTTCAAGGCGGGAGATGTCGTGGACGTTGTTCGCGTCGACCTGCCCGAGGGCGCCGTGTTGTAGGAGGAAC
>CABUKY010000079.1 GCA_902492185.1 uncultured Collinsella sp.
ACCGCAGGAAGCTTGGATACGCCTAGGCGCGGTCCAAGAAATCGTCCGCACCCCCTACCGCCAAGTAATCCGCTGGGGACGGAGGAAAACGGATCACTTTTCCGCTCGCCGATTTGTGTCTTGAAAAATGTATATAACGACTATAACGTAGTATGAAACATATTGGAAACAATACCGAGGAGGCTGCGTTGAAGAAAAGCAATCTGGGCTATGTGCTGGTGCTGATCGCCGCGCTTATGTGGGGCACCATCGGAATCTTTGTTAACGGAATATCGGCCCTGGGTGTTTCGTCTCAGAGCATGGCGGCCTTTCGCCTGTTGTCGGGTGCCGTCTTAATGGCTCCGGTCTTGGCATTTATGGGTTGCCAGGGAGGTGCTCGTGAGGGAAAAGCCTCGGGTCCCATGGCACTGTTCAAGGCAAGTCCTAAAGAGCTTGTTCCCTGCGCGCTTCTTGGCATTATCGGCCTCGCCACTGCTAACACGCTTTATTACGAGTGCATGGGCGAGGTGGGCATGTCCACGGCCTCGGTGCTGCTTTACACCTCGCCGGTGTTTGGCGTCGTGCTCGGCCGCGTGCTTTATCGCGAGGACGTGACCCCCAACAAACTCGTCGCCATCGTCTTTAACATTGTGGGTTGCGTGCTCGCGGTGACGAGCGGCGACCTGTCTGGTTTCCATTTCTCGGCTTGGGGCGTCGTGTCGGGCGTGATCGCCGGACTTTGCGGTGCGCTACTGGCTGTGTTTAGTCGCATGGCCACCAAGACGCTGCATCCTCTGGCGGTGACGTTTTGGGGCTTTGTCTTTGGCGGATGCTTTATGGCAGTGCTTTCGGCTCCGTGGTCCGATGTGGCCGCGGCAATGTCCCCGCAGCTCATTCTGCTGTTCGCGGGCTTTGGCTTTATTCCGACGGCTCTTGCGTACATCTTCTATATGCAGGGCCTTTCGATGGATCTTGAGACGTCGAAGGTGCCGGTCGTGGCTTCGTTTGAAACCGTGGCGACCGTTTTGGTCGGTATTGGCATCTATGCCGAGCCCGCCGGCGCGATCAAAGTCCTGGGCATCGTGCTGGTGCTCGCGTCCATCCTGATCATGAACACCGATTTCTCCAAGCTGCGCAACAGTGCCTTTGTCGGCCATATCGTTGAGAGCATGACCTTTAAGCCCAACGCGTGGTGGACGGAGAAATCGCAGGACATGGATCTGTTCCGCGAGCGCACCGGCATCGCGCTGGAGCCCACCGTGCAGGAAAGCCCCTGGTACTTCGTGCGATAGGGGATTGCGCGCAGGGTCTGACCTGGGGTTATCCAGCTAGCGCCGGCCTACCCAGCCCAACGTTTCGAGTACGTTAAACCCGTCAACGGTCGATTTTCACCCGCGAACGGTCTTTATACTAATTAGCAATATAAGCAACGTATAAGACGTTATAATGACCATAACGAAAAGGAGGAGGCAAGATGAATCAGATCATTCTCGCATCTCATGGCGGCCTGGCCGCAGGCGCCAAAGACACGCTCGAGATGGTTCTCGGCGACGTGTCGAACGTCCACGTCGTGTCGCTTGCTCGTGACGACAAGGAGCCCATCACCAATAAGGTGGACGCCATGATCGCCACGTTCAACGCGGACGACACCGTCTATGTGCTGACCGATATGCTCGGCAGCTCGGTCAACAACAGCATGGTCGAGCTTTCCAAGAACGGCACGAAGTTCACGGTTGTCAGCGGTTTCAACATCCCGCTGGCGCTCACGCTCGCTATGAGCCCCGTCCCCGTCAAGGGTGTCGAGCTCGCAGCCCTCATCAACGAGGCCCGCACCGGTCTGACCAACCCCAACGCACCGGTCGAGGCTGCCGCGGCTCCCGCCAAGAAGGCCAAGGCGTCCCGTCACAGCTCCGGTCCCGCCAAGATCGTCCTCGCACGTCTTGACTACCGTCTGCTGCACGGCCAGGTCGTCTTTACCTGGACCACCAAGGTTCAGGCCGAGCGCATCATCGTCGTCGACAACGCCGCCGCCAACGATGACATCAAGAAGGGCGCTCTTAAGCTGGCCAAGCCCCAGGGCGTGCGCCTGAACGTCTTCACCGTCGAGCGTGCCCTCGCCAAGATGGACAAGCTCAACACCCTCGGCGAGCGCGTCATGTTCGTCTTTGGCAACACTGCCGAGATGCTGCAGTTCTGCCAGGGCTACAAGCTCGACGCCATCAACCTGGGCGCCACCGCCAACCACGACGGTGCCGATCAGGTCGGCGGCAAGGACAGCTCCGTCTTCCTCGACGCCAACCAGAAGGCCGACGTCAACCAACTGCTCGACATGGGCATCAAGCTCTACGTCCAGCAGACCCCTACGTATCAGAGCGTCGACATCGACGCCAAGCTGTAATCAACCAGGCTTTTGCCTGACTGAAAGGAGAAGGGTATGAATACGTTCATCAGTGCGGTGCTCGTCGGCCTCGTCGGCGTGTTCTGCATGTGGGACTCCCGCCTGCTCGGTCGTCTTAACTTCGAGCAGCCCCTCGTTGGCGCTACGCTCGTCGGTCTGCTGCTGGGCGATGTGCCCACCGGCCTTGCCGTCGGTGCCGCCGTCGAGCTCGTGTCCATGGGCCTGGTGCAGGTCGGCGCCGCCGTTCCGCCCGATATGGTCCTGGGCGGCATCGTGGCCGCTGCCTTTGCGTGCCTGACCGATGCTTCCGCCGAGACCGCCATGACGATCGCCATCCCGGTCGCCGTCCTGGGTCAGCTTCTCGGCATCGTGTTCCGTTCCATTATCGCCGCCCTCACCCATGTGGCAGATAGCGCGATCGATAACGGAAAGTTCAAGACCGCCTACCGCATGCACATCTGCGCCGGCTCCGGTCTGTACGCTGTCATGTACTTCCTGCCGATCTTCCTCGCCGTCTTTGTTGGCACCGACCTGGTTCAGGCCATCGTCAACATGGTTCCCGAGTGGCTGTCCACCGGTCTTAACGTTTCGACCAAGATCATGACCGCCTACGGCTTGGCCCTGCTGCTCACCATGATGATCAAGAAGGGTATGACTCCGTTCCTGTTCATCGGTTTCCTGCTCGCCGCTTACCTCAACCTGTCCGTCATCGCGGTCGCTCTGATCGGTGTGTGCCTGGCTGTCGTCTTCATGGGCTTCAAGTTCAACGGTTCCCATGCAGCCGCCGGTGTCGATTCCGACTACGATCCGCTCGAAGACGACGAAGACTAAGGAGGAACACACTATGGCAACCGCAACCAAGGACGTGTCCCTGAACAAGAAGGTCAGCCAGTTCTTCTGGCGCTCCTGGGCCATCCAGGCCTCTTGGAACTACGAGCGTCAGATGAACATGGGCTTCCTCTACGGCATGGTTCCCACGCTCGATCGCCTCTATCCGGACGAGTCCGACCCCAAGCAGCTCGCTGCTAAGAAAGAGGCTTACCACCGTCACATGGCGTTCTACAACTGCACCCCGCAGACGAGCGCTTTCATCCTGGGCCTCTCCGCCTCCATGGAGGAGGAGTACGCCAAGGATCCCGAGAACTTCGATCCCGATTCGATCAACGCGGTCAAGACCTCCCTCATGGGCCCGCTTTCCGGCATTGGTGACTCCTTCTTCCAGGGCACCATCCGCGTTATCGCTTTTGGTCTGGGCGTTCAGCTGGCCCAGCAGGGCTCCATCATGGGCCCGATCCTGGCCATGCTCATCTCCATCGTCCCCTCTGTGCTGATCACTTGGTTCGCAGCCAAGATGGGCTATCAGGGCGGCCACGAGTACCTGAGCAAGCTTCAGGGCGGCGACCTCATGGAGAAGCTCATGTATGTCTGCGGCATCGTGGGTCTTATGTCCGTGGGCGGCATGATCGCTACGCTGATCGGCGCTACCACCCCGCTGCAGTTCGCTGAGGGTACCGTCGTTATCCAGGACATCCTAGACGGCATGATGCCCCAGATGATCTCCCTTGGCCTCACCGGCCTTATGTACTGGCTCATCAAGAAGAACGTCAACACCGGTTGGCTTCTCGTGATCGCCATCGTGGGCGGCATTGCCCTCTCCGCGGCCGGCATCCTGGCCTAGTCGCGACTAAGCGCCTAACCGCTTTCCCCGGGGGCCTGCCTGGCATCCCATACCCCAGGCAGGCTTCCATCCCTATACGTGACAAAGGGCAGTCCCTTTGTCACATCCTCAACGGGCCGGCGACTCGGTCCAAACCACGGTAACCCTGCGAGCGCCCGGCAATGTGGCGTCGCAAAAATCGTGTCAGATGTACGAGATCGACCTTAACCTCCCTAAGCAGATCGTCGCTGACGTCCTGTCCAACCACGAGATTCACAGCGTCGCCTTCGTCGGCTGCGGTGCTTCCATGTCCGACCTTTACCCCGCCAAGTACTTCCTGGCCAACAACACGGACAAGCTGAACGTTCAGATCTTCACCGCTAACGAGTTCAACTACGACACGCCCTCCTGGGTCAACGAGCACACCTTCGTGATCACCTGCTCCCTCGGTGGCTCCACGCCCGAGACCGTCGAGGCCAACAAGACCGCCAAGAAGCACAACTGCCCGGTCGTCTCCCTCACCAACAAGGCTGGCTCCGCTCTGACCGTCGACGCTGACTACGTCATCGTTCACGGCTTCCACGCCAACTTCGCTGCCAAGTGCGAGAAGCCCGGCTACGCCATCGCTCTTGCTGTCGAGATCCTTCAGCAGACCGAGGGCTATGACCACTACGAGGACATGATCACCGGCCTTACCAACATCTTCGATCTCTGCGAGAACGCCGCTCAGCACTGCAAGAAGCTCGCCAAGAAGTTCGCCGAGGACTTCAAGGACGACAAGATGATTTACTTCATGGCTTCCGGTGCCTCCGAGAAGATGGCTTATTCTCACGCCGCCTTCCTGTTCACCGAGATGCAGTGGATCGACGCCGCCGCCTACAACACCGGCGAGTACTTCCACGGCCCGTTCGAGGTTTCCACCGAGGGTAAGCCCTACGTCTTCTTCATGTCCGATGGCGCCACCCGTCCGATGGACGCCCGCGCCCTCACCTTCCTTGAGCGCATGGGCGCCAAGGTCGCTCTGATCGACTCCAAGGACTACGGCCTGGCCGACGCCGTGCCCGCGAGCGTCGTCACCTACTTCAACCCGCTGCTGCACCTCGCCGTTATGCGCGAGTACGGCAACCAGATCGCCGAGGCCCGTCAGCACCCGCTGACCATGCGTCGCTACATGTGGAAGCTTTCCTACTAATCACAAGTAAGTAGACCTTACCGGTTGATTGAGAGGGGATGGGGTTTGCGCCCCGTCCCCTTTTTTGTTCTGGGGAGGGCGTGTCTGTCGCGTCGCAAATCCCAGATAAAACCTACCAAAATAAACCTGTCCCTTTTTGGCAGGTGGGAGGAGATGCGTATGATCAAGGCAGTGCTGTTTGACATGGACGGCGTGCTGGTCGATACCGAGTGGTTCTACAACCGCCGCCGCGTGGCGTTTATGGAGGAGAAGGGGTTCCACTTTGACGAGATCCCCGATCTTTCGGGGTCTAACGAGCCGGCCATTTGGGAGGCGCTGGTGCCCGACGATGTTGAGCTGCGCGAGCGCCTTCGCGTGGAGTACAAGCAGGTCTACAGCCCGGACCACCCCGTTCCGTATGCCGAGCTGCTCAACGAGCAGACGGAGCCGGTGATGCGCGCACTGCACGAGCGCGGCGTGAAGTGTGCCATCGCGAGCTCGTCTTATCGTGAGCTCATTGACGAGCTGGTAGAGATTGCCGGTATCGCCGATGTGCTGGACTACACCATCAGCGGTCACGAGTGCAGTGCGTTTAAGCCCGACCCCGAGATCTACCTGCGTGCCATGGAGGCGCTGGGGGTGGAGCCTGCCGAGTGCCTGGTTATCGAGGACTCGCCTTTGGGCATCGAGGCCGGCAAGCGCTCGGGCGCCCGCGTCCTGGCGCTGCGTCCGCACGAGGGTGTCAACCTCGATCAATCGCGAGCCGATGCCGTTATCGATAATCTGACCGACATTTTGGCCGCTTTGTAGCGTCAATCCGCCGCGAGAAGCACTGATTCACGCGTCTTTTGCCGCGGATTGGCTTTATTTGTCATCTATTTGGATCCGTTTGGCTTCGATTCGGACTAAGTGAGTAGGCTTTTTGGTGCAGGACGAGCACAAAGCGCATCTGCTCTAGTAAAACCGCAGGTCACAGGGGTGGCGGTTTTGGGTGTGCTCTGCAGGTCGCTTAAAGTCTACTCACTTGTAATTTGGGCCTTTGGTCGTGGGGTTGCTGGTCCCGCTTTGGTTGTCGAGAGAGGGTGAATTGAAGCGTCCCCGCACGCTCCATGTTACAATCGCGGACATATCCCACAACTACATCTGCCTTCGAAAGGAGCCTGCGTGGCGAACGCCATCGATCGGCTCACGGACCGAGTGCTCGTGCTCGGCCGCCTCACCATCGTCCGCCGCGCCATTACTGCTGTGGCGGTCACCATTTCCGCCGTTCTCCAGACATTTCTGATCCAGGCGTTCATTCAGCCCGCCGACCTGCTTCCGAGCGGTCTTACCGGCGTCGCGGTCCTGCTCGATCGCGTTACCTCGCTGGGTGGCGTTCATATCGACATCTCGCTCGGCATGCTCGCGCTCAACATCCCCGTGGCGCTCCTATGTTGGAGCGGCATTAGCAAGCGCTTCGTCATCTTCTCGATGATGCAGGTCGTGCTCTCGTCGCTGTTCCTCAACGTCTTTCACTTCGCTCCATTTTTGGGCGACAAGATCATGCTCATCATTTTTGGCGGCGTGGTCTCGGGTCTGGGCGCTGCCATCGCACTTAAATCCGGCGCATCCACCGGCGGCACCGACTTTATCGCGCTGTGGGTTTCCAACCACACGGGCAAGACCATCTGGGGCGTCATCTTTGGTTTCAACTGCTTTATCCTGGCGATCTTTGGCTTTATGTTTGGCTGGGACAAGGCGGCGTATTCCATCGTGTTCCAGTTTATTTCGACCAAGACCATCGACAGTTTCTATCGTCGCTACGATCGCGTGACGCTGCAGATCACGACGCGCAAGGCAGACGAGGTCATGACTGCCTACGTAAACCATTTTCAGCACGGCATTAGCTGCGCCGAGGTCGTCGGCGGATATAGCCGCGAAAAGATGTACCTGCTGAACACCGTTGTCTCGACCTACGAGAGTCAGGACATTATCAAGCTGGTGTGCGACGTTGATCCCGGCGCCGTGATCAACGTGTTCCACACGCTCAACTTTGTGGGCGGCTGGTGGGGTGGTCATGTCGACGAGCCCATGCCCACGGCCGTTCCCGATCCCGACAAGCCCGCACGCATGGCCAGCAGGCAGGCGCGCCTCAGCGAACAGGACAGCCTGCAGCAGGACGACGGCAAGTAGGGTATTGGCATTTTGCCGGTCCTGCGCAACCCATCCGAACGAGCCCCCCGAAAGCCCCGTTGCTTTCGAGAGGCTCTCGTTTGCCCAGATAAAACCTACCAAAATGAAGCTGTCGCTTTTTGGTAGGGAGGGTGTATCGTTTTATCATTATGAGGTAATATGAAACTAGACGTTATATACGTATTAGTTATTTCGATATTTCGATAAGAGTGATTAGATATGCCTGCGCCCAAAAATGCACCGCTTTACCAGCAGATTTACGACGAAATCAAGGATGCGATCGAGAAAGGTGTTTATGCACCCAAGGAGCGTATTCCGTCCGAGCTTGAGCTAGCCGAGCAGTACGACGTGAGCCGCATTACGGTGCGCCGCGCCGTCGAGGAGCTGTGCTCCGATGGCTACCTGGTTAAGCAGCAGGGCCGTGGCACCTTTGTCTCCACGCCGCACATCAATCGCCAGTTTCACGCCTCGACGCTGCAGACGTTTACCGCGCTGTGTGCCGGCAACGGCATGAAGGCCGGTGCGCACGTGATCGATCGCCAGATCGTTCCGGCGCGCCAAAACGAGATGGAGTTCTTTGGCCTGCAGAAGGATGCGCTGCTGCTGCATATCAAGCGCGTACGTACGGCCGACGGCGAGCCCATCTTTGAGGAGAACATCTTTGTGCCGTTTGATGCCTACCGTGAGCTGTTGACGGCCGATCTTGAGGACAAGTCGATTTTTGCCGAGGTCGAGCGTGTTGGCGGAACGCCGATTGTTTCGGTTGGCTACCGCACGGTCGAGGCCGTTCGTGCCAATACCGAGCAGGCGGCCGAGCTGGGCATTGCTCCGCACGATCCGCTGCTCAACCTGCGTGCCGGCTTCACGGGTCCCAATGGCGAGCCGGTCCTGATGGGTAAGCAGTACTACGTGGGATCGCGCTACGTTATGGTCATGTAGCTCTAGTTGCGCGGTTTTCCAAACCGCGCAACGGCTCGACGCTGCAAGCCCGCCAGAGCGGCAATCTGCCTTTCAACTTCGGCGGCATGA
>CABUKY010000080.1 GCA_902492185.1 uncultured Collinsella sp.
AAGACGGGCTCCATTACCTCCGTCCAGGCTGTCTACGTCCCCACAGACGACCTGACCGACCCGGCGCCTGCCACGACGTTTACGCACCTCGATGCCACCACGGTTCTTTCGCGTAGCATTTCGTCGCTCGGCCTGTTCCCGGCTATCGACCCGCTTGCGTCTTCCTCCGACGCTCTCGATCCCTCGATCGTCGGCGAGGAGCACTACCGTGTCGCCGTCAAGGTCCAGGAGCTCCTGCAGGAGTACTCCGACCTTCAGGACATCATCGCCATTCTGGGTATGGACGAGCTGTCCGAGGAGCAGCGCCTTACGGTCAACCGTGCCCGTAAGATTCAGCAGTTCCTCTCGCAGTCCTTCCACGTCGCCGAGAAGTTCACCGGCAACCCCGGTGTCTACGTCCGCGTCGAGGATACCGTCCGCTCTTTCGCCGAGATTGTCGACGGCAAGGCCGATGACCTGCCCGAGCAGGCTTTCCGCTATGCTTCCACGATTGAGGACGTGCGCGAGCGCGCCCGCAAGATGGGGGAGAAGTAGGTTATGCGTATCCGCATCGTGTGCCCCGTGAGCTGCGCCTATGAGGGCGACGCTGCGTTTGTGTCGATTCCGTCCACGGATGGCGAGTTTGGCGTCCTGCCCGCTCACTCCAGCGAGATCTGCACGATCGACCGCGGTTACGTTCGCGTTTCCGATAAGGCCATGGGCACTGTCGACCACACGTTTGCCGTGGCCGGCGGCTATGCCCAGGTTGCGGACGATGTCGTGACCGTTCTCGCCGAGCGCGCTTGCGATTTGGCGACCGTCGATGCCGACAAGCTTAAAGCTGATATTCAAGGTTTTGAAGAGAAGCTGGGTAATTTGTCGGAGGATGATGCACGCCGCGCCTACCTCTATAATGAAATCGCATGGTGTAAGCTCAAGCTTGCCCAATAGTCAAACGATTTAGCGTTCGACCATTTGCGAACACATCATGCCCGGGATGGCCCAGCCATCCCGGGCATGCTTTTTGAAAGGGTAGACCTTGGATATTATCCGCGTTGAGGGTGGCCACGCCATCGGAGGCTCCGTGCCCGTCTCGGGTGCCAAGAACTCCGCACTCAAACTCATGGCGGCAACGCTTCTGGCGCCGGGCAAGACGACGCTGCAGAACGTGCCCGATATTTCCGATGTCCACGTGATGGGCAAGGTGCTCAAGGGCATGGGCGCTACGATCGATGTTCTCGACGAGCACACGCTCGAGATTGATACCTCTCAGGTCGATTCTTGGGAGGCCCCCTACGAGCTCGTTGCCAAGATGCGTGCTTCCACAGCCGTGATGGGACCCCTGCTGGGTCGCTTCCATCGCGCCAAGATCGCCATGCCGGGCGGCTGCAACCTGGGTGCTCGCAAGATCGATATGCACATTCTTGGTCTTGAGGCCCTGGGCGTTGAGTTCGATACCGCCCACGGTTACATCAACGCTAATGCGCCCCAAGGTCTGCGCGGTACCACCGTCACGCTCGAGTTCGCCAGTGTCGGTGCGACCGAGAACCTCATTATGGCATCCGTGCGCGCGAAGGGTACCACGGTTATCGACAATGCCGCCCGCGAGCCCGAGATCGTCGATCTCGCCAACATGCTCAACGAGATGGGCGCTAAGATTGTCGGCGCCGGTACGCCTGTCGTGACCATCGAGGGCGTGGAAGAGCTGCATCCCGTTACCCATCGCGTAGTGGGCGACCGCATCGAGGCCGGCACCTTTATCGTCGCCGGTGCGTTGATGGCCGACGATCGCGGTGTCGACGTCACGGGTTTTTGCCCCATTCACTTGGGCATGGTGCTCAAGAAGATGGAGCTCATGGGTATCGACTGCGAGCGCGTCGAGGATGGCGTCCATGTAAACCGTGCCGAGCGTATCAAGCCGGTCGACATCCAGACGCTTCCGTTCCCCGGCTTCCCGACGGACATGCAGGCGCAGATTATGGTGCTCTCCGCCCTTGCCGATGGTAGCTCCGTTATCACCGAGAACATCTTCGAGAATCGCTTTATGTTTGCCTCTGAGCTGGTGCGCATGGGTGCCGACATTCGTATCGAGAGCCATCATGCCATGATTCATGGCGTCAAGGGCTTCTCGGGTGCACAGGTTACCTCGCCCGATCTGCGTGGCGGAGCGGCCCTCGTCGTAGCGGGCTTGATCGCCGACGGGACGACCGAGGTTTCGGCCATCCATCACATCAAGCGCGGCTACGAGCGGTTTGTCGAAAAGCTGCAGGCGCTTGGCGCGCATGTCGAGCATGCTACCGTCCCCGATCCCGTCATCTACTAATACAGGTTGCCTATGTTTAATAAAAAGCCCCTCGCGGATACCACCGCCCGAAGACCCTCAACTGGTGCGCAGGCCAAGATCTACAGTCGCGATAACGTGGCTCGCTATTCCGAGCGCGCTCGCCAACGTCGTCGTAGCCACACGATTCGTCACGTCGCGCTCATTGTCGTGCTTGGCGTGCTGCTGAGTGCCACTACCGCTGCCGGCCTGTGGTTTGCCACCATTATGGGCAAGCTCGGCGATTCTAATGTCATTACCGACAATCTGCGTCGGGTTCTGGTTGACACCGATGAGGCAAAGGATCCGTTCTACGTGCTGCTTCTTGGCACCGACGGCCGTCCGGGCGAGGATACGTACCGTGCCGACTCGATTATCCTGGCACGCATTGATCCCACGCAAAAGCAGGCGACGCTCATTTCCGTTCCGCGCGACACCAAGGTCGAGTACAAGGGCGAGACCATGAAGATCAACGCCTGCCATACCGTTGGCGGCGCCGAGGCCATGGTCGAGGCTGTCAACGAGCTGTGCGGTGTTCAGATTTCCCACTATGCCGAGGTCAGCTTCGACGGTATGCAGGCGCTGATTGATTCGGTTGGCGGTATCGACATTAACGCAACCGATGATGTTGACGACCCCGAGCACCTGGATATTAAGATTACCGCTGGTCAGCAACATATGGACGGCGCCACCGCCCTTACCTATGCCCGCTGCCGCTACACCTATGCCGACGGCGATTACACGCGCATGCGCCACCAGCGTCAGGTGCTTGGCGCCCTTGCCAACCAGATTCTCAATAACTTCGATGCCACGAAGATCTTTGGCCTGGTTAATTCGCTGTCCGATATGCTCGTAACCGATATGAGCGTTCAGGATATCGTGGCTACGGTCAACGCCATGCGCGGTATGGATGTCGACGGTATCTACTCGGCCAACCTGCCCTCGTACGCCGACGACAGCACCATGATTGACGGTGTGAGCTACGTCTTTGTCTACGAGGACGAGCTCAAGGAAATGATGGAGCGCGTCGATGCCGGCAAGGATCCCAAGGGTCCCAACACCATGGGTCTTTCCGACGGTTCTAGCTCTACGATCGGCGACCTGAACAACAACACGTCTGACGACTACGCAAACGGTACCGCAACCTCATCGGTCAGCTCTGACGATTCCGATGGCTCAAGCGATTCGAGCGATTCGGACTACTACGAAGAGCCCACCGGCGACGGTAACGGCTACGAGGCCAACTACTAAGTTACGCGGTTTTACCAAACCGCGTAACCGCTTGACGCTGCGCGGGCCGCATTTGGACAATCTGACGTTCAACTTCAAGGGCGCGACCAGAAGGTCAGCGCCCTTTCGTTTCACGTCACCTTGTCTCAAATGCGACCCGCTCGCTGTCGTTGCCAAAACATCGGCGTTGCCGGAACACTTGGCACTTGGGGACGTTCCTTTTGTACCGGCAGTTTGGGACACTCCTTGCGTTAAGAGGCTGGCGTGCGTCAACCTGTTCTCATTGCAGCAAAAAAAATCGCCCCGTTCTTGGTTGAGGACGGGGCGATTCGTCTTTTGGACTTGTGCAGCCAGGCTTATGCAAAGCGGGCGACGAGCTCCTGGAGCACGTCGGTCATCTTGACGAGCGAACTGACCGGGACGAACTCGTTGACGCCGTGGTAGCAATAGCCGCCGGTGGAAAGGTTGGGGCAGGGCAGACCGCGGAACGACAGCTGAGCGCCGTCGGTGCCGCCGCGAATCGGCAGCACTTGGGGCTCAACGCCGCAGGCAAGGTAGGCTTCCTTGGCAACATCAATAAGCTCGGGATAGTCACGAACGATCTCGGCCATATTTCGATACTGCTGCTTAATCTCGACCGTCACGCGCTCCTCACCCAGACGCTGGTTGAGCATCGAGGCGGCGGCATCAATAAGGTCGAGTTTCTGCTGGAACTTGGCGGCGTCATGGTCGCGGACGATATAGCGCGCTGTGGCGTGATCGACGGTCGCAGATACACCCTCAAGGTGATAAAAGCCCTCGTAGCCTTCCGTATACTCCGGGCGCTGCACGTAGGGGAGCAACGCGTTGAAGTCGCAGAACAGATTGCCTGCGTTGACCATACGGCCCTTAGCGTCGCCCGGGTGGATGGACTGGCCCTCAAAGCGGACGGTCGCCTCGGCGGCGTTAAAGCACTCCCACTCCAGCTCGCCGATGGGGCCGCCGTCGACCGTGTAGGCGTACTTGCAGCCAAAGGCATCGATATCCAACAGCTCGGCTCCGTGGCCGATCTCCTCGTCAGGGCAGAAGCAAATGCCGAGTGCGGGATGGGGCAGAGAGGGGTCCTGAGCGATACGCGCGACAAGCGACATGATCTCGGCGACGCCTGCCTTGTCGTCCGCGCCCAGCAGCGTGGTGCCATCGCTGCAGACCAGGTCCTCACCCGCGAGGTCATTCAGGGCGGGAAGCTTGGCGGTACTCATGGCAACGGGCTTACCGTCAACCGTGCCGCAGACCAGGTCGCCGCCTTCGTAGTGTACGATGTGCGGCTTCACGCCGGCGCCCGGTGCAACTTCGGTGGTGTCGAGATGGGCGATCAGGCCCAGGGCGGGCTTGTCCTCAGCGCCCGCACTTGCGGGGATATGCGCGCAGACATAGGCGTGCTCGGTCACGTGGGCATCTTCCGCACCAAGCTCGCGCAGCTCTTCAGCCAGCACGTTGGCAAGGTCAAACTGAACGGCGCTCGAGGGTGCCTGGTCGCAGTTTGCATCCTCGGACTGCGTGTTGATCTGGACGTAGCGCAAAAAGCGTTCGAGGACATCGGGGCTCGTGGTGGTGTTTTCCATAAAGACCGCTCCAATCTTGGTCGTCGTGTGCAACAAGAACTCTAGCACGGTATGCCACGGCATACCACGACGCTTGGATGGGGTAGAATCAGCCATTGAATGCAGAAGGGACGGAAGATCATGGATACGACAAATAGCTCGCGCGAACTACATCTGACGGTGGCGAACGAAGACTACTTGGAGTGCATGGTTCGCATTGAAAGCGAAGAGGGGGAAACCAACGGCGTGCGATCGGTCGACATCGCGCAGCGCCTTGGCGTCTCCAAGGCATCGGTCAATAAAGCGGTTTCGGCGCTCAAGGCATCCGAGCTTGTCGAGCAATCGCACTACGGCAAGGTGATCCTGACCGATCGCGGCCGCGAGGTTGGTACGGCTATCTGGTACCGTCATCGCCTCATCCGCACGTTTTTGGTTCAGGAGCTCGGTGTCGAATTTGAGCGAGCCGATTCCGAGGCCTGCATGATGGAGCATGCGCTATCCGAGGACACGATGAGCCGCTGGCTCGCCTATCTCGAAAAGCAGGGAATCAGCGTCGAGGAATAGCGGGATATATATGGATACGAGTTATTACAACCGCTTTGGTGCCGAGGAACTTACGCGCCGCTTGTCGAGCGAGACCTTGTTGGCGCAGGGCCCCATGGGCAGTGTTCTGTTGAGTGAGTACGATGCCGCCGACATTCCACCGGCGTTTTGGAATCTGGCAGAGCCGCAGACCGTTTCTCGTATCCATCGCTTGTATGTCGCCGCCGGCGCGCAGGTGCTCATTACCAACACCTTTCAGGCATCAAGCTATGCCCTCAAACACGACCAGATTGCGCCGTCCGTGGCGGAGGTCAATCGCGGGGCCGTCGACGATGCCCGCCAGGCGCACCCTCAGCTGCTGCTGGGCTCGATGGGCCCGATCGGTATTGAGTGGTTTGCCGAGGACTCTGCCGAGTATCGTGAAATCCGAGGCATTGCGCGCGAACAGGCGCACGCCTTGCTCAATGCCGGCGTTGACGGTCTGCTGATCGAGACGGTGACGTCTATCCGTAATTTGCAGCCCATGCTTGCCGGCGCTCGAGATGCCGCCGACGGCATGCCTGTTCTGGTGAGTTTTGTCGTTGACGATAAAGGCGACCTGTTGGGCGATGGCCTCAACATCGAGGCAGCCGTTTTGTACGCCGAAAAACACGGCGCAAACTCGGTTGGTGTTAATTGCTGTTCGCTTGCGGCCGCGAACGCGGCGGTGCCCAGGATGGTTGCATCGGCGACTACTCCCGTCACGGTGCGTCCCAACGTGGGCGATCCGGTCCAGACTCAGGATGGCCCCGTATGGCACGAGAACCCCGAAGCTTTCGCGCGCGCATGCATCGAATGGAGACATGCCGGCGCCGCAATGGTGGGCAGTTGTTGTGGAACCACGGCAATCACTACGGCAGCGATGGCCGAGGCGCTCGATATATAAAGGGTAAAACCGCTCCATACGGGGCGGTTTTTTTATTGCCTGCATGTCCTCGGCAGCATTTGCCCAAATGGTGAATGCTGGTGCCGGCAGGTTGCCGAGTGCATGTTGCGGGTATACCCCATGCGTACCATGATCCAAACACTGTGAGGTGTCTGCGCGTGTGCGCGATAATTCATTTTGGAACTGACGGTTGGCGCGCTCGCGTCGATGAGGACTTTACTGCCGATAACGTTGCCCGTATCGCCGATGCCGTCGGCGAGTTGTGGCAAAAGACCAATCCGGGCAAAACGGTATATATAGGGTTCGACACCCGGCCCCTCGCGAGCGAGTTCGCTGAGCTTGCGGCGGGTGTGCTAGCAGCGCACGGGCTGGACGCCGTGCTCGCTTCGCGACCTGTTCCGACCCCTGCCCTTACGTGGGCGGCGGCTTATGACGGTGAGGCGTGCGGCGCGCTCATGGTGACGGGGTCCCATCATCCGCAGGGTTATCTGTGCCTCAAGATTCGCATGGGTGACGGCTCGACCGCCAACCAGGATGTCATCGAAGAGCTCGAAGAGACCATGGCTCCCGAGCCAATGGGGATCGAAGGGCAATATCGCACCGCGGATATTATTCCTGACTATATGCAGGCGGTGGCATCGTTTGTCGATGCCGAAGCCATCCGCGCCGCGCACCTGCGCGTGGTCGTCGATCCCATGGGCGGCGCAGCCCAAGGCTATCTAGCCGACTTGCTGCGCGAGCTTGGCGTTGAGGTGCACGAGATTCACGCCGGGCAGGCGTCTGACCAAGAAGATATCTGCCCCGACCCCGTTGAGCCTTGGGTGGACGCTTGCGAGCGCACGGTTATCGAGGACGGAGCTTGCGCTGGCCTGGTGACCGACGGCGACGCCGACCGCATCGGCGCGGTTGACGAGCGCGGCAGATATATACATCCGCATCAGATCATGGCGCTCGTTTTGGGCGACTTGGTTCAATTTCGTAATTTGGAGGGGCGCGTCGTCGTCAATCTTTCGTGCTCGACGCTCGTGCGTCGCATTGCCGAGGCGCTTGGCTGCCGCGTGACCGTCAAACCGGTCGGTTTCAAATATATAGCGGCGGAGATGAAGAAGGGCGGCGTCCTCATAGGCGGCGAAGAAGCCGGTGGTATCGGCATTGCCGCGCATATGCCCGAGCGCGATGGAATCCTCGCCTGTCTGATTCTGTGTGAGCTTATGGCAAAGACGGACGCGCCTTTGGGCGTTCTGGTCGACCAACTCGAGGACAGTTTTGGTAAGACGAGTTACGGTCGACGCGATTTACGCCTTGAGGCCGAAGATGCCGAAACGTTACGAACCCTGCTGCCGGGCGTAAACCCCAAGTCGATTTGTGGCAAGGTGCCGCAAAACGTTAGCCATATGGATGGCTTGCGTTTGGCATTCGAGGATGACACGTGGCTGCTGGTCCGTCCTAGCGGGACCGAACCGGTGGTGCGCGTCTACGCCGAGGGGTTCTCGGTGGAAGAACGTGATGAGTTGCTCGATGCTGGCTGTGCTTTAGCTAGGGGGACGTATCCGCTTTAACCATGAGACTGCCTTATATAAAGAGATGCTCGGCGAGCGGTAGGTAACGGCTGGCAAACGTTAGTCGGATCCCAAGATGTGTAGGAAATGTGTACGCCCAGATTCCCGCCCCCGGGGCCCCTCCGGTCTGGCAATATATCTCCTTGCCGCGCGGCCCGGTCGGACCGGATCAGCCGCGGGGCGTGCACCTTGAGAACCGGATACTGCGAGGATGGACACTCACTTC
>CABUKY010000081.1 GCA_902492185.1 uncultured Collinsella sp.
GGCCACATCGATTTCCACCTATCCGATGGCTTGGTCGATGTGGTCGTTCTTTATCTTCCCCATAAGACTAACCCAGTGATTAGGCTGGTGAGAATGGGCACTCATCAGGAGCTGTTTCAGGGTCCGCTGGGCTGATCGCCGATTTCCAAGTTGCGGTGGAATAGGGATTGATTTGCGGCTGATAAGCCAAAAACAGTCCCTATTCCACCGCAACTGATGTGGGCGTCCCTAGTGAGTTGGCTGGTAGCGGGGGCAGTAGCTGATGGCGATGGCATCGACGCCTACATGGGTGGCGATGGTGCAGCCGATGGGGCCGGTGCCGGCGTCTACATAGTCTTGGCCTGCGAGTGCTTGGCTGACGAGCTCCTGCTCCTCGGCGGCGCCGGTCGTGAGCACGCGCACGCTGGAGCCCGGATGCTCGGCCAAAAACGCGAGGCAGTCTGCCATGGTGTTGGCGACGATGCGCTTGGCGCCGCGGCCCTTTTTGATGGCCTTGATCTCGCCCGATTTCCACTCCGGCGAAACGGCCAGGCGAATGTTGAGCATCTGCGTGAGCTGGCCGGCGAGCTTGGGCGCGCGGCCGTTCTTAACGAGGTTCTCGAGCGTGCGGGGAATCAGCAACAGGTGGGCGTCGGGCAGCGTCGCGCGGATCTGCGCCTCGGTCTCGTCCAGGCTGCGGCCGTCCTCGCGCATGGCCAGCGCGTACTCCACCAGCAGGCCCTCGGCACCCGAGCCGGTGCGCGAGTCGATGCAGCGCACGTCGAGTTCGTGCGTTTCGGCCGTCAGGCTGGCGTTGGCATAGCAGGCGGACCACTCGCTGCACAGTGAGATAAAGATGGCGCTATCATGGCCGTCGGCGAGCACGCGGTCAAAGAGTGCCTTGAACTCGCCGGCGCTCGGCTGCGAGGTGTGCGGCAGTTGCTCGGAGCCGGCCATGCGCGCGACGTACTCCTGGGCGGTAATCTGTACCTGGTCGAGCAGGTCCTCGCCCTCGATAATCACATGCAGTGGAATCACGTAAATGCCGAGCTCTTGAGCGCGGGCGGGGGAGATGTCCGACGTGGAGTCGGTTATGATGGCAAAAGACATAATTGCACCTTTCGTTGGGGCGCTTTCGCGCCGCCTTCTGAGGGCAAAGTGCGACAAGTATAGTGGAGTTGCTCTACATTGCTAGGTTCAATTGTTGAATAGTCAACAGTTTGAAGTGTCGGTGTGGAAATCATCAACTGGGGAAGAGGAGTGCCGATGGCGGCATTACAGCTATGCGAGCGGCCGGTTGTGCTGTTCGATTTTGACGGCACGGTGGCCGATACGGGCCGGGCGGTGATGACCTCGACGCGCAAGACGTTGGCCGCGCGCGGGTTTTCGGAGGCGCAGATGGGTGACCTGCGCCGCATGATCGGGCCGCCCCTGTGGAAGAGCTTTCACGACTTTTATGGCTTCTCGCGCGAGGAGTCGCTTGTGGTGGCCGACGAGTACCGTGCCTTTTTTGATGAACTGGGACCGGAGGAGTATCCCGTGTTTGACGGGATCCCCGAGCTGCTGGATGGGTTGGTCGCCCAAGGCAAGCGTATGGCCGTGGCGACGTCACGCATGGAGGCAAAGTGTATCGACATGGTGGGAGAGCTGGGACTTTCTCAGTTTGAGGCGGTGGTTGGCATGAATCCGCCGCAGGGGCGCGAGACCAAGGCCGATTCGGTCCGCGATGCCCTGGCAGAGCTCGGTGCGACGGCGGGCGATGCCGTGATGATCGGCGATCGCTTTAACGACGTCGAGGGCGCGCACGCGATGAGCGTGCCGTGCATTGGTATCTATTCGGGCGCGGCGGCGTCGGGCGAGCACGAGGCGGCGGGTGCCGATGCAGTGGTGCACTCGGTGGCCGAGCTTGCTAAACTTTTCGCTATCTAATAGACGTAATGTGAGGGGCGGGCGTACCCGTCACTCATTGGTGAGGAGGTCGTCCATGAATCAGGTGGAGCAGAGCGTTATCGAGTATGTCGACGAGGTCTGGGAAGATGTCGTCGCCGATATCGAACAACTGGTGAGCTATCCGTCCGTGGCCGTTGCTGCCAATGCAGAGCCCGGTGCGCCGTTTGGCCGACCGGTCCGTGATGCGCTCGATTGCGCGCTCGGCATTGCGCAAAAGCTCGGCTACCAGACGGGCGACGACGAGGGCTATGTGGGCATTGCCGATATCCCGGGTCGCGGCGACAAGCAGCTCGCGACCATCTGCCACGTGGACGTGGTGCCCGCCGGCCCCGGCTGGAACACCGATCCGTTCGCGATGGAGCGTCGCGAGGGCTGGCTGCTCGGCCGTGGCGTGATTGATGACAAGGGTCCGGCGGTGCTGTCGCTCTACGCCGGTGCCTACCTGCTCAAGCACGGCATTGTGCCGCGCTATACCTTCCGCGCGCTGCTGGGCTGCGATGAGGAAGTGGGCATGTCCGACGTTCACCATTATCTGGAGAACCACGCAGACCCCGACTTTTTGTTTACGCCCGATGCCGAGTTCCCGGTCTGCAATGCCGAGAAGGGCCAGTTTGGGGCGACGTTTGTGAGCCCCAAGATCGACGGCGGGCGCATTGTGTCCTGGAGCGGTGCCGAGGCGAGCAACGCCATTCCGTCGCAGTCCATCTGCGAGCTCGCGATTGCCGCTGATGAGCTGCCGGCGCCGGTCGAGAACGCCGACCGCTTGGAGATTACGGCGCTCGATAACGGGCACGCGCAGATTTTTGCCCATGGCATTGGCGGTCATGCCTCGATGCCCGAGGGAACGATTAACGCCGTCGGCCTGATCGTGGCGTATCTGCGCGAGGCCGAGGACGCGTTTGGTGCACGCGACGAACGCCTGCTGACGCCTGCCGAGCACGAGTTCGTCAAGTTCCTGGCCTTTGTGCATGCGGATGCCTATGGCCGCGGCCTGGGTATCGATGCGACGAGTCCGGCGTTTGGCCCGCTTACCTGCAACGCTGGCGTCATCCGCGTGGCGGATGGCCATATTGAGCAGGTCATCGACGTGCGCTTCCCCGACAGCACGAGTGCCGATACCATCCGCGAGCAGCTCGACCCGCTCGTGGGCCGTTTTGGCGTGACGTGTCAGCTGGGTCGCGCTAAGGTGCCGTTCTCGGTGTCTGCCGGCGATCCGGCCGTGAAGGCGCTTATTGATACCTATAACGAGTTTACGGGCAAGCATGCTGAGCCCTTTGCCATGGGCGGCGGCACGTACGCGCGCAACTTTGCCCGCGCCGTATCGTTTGGCCCCGAGGAGACCGGCCTGGAGCTGCCCGCATGGGGCGGCCAGATGCACGGCCCCAACGAGTGCGCCAACGAGGAACAGCTTAAACAGGCGCTCAAGATTTATATCGTGGCGATCCTGCGCCTCAACGAACTTGAGCTGTAGGGCTTCCCCAGGCACCCGACCTTGCCCCTCAAACCGTCGCTTGCGTACCAAAGTACGCGGCGCTCCTCTTTCGGGGCAATCTCGGGCACCTGGGAAACCCCTATATCCTGCTTGGATACAAACTTGCATTACGAGCCCGGTGCTTCGGCCCGGGCTTTTTCTGTTGCGGTGGGGTAGTCATTGGGGACGTTCCTTTGGTGTAAAAGGTGCGCCATGTTCGGCGCTGGATTGTTATCCGTTTGTAAAGGCTGGGCAGAGCTTGCGGTAAGGGTCTATCAATAGCCCGTAAGAAACCGCAGATAAGGCGGTCGTCGCCCGATCGGGGCCGTATCTTTCCAAACAGCAAAGCGGGCGGGGTGCCCGCGAGTCGCATGTATGAAAGGAAGATCATGCTCGATCAGGCTTATTCTCGTCGTCAGTTCCTCGGCCTCGCTGGTGGTCTTGCCAGCATCGTCGGTCTCGGTCTCGTTGGTTGCGGCGGCTCCGGCGCATCCGACGCCGCCGACAAGGGTAGCGCCGCTGCTGCCGAGTCCGTCTCCGGCGAGGTGACCTACGACGGCGCCTCCTCGTTCCAGGCTCTCGTCGAGGCCGCTGCCGAGAAGTTCATGGATGCCAACCCGGACGTCTCCGTCTCCGGCTCGGGTAACGGTTCGGGCAAGGGCCTGACCGCTGTTGCCGCCGGCACCGTCACCATCGGCAACTCCGACGTCTTCGCCGAGACCAAGCTCGAGGCCGACCAGGTCAAGAACCTCGTCGACCACGAGGTTGCCGTCGTGGGCATGGGTCCCGTCGTCTCCAAGAACGTGACGGTCGACGACCTGTCCCTCGAGCAGCTCAAGGGCATCTTCTCTGGCCAGATCACCAACTGGAAGGAGGTCGGCGGCGACGACGCCACCATCGTCGTCCTCAACCGCAAGGCCGGCTCCGGCACCCGCGCCACCTTCGAGGCCGCCGTCTTTGGCGACGAGGCCGTCGACTTTAAGGGCGACGCCGAGCTCGACAAGTCCGGCGACGTCCAGACTCAGATGGGCAGCACCGATAACGCCATCTCCTACCTCGACTTCTCGCACTTCGATGACTCCAAGTTCAACGCCATCAAGGTCGAGGGCGTCGAGCCCAAGAGCAAGAATGTCACTGATGACTCCTTCAAGATCTGGGCTACCGAGCACATGTACTGCTCCAAGGACGCCGACGAGGCCACCAAGGCCTTCCTGGAGTTCATGCTTTCCGACGACGTCCAGGGCAAGCTCGTCGAGGAGCAGGGCTTCATCCCCGTCTCTGCCATGAAGGTCGTCAAGGACGCCAGCGGCAAGGTCTCTGCTAAATAAGTAATCGCCCCGGAAAGGTTTGCAATGGCAAAACAGCTGCCAAAGCGCGACCTTGAGAACGTGGGCCTGGGCGTCACGGGCGCGTGCGTAGCGCTCGTGACGCTTGTCGTTGCCGCGCTCATCTTTATGGTCGCCCAAAAGGGCCTCTCGGCTTTTGTCAAGGACGGCGTCTCGGTCGTCGAGTTTTTCACCGGCACCAAGTGGGACCTGGCCAACACAGCCGAAAACGGCCTGCCCTATACCGGCGCCCTGCCCCTGATCGTCACCTCGTTTGCGGTCATGGTGCTCTCCACGCTTATCGCGCTGCCCATCGCCATCGGCTCTGCCATCTTTGCGGTCGAGATTAGCCCTAAGTTTGGCTCTAAGATCTTTCAGCCGCTCATTGAGCTTTTGACCGGCATCCCCTCGGTCGTCTTTGGCCTGATCGGTTTTCACGTGGTCGTCGGCCTTATGAAGAGCGTTTTCCATGTGAGCACGGGTCTGGGCATCTTGCCCGGCGCCATCGTGCTGGCCGTCATGATCCTGCCGACGATGACCACGCTTTCGGTCGATGGCCTGCGTGCCGTGCCCGACAGCTACCGTCAGGGCTCGCTCGCGCTGGGCTACACCCGCTGGCAGACCATCTGGCACGTGGTGCTCAAGTCTGCCATGCCGTCGCTCATGACTGCGGTCATCCTGGGTATGACCCGCGCCTTTGGCGAGACGCTCGCCGTGCGCATGGTTATCGGCGGCATCGAGGCCATGCCGACGTCGCTGCTGTCGCCGGCGTCCACCATCACCACCACGCTCACCACGTCCATGGCGGTCTACGCCGAGGGCTCGGCCCAGGACGACGTCCTGTGGGCACTCGGTCTGCTGCTGATGGGCATGAGCCTCATCTTCATCCTGATCATCCATCTCATTGGCCGCAAGGGGGCGAAGGCTCGTGGCTAGCACGCGCATCCACATCGACGAGGCGAGGCTCGGGCGTGTCCAAAAGCAGGATCGCATCGCCACGGGCGTGCTGACGGCGATCGTCGCCATCGTCATGCTCATCGTCATCTCCATGGTGGCCTATATCTTGTTCGAGGGCATCTCGACGCTGTTCCAGCCGGGCTTTCTCACAGAGCCGTCGCGCGCCAACGGAACGCAGGGCGGCGTGCTCTACCAGCTGTTCGACTCGTTCTACCTGCTGCTGATCACTCTGATCATCTCGGTGCCCATCAGCCTGGGCGGAGCGGTCTTTTTGGTTGAGTATGCGCCGGACGGACCCATCCGCGACATCGCCTCCACCGCCATCGAGACGTTGTCCTCGCTGCCTTCCATCGTCGTCGGCATGTTCGGTTTTCTGGTGTTCTCGGTGCAGCTGGGCTGGAAGTACTCCATCATCTCCGGCGCCATCGCGCTCACCATGTTCAATATCCCCATTCTGGTGCGCGTGATCCAGCAGGCGCTCGAGGACGTGCCGCAGGCCCAGCGCGATGCGTGCCTGGCCATGGGCCTCACTCGCTGGGAGGCCACGCTGCACATCCTGATCCCCGAGGCCATGCCTGCCATCGTGACGGGCATCGTGCTTTCGGCCGGTCGCGTGTTTGGCGAGGCCGCAGCACTGCTTTTTACCTCGGGTATGAGCTCGCCGGTTCGCCTGAACTTCTTGAGCTTTAACCTGTCGAGCCCCACCTGCGCCTGGAACGTGTTCCGCCCCGGCGAGTCGCTCGCCGTGCACATCTACAAGATCTATGGCGAAGGCAGCCCCGAGGCCCAGCAGATCGTCTGGGGCACCGCGGCGCTGCTGATGATTTGCGTGCTGCTGTTTAACGTAATCGCCCGCATTGTGGGCAAGCAACTGGCAAGGAAGATGACGGCCGAATGAGCGAGATAAATGCAACGCCCGCAACCGAAGCGGCCGCGTCCGACACCCAGGACTTTCTATCGAGTGTGGGGGAGAGCGAGAAGCGCGTGCGCGTGAGCGGCAAGGCCGTGAGCGACGAGGTCGTGCTCTCCACCAAGGACGTCAACGTGTACTATGGCGACCACCATGCCCTGCACGACACGTCGCTCGACTTTCACAAGGGCGAGATCACGGCGCTCATCGGGCCTTCGGGCTGCGGTAAGTCGACCTTCTTGCGTAGCCTCAACCTTATGAATCGCGAGATTCGCGGCTGCCGCGTGGAGGGCGAGATCAACTATCGCGGGCGCAACGTGAACACCAAGACCGAGAACACCTACGAGTTGCGTCGCTCCATTGGCATGGTGTTCCAGCAGCCCAACCCGTTTCGCAAGTCCATTCGCGACAACATCACGTTTGCGCCTAGGCGCCACGGCATCACCGACCGCGACGAACTCGACCGCATGGTCGAGGAGAGCCTGCGCGGCGCGGCACTGTGGGACGAGGTCAAGGACAAGCTCGACAAGAGCGCCTATGCGCTTTCGGGCGGTCAGCAGCAGCGCCTGTGCATCGCGCGCACGCTGGCGCTCAACCCCGACGTGATCTTGTTCGACGAGCCCTGCTCGGCGCTCGACCCCATCTCGACGCTGGCGATCGAGGACCTGATGTCATCGATCGTTGCCGACCGCGCCATCGTCATCGTGACGCACAACATGGAGCAGGCGTCGCGTGTGTCCAACCGCACGGCGTTCTTCTACATGGGCGATATGGTCGAGTACGACGAGACCGACGAGATTTTCCAACGGCCCAAGGATAAGCGGCTGAATGATTACCTCACCGGCATGTTCTCCTAGTCCGGGACATGCTTGAGGCCCGCGGCGGCCACGGTTGCCACGGGACTGATTGGAGAGGCGGGTCATCTCTTTTGGGAGATGGCCCGCCTTTTTGTGTCGTGTGCGGCCCGCCTTTTCGCTGCTATTATGGACAACGTTGAATTTCTACGAAGGAGCAGGGCATATGGCGATTCTTTTGGGATGCGATTCCGTCAGCCTAGAGTTTCCCACCAAGCATATTTTCGATAGCGTGACGCTCGGCGTGGGCGAGGGCGACCGTATTGGTATTGTCGGTAAAAACGGCGACGGCAAGTCGACGCTGCTGAGCGTGCTCGCCGGCACGCTGGAGCCCGACGACGGCCGCGTGACGCATCGTCGCGGCACCACGATCGGCCTGCTCGGCCAAAAGGACCAGCTTGTCGACACCGACACCGTGCACCATGCCGTCGTGGGCGACACGCCCGAGTATGAGTGGGCGTCGAGCCCCCGCACGCGCCAGATCCTCGCCGGTCTCATTAGCGATGTGCCCTGGGAGGGCACGGTGGGCGAGCTTTCGGGTGGCCAGCGCCGCCGCGTGGACCTCGCGCGCCTGTTGATCGGCGACTACGACGTGCTCATGCTCGACGAGCCCACTAACCATCTGGACATGCGCACCATCAACTGGCTTGCACGCCATCTTAAGGCTCGCTGGCAGCGCGGTCAGGGCGCCATGCTCGTGGTCACGCACGATCGCTGGTTCTTGGACGAGGTCTGCACCAGCATGTGGGAGGTCCACGACGGCCAGGTCGATCCCTTCGAGGGCGGCTACTCCGCATATATCCTGCAGCGCGTGGAGCGCGACCGCATGGCCGCGGTTACCGAGGAACGCCGTCGCAACATGGCGCGCAAGGAGCTCGCGTGGCTGAGCCGCGGCGCCCAGGCGCG
>CABUKY010000082.1 GCA_902492185.1 uncultured Collinsella sp.
TCGGTCTCAATACCGGCATGTACCAGCAGATACGGGCGCTCCTCGGTCTCGACCACCGCGTAGAGCGGCAGCGCGGCCATCCATCGCACGAGCTCCTCGTATGCCTCAAATTCCATGTCGTTGAGCTGCTCACGCGTCGTCCAGCCACCGTTGATATCCCAGGTCTCGGCATCAAGCGGATCTTGGCCAATGATGGCATCGAGCATGATCTGCTCGTGATTGCCCTTGAGCACGCGGGTGTTGGGCAGCGAGCGCACGAGCTTAATAACGCCGACCGGATCGGGCCCGCGATCGATCATGTCGCCCAGCACGTAAAGCGTGTCGTCGGACGTCAACGAGATCTTAGACAGGGCCTCGTCAAGCGCACGCACGTGCCCGTGAGCATCAGATGTCACATAGATCGCCATGGTACGCCTCTCCTTGCATTGCGGCCGAAGCCCGGCGCCGCAACTAAAACTTCAAGTTGAACTTAAACGTTACCCATTGTACTCCGTTGCAATAAAGCTGGAAAGGGTTTCCGAGCAGAGGCAAAGACGGCAGCCGTCTATGACGATATCGCGCATGCCCGCAATCCAACCCCATAAACCCACCATCTTTGGGTACAAATAACCGCAGACAACTGACCGTGCCACGCCAACCACCCAGGAGCGGACACTCCCTATGAACCAGATTCTTCTCTTTATCGGCCTCGTCATTATTCTGTGCCTGACCATCAAACCCGTCGGCAAAAAGCTCCCCTTCCCCACCCTGCTCATCTTTATCGCGCTGGGCATGCTGTTGGGCGTCAACGGCCCGACGCATATCGACTTTAGCGACTACGCACTCACCGAAACCGTCTGCAGCACGGCGCTGCTGTTCATCATGTTCTACGGCGGCTTTAACACCAATATCGACCGCGCCAAGCCCGTCGCCGCGCCGGCGGTGCTGCTGAGCACGCTCGGCGTCGTCATCACCGCAGGCATCACCGGCGTGTTCGCCCACTTTGTGCTGGGCTTCGACTGGATCGGCGGCCTGCTGTTGGGATCGGTCGTGGCGTCCACCGACGCGGCCAGCGTCTTTAGCGTTCTGCGCGAGCACAGCCTTTCGCTGAGGGGCGGCACCGACTCGCTGCTCGAGGTCGAATCGGGCTCCAACGACCCCGTCGCCTACATGCTCACCGCCGTGCTCGCCACACTCGCGGCCGGCGGCGACATCAACATTCCCGCACTGCTGGCCAAGCAGATTATCCTGGGCGCGGGCCTGGGCCTTGCCCTCGGCTGGGCGGCGGGCCGCCTGATTGAACGCGCACATGCAACGGCCGAAGGTGCGCAGACCATCTT
Organism: uncultured Collinsella sp.; assembly: GCA_902492185.1. Classification (GTDB taxonomy): domain Bacteria; phylum Actinomycetota; class Coriobacteriia; order Coriobacteriales; family Coriobacteriaceae; genus Collinsella. The sequence continues at coordinate 1,320 of CABUKY010000082.1, forward strand.
TTTGTTCGCCGTGGCCATCGTCGCCTACGCGCTGCCGAGCTACCTGGGCGGCAACGGATTTTTGGCCGTGTACCTGGCCGGCATTGTGCTGGGTGCGAGCGACATCACCGGCAAGGTCGAGATGGCGCACTTCTTCGATACCCTCACCGAGATGGCCGAGATGACGATCTTCTTCTTGCTCGGCCTGCTAGTAACGCCCGCACGCCTGCCGCAGATGCTGCTGCCGGGCCTGGCGCTCATGGCGTTTATGCTCTTTGTGAGCCGCCCCATCGCCGTGGGAATGCTGTTGGCGCCCTTTAAGACGAGCCCCCGCCAGGTCGCGCTCGTAAGCTGGGCGGGCTTGCGCGGAGCAGCTTCGGTCGTCTTTAGTCTCTTTGCCGTGGTGGCCGGCGTTCCCGGCGGACACGACCTATTTGACCTGGTGTTTGTGATTGCCGTGTCGAGCATCGTGGTGCAGGGCTCGCTGCTGCCAGCGGTGGCGAAGAAGCTCGATATGATCGATGCGACCGGCGACGTACGCCGTACCTTTAACGACTACCGCGACGAGGACGGCATGTCGTTTGTAAAGCTCAAGGTGGGCGCGGGCCATCCGTTTGCCGGACGCTCGCTCGCCGATATTGGTAGCGCAACGAACATGCTGGTGGTCTTGGTGCTGCGCGACGGCGCGCACCCGGTGCTGCCCAACGGCGATACCGTCATCGAGGAAGGCGATCTGCTGGTGATGGCCGCCCCGACGTTCGAAGAGCGTGCCGAAGTTACGCTGCGCGAGGTCACTGTGACGCCCCACGGTCGCCTGGCCGGCCAGCGTCTTCGCGATGTGCCGCAAGGCAAGCATCCCTTTATCGTCGTGATGCTCAAACGCGACGGCCAGACGATCATCCCCGACGGCAACACCCTAATATACGCCGGCGACGAAGCCGTCATCGCCACGCTGGCGTCGTAGTGACCAGGAGGTAGCTAATTTGCGGCGAAGAGATCAAGCGCCTAGAGAACCTCATGCCTTCGCTCGCAGATTTGGATTTGCCTGAGGAGTAAAGCACCCCTCCCCCATGTAACCATCCTGTAAATCATAGCGGCGCACTCGGGTTTTGCTGTGATGCGGTCGCGCCTGGCGCTCCACTGTGCTAAAGTATCCCGAACGTCCAAACGACTACAAGGGGGAACTAGAAGATGGCACGTGTGCACAACTTCTCAGCTGGCCCGGCCGCGCTGCCTACAAGCGTGCTCGCCGAGATCGCCGACGAGATGATGGACTACCGCGGCTGCGGCATGTCCGTGCTCGAGATGAGTCATCGATCTAGCATGTACCAGCAGATCATCGACGACGCCGAAGCAACTCTGCGTCGCCTGCTAAGCATCCCCGACAACTACCGCGTCCTGTTTTTGCAGGGCGGCGCCACGCTGCAGTTTGCGGGCATCCCCATGAACCTCATGCGCCGCGGCCGCGCCGGCTACATCGTGACCGGCAACTTTGCCAACAAGGCATACAAGGAGGCCGCCAAGTACGGCGAGGCCGTACTGCTCGCGAGCTCCGAGGACACCAATTTCGACCGCATACCCACCATGGCCGACATCAACGCGCGCATTGCCGCCGAGGCCGCAGGCGACGGGCTCGACTACGTCTACATCTGCCAGAACAACACCATCTTTGGCACCATGTACCACGAGCTGCCCAACTGCGGCGACGTACCGCTGGTCGCCGATGTCTCGAGCTGCTTTTTGTCGCAGCCGCTCAACGTTGAGCGCTACGGGCTCATTTACGCCGGCGCGCAAAAAAACGCCGGTGCCGCGGGCGTGACCGTGGTCATCGTGCGCGACGATCTCATCGCAGATGGCCCCGCCTTTGCGCAGACGCCGCAGTACATGGACCTTAAGACCCAGGCCGCCAAGGGCTCCATGCTCAACACGCCCAACACCTTTGGCATCTACGTGTGCGGCAAGGTATTCCGCTGGGTCGAGGAGACCGGCGGACTTGCCGCCATGGCCGAGCGCAACTGGGCCAAGGCCAATCTGCTCTATGACCTGCTCGAGCAAAGTGAGCTGTTCCATGGCACCACGCAGGCCGACAGCCGCTCTATCGCCAACGTCACCTTCCGCACCGGCGACGCCGAGCTCGACGCGGCCTTTGTCGCAGGCGCGGCAGAGCACCAGATTCAAAATGTCAAGGGCCATCGCCTCGTCGGCGGCATGCGCGCCAGCGTCTACAACGCCGTAACCATGGAGGACGTGCAGGCACTGGCCACGTACATGAAGGACTTCGAAGCGCAGCACGGTTTGAGCCAGCGATCTAACTAGCCCGCAGCACGCGGGCCGATCAGCCACTTCAAACCACTTGTTTTAAACAAACCAGCTAAGGAGTTTTTCATGCGCAAGATTAAGACCATCGACGACATCACCAAAGACGGCAAAGTCGAGTTTGGCGAAGGCTACGAATTTGTGAGCACCGCCGAAGAGGCCGACGCCATTCTGATGCGCTCAACCGACCTGCACGGCTACGAGCTGCCCGAGGGAATCCGCGCCATCGCCCGCTGCGGCGCCGGCGTCAACAACATCCCCGTCGAAGAGTACGCCAAGAAGGGCGTCGTCGTCTTTAACTCCCCCGGCGCCAATAGCAATGCCGTCAAGGAGCTCGTCCTAGGCATGCTGGTGCTCTCGAGCCGCGGCGTGGTGCAATCGATGAACTGGGTGCGCGACAACGCCGACGACCCCGAGATTCAGGTCGATGCCGAGAAGGCCAAGAAGGCCTTTGTGGGCCGCGAGCTCAAGGGCAAGCGCATCGGCGTCATCGGCCTGGGCAACGTGGGCTCCAAGGTCGCCAACGCCTGCGTCGACCTGGGCATGGACGTTTACGGCTACGACCCGTTCATTTCCGTCGAGCACGCGTGGGTGCTGAGCCGCGAGGTGCAGCGTGTGGGCACGCTCGAGGATCTCTGCCGCGGCTGCGACTACCTCACCGTACACGTGCCCAGCAAGGCCGACACCATCGGCATGATCAGCACCGAGCAGATTAACCTGCTGGCACCCGACGCCGTGCTCATCAACTACGCGCGCGAGACCATCATCGACGAAGACGCCGTCGACGCCGCCCTGCGCGAGGGTAAGCTCAGCTGGTTTAGCTGCGACTTTGCCACGCCCAAGACCGTCAAGATGCCCAATACGTTTATCACCACGCACTCGGGCGCCGGCACCGGCGAAGCCGAGGCCAACTGCGCCGACATGGCCATCAGCGAGCTCAAGGATTACCTGGAGAACGGTAACATCGCGCACAGCGTCAACTACCCCGCCTGCAGCATGGGCAAGGCGCGCGCCGCGAGCCGCATTGCCTGCCTGCATGCCAACGTGCCCAACATGATCGGCCAGATCACGGCCATCCTGGCCAAGGACAACGCCAACGTGCAGCGCATGACCAACGAGTCCGCCGGCGAGAACGCCTACACCATGTTCGACACCGATGAGCACCTGAACAGCAGCACGATCGAGGCGCTTAAGCAGATTCCGTCGATGTATCGCGTGCGCGTAATCAAATAGCGCCGGCTGATCTGACAGGCAGTTCCCCATGTGGCCTGCCCGTCACTGACATTGAATGCCCGCGGGGCGCCTTTCGCACGAGAGGCGCCCCGTTTTTGTGAGCGCTCCATTAAATGCACCGAGCCGCTTCTTGGCATACAATCTGTATGTTGACCTAACTATCTGTGAGGTGCCTATGGTTGATACAGATTTTGCTTGGCGGCTTACGCAAGGACTCGTGCGGATCGACAGCTCAGACCCGGGTGCGTATGAGGACGAGATTGAGCGCTATATCAAAGCGTTGGTTGAGGAACGGTTGGCGCAGCTGAGCCATCCGGTACTCCATGCCGTGCAGGTTGAGGAACTCGAGGTGCTGCCCGGGCGCCGCAACCTTATGGTCACCGTGCCGGGACTGAGCGACGAGCCACGACTCGTCTATATCTGCCATATGGATACCGTTACGCTGGGCGATGGCTGGGACGCGGACATTCCGCCGCTCGGGACGGTTGTGCGCGACGGCAAGCTCTATGGCCGCGGTGCCTGCGATATGAAGGGTGGCCTGGCCTGCGCCATTGCCGCACTGGTCCATACGCTCGAGCGCGTGGCGACGGATGGCGCGCTGCCCCGCCGCGGCTTTTCGCTCATCTGCTCGGTCGACGAGGAAGACTTTATGCGAGGCTCCGAGGCAGCCATCGATGCCGGCTGGGTCGGTTCGCGCGAATGGGTGCTGGATACCGAGCCCACCGACGGACAGATTCAAGTGGCGCACAAGGGGCGTACGTGGTTCGAGATTGAAATGGCTGGCGTGACAGCGCATGCGAGCCAGCCCTGGAAGGGCGCGGATGCCGTCGCCGCCATGGCCGAGGTCGTGTGCTCGCTTCGCCGCGCATTTGCGGCGCTGCCCGTGCATAATGAGCTGGGGCCTTCGACCATCACGTTTGGCCAAATCGAGGGCGGATATCGCCCCTACGTCGTACCCGACCGCGCCAAAGTCTGGGTCGACATGCGCCTGACCCCGCCGACCGATACGGCCGCCGCGACGCGCATGGTAGAGCAGGCCATCGCCGTCGCCGAAGCCGCCGTTCCCGGTTGCCATGGCAGCTACACCGTGACGGGCGACCGCCCCGCCATCGAGCGCGACCCGAACTCTCCCCTTCTAGCAGCGCTCAAGCGTGCCGCCGATGACGTGACGGACGCGGACACGACCGTCGGCTTCTTTACCGGCTACACCGACACCGCCGTCATTGCCGGCAAGACAGGTAACCGCAATTGCATGAGCTACGGTCCCGGGTCGCTCGCGCTCGCGCACAAGCCCAACGAATATGTGCCCCACGCCGATATCGTTCGTTGTCAGCAGGTGCTAATCGCGCTCGCCGATAACGTGCTCTGGGACGCGAGCGGCCAGGTTGGGGCATAATAAGCCGCGAACAAACCGACTCGTGCGTTAGGACCGCCCATGAAAGCACTTCCGTTTCCCTGCATCCGCCCGGCTCAGGACCGCGTGCTCGAGGCGCTGCCTGCAATGGACAGCATCATGAGCGGCAACGATGCTCTGCGCGGAGCCATTGCCGATGGTCTGATGCTCAAGGACCCGGGTGCGGCGTATTACGTGTACGAATGCTCGGGCGAGCCGGGACGTGTGACGGGTGTCGTGGCGATCTGCCCGACGAGTGTACTTGCGGGCGGCAAGGGCGATGCCAGCGCCGACGTGGCCGCCGCCGCGCGCGCGATCGCCGAGCTCAAGGTGCAGCCGCGCCCCGTGTCGCTCGCCTACGAGGCGTCGCCCGTCATGGACATCATCCTGGGCGCTGCCAAAGAGGGCGCCTCGCTCTACGCCGTCACCGACCCCGCGGGTATTACGCACCGCGTGTGGGAGGTCAAGCGCGAGGACGCCGTCGGCGCCATCCGTGCCATGCTCGACCAGGCGCCGGAGGCGGCACTGGCCGACGACCCTGCCTACGCTGCCGCACTAGTCGAGGCATCACAGCTCCTGGCCGATGAGGCCCGTTCCGCCGGAACGTACACCGGCAAGGAGCCGTTCAACTTTACCGTTGCCGTGCTCTTCCCCGCTGCGCAGGCCAGCGGCGGCGCACCGCAGGTTCCGACGGGTCTGCTCACGCACCAAGTCGCGCGGTTCTAGCAAGACCAGACCGCGCAGCACAAAAATCGGCAGCTCAACAAACAGGGGGCGGAGATGCAGCAGGTACATGCATCTCCGCCCCTTTTGCGTCGAGAAGTTATGCCAGCGACCCGTGCCGCCACGCTCGCGTTATCCCCGTTGCGGGCCTGCTGCCGCCACAAGTGGTTCAAGCCCCAGCTCGCGCGCGTAATCCTCCTGCGTAAAGACTTCGACAAGTTCAAACGTATCGGCCGTATCGTCAAACGCAAAATGCAGCACTGAGCAGTTGCCCGGCACGCGTTCGCGCTCGTCTGCCGCCGCGCCCCGCACGTGGTCCAAAAACTCCTTGATAGCCGAGCCATGGCTCACCGCGAGCACGCACTCGTGGTCCGGACGTCGCATAAGATCGGTTATCGTCGCCGCCATGCGCTCGCGCACCTGCATCTGGCTCTCGCCGCCAAACTGACGATAGAAATCTCGCCACGGGCGCTCGGGCATAAGCATCACGCGCTCGGCCTCAAAGTCGCCAAAGAACCACTCACGCAGACCGTCCAGGCGCTCGTACGCCAAGCCCGGCCACAGGTTGGCGATAGTCTGCTCGGTGCGATGAAGCGTGGAGGTGTAGGCATGATCGGGCTCAATGCCGCACGCACGTAAAAACATGCCGGCGCGCGCCGCCTGGTCGCAACCCAACTGCGTAAGCGGCGAGTCACTCCACCCCTGAATGATACGCTTGAGGTTGAATATCGTCTGTCCATGACGGACCAGATACAGATCTTTATTCATAGGGGTCCTTTCGTTCGTTACCAATCAAGGAGCGAAAACGCCCCGTCGCAATAGCCAAAATGAAGCACGGCTCCGTTGTCGGGTAGCTCTCCCCTGCCAGTCACATACTCAAGAAACTCCTGGCAGGCTGAGCCGTGGGAAACCGCCAGCACGCAGTCGTGCTGCGGCCTGGCCATGATGCGCGACAGCACCGCGACCATACGCGACTGGAGCTGCACTTCAGACTCGCCACCAAAGGCCACCGGATAATCACCCCAGGGCTGCGGCGGCATATCGCGATTTGATGTGCCCTCCAGCGAGCCCAAATGCCACTCGCGTAGGTCATCGACCAGCTCTATCGAGCAGCCCTCGCCAGCAATTAGCTCAG
>CABUKY010000083.1 GCA_902492185.1 uncultured Collinsella sp.
ACCGGGCAGATGGCCGCGCACATCGTGGGCAACTCGACGGTAGGCAGCGAGCCGCCGCCGGGAGTCGAGGACTCCTCAACGATTTCCACCTGCACGGCACACGGGCAGCCGGCCTTATCGAGACCCGCCACCATCAGCTCGCGCAGCTTGCGAGCACGTCGCTCCAAATGGGCCTGCGGCAGCGTAAGCATGTTGAGCACCGGAATATCGCGATGGGCAACATCGGCGCCATCCATGTAAATGCGCAGTGTAGCCTCGAGCGCCGCCAGTGCGAGCTTGCCCGGACGCAGGGCACGCATAAGCGGATGCGACCCGCAGGCCTGGACCAGATCGCGACGACCCATGATAATGCCCGCCTGCGCGGCACCCAGCAGCTTATCACCCGAGCACGACACGATATCGAGCCCTGCCGAAACCGAAGCCGGCGTGGTTTCTTCGCCGCCGCGCACCAAGATGTCGTCGGGCAACAGCGCGCCCGAGCCCTGGTCCTCGTAGAACAGCAGGCCGTGCTTATGGGCCAGTGCGGCGAGCTCCCTTGAGCTCACTTCCTCGTGAAAACCCTCGATGCGATAGTTGGAAGGATGGACCTTGAGGATCATGGCCGTATCGGGTGTGATGGCTTGCTCATAATCTGCCAGATGCGTGCGGTTGGTGGCGCCGACCTCGACGAGTTTGGCGCCCGAAGCCGCCATGACATCGGGGATGCGGAAGCTGCCGCCGATCTCGACAAGCTCGCCGCGGCTCACGATAACCTCTTTGCCCGCAGCGTGAGTGGCCAGCACCAGCAACACCGCGGCGGCGTTATTGTTGACGACCAGCGCGTCCTCGGCACCGGTAAGCGAACGGATGAGCTGCGCGGCATGTTCCTTGCGCGACCCGCGCGAGCAGGTGTCCACGCTGTACTCGAGCGTGCTGTAGCCGTGCGCGACTTCGGCCACGGCCTTTGCCGCCGACTCCGCGAGCGGGGCGCGACCAAGGTTGGTGTGGATGACCACACCCGTGGCGTTGACGGCTGGACGCAGGCTCGGCAGCGCAGAGCGATGTGCACGGAATTCGATAGCCGACGCCAGCTCGCGTTTTGAGCGTGGGGCGGCGCCGGCGCGAATGGCGGCGCGCTCCTCGTCGAGCACGGCCGTGACGGCGGCATGGACTACCGCATCACACGTCTCCCCCGCCGCCTTCACCACCGGCCACTCGGCGAGCAGCTCGTTGACGGAGGGAATAGCGCGCAGACGGGCGCGCACCTCATCGGAAATGTTCTGGCTATCGCTCATGTGCGGCCTTTCAAAAAATACGTGGATCAGTCAAATACATCAGCTGAATCAATTACTCGTCATTATCCCCGCGCGGCTCAATCTTTTCCACGCGAACGGCGTTTTCCTGGGTGAGCGCGGCGCCCGTAATAGGATCCCAACGCAGCGGCGTGTGGTCGAGCGGGCCGACGCCAAGTGCCTGGGCGCCATCCGCGCCAGCGCCAAACGAACGCCCGCCGGGAGCCGCCGACGTAAAGATGCACGCCGGATGCAGATAGGGCGTGGTCTCCACGCGTACGCGGTCGCGGCCCATGTCGCTCACCAGCTCGACGACCTCGCCGTTGGCGATACCCATGCGCTCGGCGACGTCGGCATTCATCTGCACGGCGTCCAAGTCGGAACCTGCCTCGGCAGCACCCGCCGCAGCAAGTCTGCGCGAAGTGTGCGACTCAAAGGGACGGTTGCCGCTAATGAGGCGAAACATCCCCGGGCCGGGCTCCACCATGGGAGCGATCCAGTTGGGTACACGACCCAGACCGGCTCGCTCCCACACGTCGCTTGCCAGCGCAATCCTGCCGCCATCCAGGGGAATCGCCGGCTCGCCCGTACGCGACGGCAACGCAACACCCGTGTCGGCCCAGCCGCGTTCCTTGAGCTCGTCCAGATCGATCCCAAACGGTGCCACCTGGGCAGCCGCCAGATCGTCAGACGTAAACTGGAAGTACTCGCCCACACCACACGCCTGTGCCAGACCAGCAAAGATCTCCCGACCGGGACGCGTGTCGTCATGCTGCACGGGCAGCACGGCATTACGGTAGAACACGCGCGCATCGTTGGTGCCCATCACCGTTCCCACGCCACGGTCGGCCTCCAGATACGTCACGTCGGGCAGCACGAAGTCAGAAGCACGCGCTGTCTCGGACCAGCGAATATCAATCGTCACGAGCAAGTCGAGCTGCTGCAAAATACCCAACCAAGCCTGCGCATTGCCATAGCCCGCACCGGGGTTACTGGCATAGACGATAAGTCCACGCAAATCGCCAGCAAGAATCGACTGACCGATGGTCGTGCACAGGCCGCGCACCGGATCGACCAGTGGATAGCGCTCGGACCCCAACTTGGGCTCACGTGGCATCGGCGGCGTCGCAAAGCGTGCGGGATCAAGGTCGCCCAGCGCAAACGGTGTGGGTGGATTGAGCGCGCCGCCCGCATGTCCAATACAGCCCAGCAGCACATCGACCATGCAGATAGCTCGCGCCGTCTGCGTACTGTTGGCATACGCGATACCGATACCACCATGAAAGCCAGCGTCAACCACCGCAGCAGGCGCCGCGGCAGCCAAATCACGCGCAGTCGCACGGATATCGTCCGCCGGCACGTCGCACATCGACTCGGCCCACTCGGGCGTCCAAGCACTGGCCGCCTGCGCCAGCTCATCAAAACCCATGGTATAGCGGGCAACGAACTCGTGGTCGTACAGGCCCTCGGCAATCAAGACATGCGCAATGCCCAGCAGCAAGGCAAGGTCACAGCCCGGGCGCACGCGCAGCCAGCGGTCGGCAAGCGCAGCCGAGCCACTGCGCCGGGGGTCGACCACGATAATCTTCGCCCCACGGCGACGGGCATCGTTGAGCGCATCAACGGCCCCCATCGTCGACGAATCGACGATGGAACGCCCCAAATACATGATGCAATCGGTATGCGCCAGGTCGGAGGCGGGACTATAGCCCAAGCTGTGCTCCCAACCCGTAAGTCGGCTTACCTCGCAGGCACCGTCTGCACCGTATACGTTGGGCGAGCCCAGCGCATGCACAAAACGATACGCCCAGTAGCGGTCGAACGAGGGCACGCCGAGCGTCATACCCAACGCACGGGGACCATGCCCGTCAACAATCTCCCCAAGGCGCGCTGCGATCTGCGCGAACGCCTCGTCCCACGAAATCACATCGAACCCCGAGCCATCAGCTCGTCGGCGTATGGGGTGCATGATGCGGTCGTGCTCGTCAAACGGCATTGCCAGGCGATGCCGACCGCGGGCGCAGAGGGCACGCGCCGCGCACGGATGCCCCGGCACCGGCAGCTCGGCCACCACGCGACCGTCCTCAACGCGTGCCGCAAAGGCGCAATCGGCATAACATCCCCCGCATGTGGTCACCACGGCGCGACCGTCACGCTTTACAGCAGATGCCATCTCGATTACCCCTTTCATCAGCCAAGCACAACAGGCCAAAAGCCCGGCAACGAGCCCCAAACCCAAAAAGCCCCCCGCACGGCAACGCCCCGCGGGAGGCCCAACGTCAAACAGACGATACCTTACGCCTCGGACTTCTTGGCGTAGATAAACCAGTAGCCGAGCGCGACCAGAACCGCACCGCCCACGATGTTGCCCAGCGTGGCGGCGGACAGGTTAAACGCAATGCCCGCGGCGTTGAGCGCATCGGCGCCGGCGACGTCGGCACCATAGCCGCACGCGTGCATCACGGCACCCATGGGCAAAAAGTACATGTTGGCGACGCAGTGCTCAAAACCGCAGGCCACAAAGGCGGCGATAGGCAGCAGAATGCCCACAACCTTATCGACCACGGTCTTGCCGGCTGTACCGATCCACACGGCCAGGCACACAAAGATGTTGCACAAAATGCCTCGGAAGAAGATCGTCACCCAGTCGATCGTCACCTTGCCGGCGGCGACGCTCACCATGGAATTGGCGACCGCCTCGCCGTTGAGCTTGTAAATGCCGGCCATGTACACCAAAAAGACGATGAACAGGGCACCGACAAAGTTACCAAGCCACACGACGAGCCATGCCTTGAGCATCTGAGCCAGGGTGATTTTTTTGCTCTTGAGCGCGCAGACCATAAGCGAGTTGCCGGTAAACAGCTCGGCGCCGCACACCAGCACCAGCACCAGGCCAAGGCAAAAGCACAAGCCGCCCACGACACGCTGGGCGCCCCAGCCCAGCGTGCTATCGCTCAAGAACACGGTAAAGAACAGGCCGCCGAAGGCAATGAACGCGCCGGCGAACATTGCCAAAACAAAGGCCTTAGCGACCGGCAGGTTAGCCTTGGTCACGCCGGCGGCCTCGGTCTTGGCCTCGATCGCGGCGGGCGCCAGGCAATCGGGAGCGGGGTACTCCACCTTGGAATCTGCCATGTCAATCACTTCTTTCCTAATCAGCAGGGACAAGCGCTCCTATTGCTCTTGCCCCAAGCGGACAAAGTGGGAAAAGTCTTTGGCGGCCACGGCGTCGTACACGGCGTCGACGGCCTCAAAGACCTCCGGGGACATGGGGTTGTAGAACTCCGTATCGCCCGGCTGAATCCCTATGAAGACGATATCTTCGCACGATTGTTCAATCTCTTCGATCAGAATCGACAAAGGAAGCGAATGCGTGGTGAACATCGACTTGCGAGCCACATCGCGCTTGTCGAGCAAGCGGATGGACCCGACGGGCAGTGCCATATCGGCGGCATCGACCAAGACCAGACGCGGCGGACGCTCGCGCTTGACCTCGATGATGTCATCCTCGGGCGTTTGGCCTCCGTCGATGGTGTACCAACCGGCGATGGGTGCGTCTTCCATCTTTTTGGAGAGCACGGGGCCGGCGGCATCGTCGGCACGCAGCACGCTTCCCGCCGTGAGCACGATACCCGCAAACGGGGCGCCGTTCACACGTCCATCCACAACGCGACCCATTACTGCAACCTTCCCGTCAGATACACGCCCGACACATCGCGCACGCGCTCAACCAAATCGCGAAACTTCATTAAGAACGCGACCTGCTGGGCATGCAGGCCAAAGTCGTCATCGAACACCGAAATGCCAGCCTTGGCCGAACCACGAAAACCGCGCTCGTCGAGCAGCGTGTCGCAGGCCTCGAGCAGCGACGGCACCGCCGCCTTGTCGAGCTGGCACTCGCCAAAGGAGCGGATGGCCTCGAACTTTGTCTTAGCCTCCCCCTCCGGCAGCGCGTCGACGAGCGAATAGAAGACATCCACCGGCACCGACAGGCGCGGCTCAAAGCAGTCGAGCACGCCGGTGTGGTGGCCCACGGCGAGCGTGTAGTACAGCACGTCGCAGGCCTCCTGGGGAACGTCTTCCTCGGTCTCCACAAACTTACGCGTGAGCTCATAGAAGACCACCTGGTCGGGCGCATGGCCCAGGCAGGGGTCGGCGACGCCCTCGGCGGCCTCGTCGCTTGCGCGCGAGGCATCGCCAAAGGAGCCGCCGAGCATACCGGGGCCCGCAAAGTAACCAGAGCGGTCCGTGAGCTCCATCTAGCGACCTCCGGCCAGCACCAGATCCTGCAGCGCCGAGTAGACCTCAACGCGGCGAGGATCATCTTGCTTGTCGATGAGCAGCGCCATAGCACCGCGGATATCGCCCTTGGGCGCGCCCTCGAGCGTATCCATAAACTCATTGGCCAGGTCGCGGCCGTAACGGTAGCCGCTCATGGCGCGAGCTTCGCGCTCGATGGCAACGCGCAGCTTGTACGGCACGCCGGGGTGCAGGATGTCGGCCTGCTCGCCGGCGGCCTCCACCGTGGTCTCGGCATGGAGCTTTTGGTCCAGCAGACCGAGCGCCATGGCAAATCCGTAGATGGTCTGCGCGGGGCTAGGCGGGCAGCCGGGGATGTAGACATCGACCGGCAGAATCTTGTCCGTGCCGCCCCAGACGCAGTAGTTGTCGTAGAAGATGCCGCCGGTGCAGCCGCACGCGCCATAGGACACCACGATCTTGGGATCGGGTGCGGCCTCAAAGGCGCGCAGGGCCGGCATGCGCATGGCACGCGTCACGGCACCGGTGTACAGCAGCACGTCGGCGTGACGGGGCGAGGGCACGACCTTGATGCCAAAGCGCTCGACGTCGAAGACGGGCGTGATAGAACCGAAGATCTCGATCTCGCAGCCGTTGCAGCCGCCGCAGTCAACACGGTAGACGTACACCGAGCGCTTGATCTTCTTAAGAAGGGTCGCCTTGGCCTTCTCGATGCTCTCGTCGAGCTCGATCTTGGTCGGGCGGTACTGAAGCCGCTCGGGCAAAAGCGTGGGTTCGGCCATGGTTACTCCTCCTTCGTATCAAAATCCATGATGATGCCCTCGACCGGCGCCGGACCGGCGGGAATCTCGGGCGCATCGGGGTTGAGCTCGCGGTCGATATACTCCGGGTTCACGCCGTGGCCGCCCAGATACTCCATGCCGGGGCCCTGGGGCTCGCCGGATGCAAGCGTCTCGTTGGCAGCCATGCCGTGCGCGTTGCCGGTCTTTACGGCCGAGGCGGCGCGCAGGGCGTCGAGCTCGCGCTTGCACTCCTGGCACATACCGACGGTGCGGGCGGCCTGCTCGGCCTCCATGCCGCCGGCCTTTTGCAGCAGGCGCTTGGCGTAGTCGATCTCCTTGTGCGGCGCAAACGGCTTGCCGCAACGCGAGCAGTGCTCGAGCGTATAGACGCTCTTGCTGGTGAGGTCGTCCTTACTCATGACGGCCAGCTCAAACTCCTCGGTGAGCTTGATGGCCTCCATGGGGCAGGCCTCCTCGCAGCGGCCGCAGAAGATGCAGCGACCGTAGTCGATCGACCAGGTAATGGTATCGGCCGCAAGGTCGGTGTCCATGCGAATGGCATCGGCCGGGCACGCCACGCCGCAGGCACCGCAGGCGATGCAGAGCTCGGCGTTGTGCTCGGGCTTGCCGCGCATGTCCTTGTTGGTGGGGAACGGCGCAAACGGGTACTTGACCGTCGCGTCGCCGGCCTTGGCGTTGACCTTCCAAAGCTTCAGCATATTAGAGCGCCTCCTCATCGAGCGGAGCGGCCATGGTGCCCTCGCCCGCAAGCGGCGACTTGTCGCGCCAGACGTTCTCGAACTGTTCCTTGTCGAGCACGTGGTCGCGCTTGGCGGCGACATCGGTCACCGTCACGCGGTCGGTGCAGGAGTAGCACGGATCGAGCGAGCCGACGATCAGCGCCGCATCGCCCACGGTGTTGCCGCGGAACATGTAGCGCAGGACCGGCCAGTTGCTGTACGTGGCGGCCTTGGCGCGCCAGCGGTAGCACTTCTGGTTATTGCCGAGCATGGCCCAGTGCACGTCCTCGCCGCGCGGCGCCTCGGTGGCGCCGATGGCGTACTTGTGCGGGGTGTACTCCCAATCCGTGGTGAGGATGGGGCCCGACGGGCAGTTCTCGAGCATGGTCTCGATCATGTCGATCGAATCGTAGACCTCCTGGATGCGGACGGCGGTACGGCCGAAGGCATCGCAGGTGTCGGCCGTGGCGGCGTGCATCTTTTGGACGTCCGGATCGGCGTAGCCGTCGAAGGGATGGTCAAAGCGCACGTCGCGGGCATAGCCCGAGCCACGCATGAGCGGGCCGACCGGCGAGAAGTCACGTGCGATCTTGCGGTCCAAGATACCGATGCCACTCGTACGCTCAATAAAGTTGGGCGTGGAGAGCAAGACGTCGACGAGTTCCTGAACCTCGGAGCGCAACTGGTGAATGGTCGTGAGCGTGGAGAGCTTCTGCTCGGCCAAAATGTCGCGACGCACGCCGCCGATCACGTTGAGACCGTAGGTCTTGCGGTGACCGGAGAGCTTCTCGGCCAGGTCCATGGACTTCTCGCGGACGCGGAAGAACTGCTGGAAGCCGGAGTCGAAGCCGGTGTAGTGCGACGCCAGGCCAATGTTGAGCAGATGCGAGTGCAGACGCTCGACCTCAAGCATGATGGCGCGGATGTACTGGGCGCGCGGCGGGACATGAATGCCCTGGGCGCGCTCGACGGCCTCGGCATAGGCCACCGAG
>CABUKY010000084.1 GCA_902492185.1 uncultured Collinsella sp.
GTCCCTTGCGGCGTAGTTTTTATTTAAGCCGTCCAAGTTTTGGGGTGCAGTTCAGGGTGCCGGTGGCGGGTGTTGTTACCCGAGGGGATTGTACCCGATGGGAAAGGTTTAAGCGAAGTAGGCCACGCCGCTCTCAAAGATCGGCATGAACTTATCGCCGGGGACATGCTCGGGCACGTTGCGGTACAGGCTGTCGCCGCGACGCTCGGCATGGCCCATCTTGCCCAGGACGCGGCCGTCGGGGCTCGTGATGCCCTCGATGGCGAGTGCGGAGCCGTTGGGGTTGACGGAAAGGTCCATGCTGGGCTTGCCGTCCTCGCCCACGTACTGCGTGGCGACCTGGCCGTTGGCGATCAGCTGGGCGAGCACTTCGTCGTTGGCGACAAAGCGGCCCTCGCCGTGGCTGATGGCGACGGTGTAGGGGTCGTCCAGGCTGCACTGCGACAGCCACGGGGACAGGTTGGACGAGATACGGGTGCGCACCAGACGGCTCTGATGACGACCGATGGTGTTGAACGTAAGCGTGGGCGCATCAGGCGTGGCGTCGACGATGTCGCCGTAGGGCACCAGACCGAGCTTGATCAGGGCCTGGAAGCCGTTGCAGATGCCCAGCATCAGGCCGTCGCGGGCCTTGAGCAGGTCGCGGACTGCCTCGGTGACCTCGGGAGCGCGGAAGAACGCCGTGATGAACTTGGCGGAGCCATCGGGCTCGTCGCCGCCCGAGAAGCCGCCGGGGATCATGACGATCTGGCTTGCACGGATGCGGCGGGCAAGCTCGTGGGTGCTCTCGGCGACGGCCTCGGGCGTGAGGTTGTTGATCACGAAGGTGTCGGCCTCGGCGCCGGCGGCGCGGAAAGCGCGGGCGCTATCGTACTCGCAGTTGTTGCCGGGGAACACGGGGATTACCACGCGCGGGCGGGCGATCTTGGCGCCGCCGTACACGTGGATATCCTTGGCACGGAAGTCGATGGTCTCGACCTCGGCGGACTCGCCGGCGCTGCGGTAGGCAAAGACGCCCTCGATGCCGCTCTCCCAGGCTTCCTGGAGCTCGGAGAGCTCGATGACTTCGGAGCCGGTGTCGATGACATAGCCCTCGACGGTGGTGCCCAGGGGCTCGACGACAACGCCGTTGGCGACCTCGGGCAGCTCGGTATCCTCGGCGAGCTCGACGATAAAGCTGCCGTAGAGCGGGGTGAAGAGGCTCTCCACGTCCACGTCCTCGGCAAGCTCGATACCAATCTGGTTGCCGACACACATCTTAAAGAGGCTCTCGGCGCCGCAGCCGTAGCCGGGCGTGGAGACGGCCAGGGCGTCGCCGGCGGCGGTGAGCGCCTCGACGGCGTCAAATGCGGCGAGCAGCTGCTGGGCATCGGGACGGTAGTCCTGGCCATAGGTGGCGGGGGCGATGCGGACGACGCGGTGCGTGAGGCCCTTGAACTCGGGGGAGACGGCGCGGGCCGCCTTGCCCACGGCGACAGCGAAGCTGATCAGGGTCGGCGGAACGTTGAGCTCGCCGGCCTCGTCCTCAAACGAACCGCTCATAGAGTCCTTGCCGCCGATGGCACCGGTACCCAGGTCGACCTGGGCCATAAGGGCACCCAGGACGGCTGCCATGGGCTTGCCCCAACGCTCGGCCTCGGTGCGCAGGCGCTCAAAGTATTCCTGGAAGGAGAGATAGGCGCGCTTGTGCTCAAAGCCGGCGGCAACGAGCTTGGCGATGGACTCGACCACGGACAGGTAGGCGCCCGCAAACTGGTCGGCCTCCATCAGGTAGGGGTTGAAGCCCCACGCCATGGCGCTTGCCGTGGTGGTCTCGCCGTCTACGGGGAACTTGGCGACCATGGCCGAGCTCGGGGTGAGCTGCGTCTTGCCGCCAAAAGGCATAAGCACGGTTGCGGCACCGATGGTGGAGTCGAAGCGCTCGGAAAGGCCCTTGTTGGAGGCGACGTTAAGATCGGTGACGAGCGAGGTCATGCGCTCGGCAAGTGTGGTGCCGGCCCAGCTGGGCTGCCACACGCTGCGGGCGCAGACGTGGGCGACCTGGTGCTTGGGTGCACCGTTGGAGTTGAGGAACTCGCGGGACAAATCGACGATGGCGACGCCGTTCCAGGCCATGCGCATGCGCGGCTCGGCGGTAACCTCGGCGATAACGGTTGCCTCCAGGTTCTCCTCGGCGGCGTAGCCCATGAACTCCTCGACGTCACCGTCGGCGACGGCGCAAGCCATGCGCTCCTGGGACTCGGAAATGGCGAGCTCGGTGCCATCCAGGCCGTCGTACTTCTTGGTCACGGTGTCAAGGTCGACATACAGGCCGTCGGCAAGCTCACCCACGGCGACCGAGACGCCGCCGGCGCCAAAGTCGTTGCAGCGCTTGATCAGACGGCAGGCGTCGCCGCGGCGGAACAGACGCTGCAGCTTGCGCTCGACCGGGGCGTTGCCCTTCTGGACCTCGGCACCCGAGGTCTCGATGGACTCGGTGTTCTGGGTCTTTGAGGAGCCGGTAGCGCCACCGATGCCGTCACGGCCGGTGCGGCCGCCCAGCAGGATGATCTTGTCGGTGGGGGCGGGGCACTCGCGACGAACGTGGTTTGCCGGGGTGGCGCCCACGACGGCGCCAACTTCCATGCGCTTGGCCACGTAACCGGGGTGATAGAGTTCATTAACCTGACCGGTGGCAAGGCCGATCTGGTTGCCGTAGCTGGAGTAGCCGGCGGCAGCGGTGGTCACGAGCTTGCGCTGCGGCAGCTTGCCCTCGAGCGTCTCGGAAACCGGGACGGTGGGGTCGCCGGCGCCGGTGACGCGCATGGCCTGGTACACATAGCTGCGGCCCGAGAGCGGGTCGCGGATAGCGCCGCCCACGCAGGTGGCGGCACCGCCGAAGGGCTCGATCTCGGTCGGGTGGTTGTGGGTCTCGTTCTTAAACAGGAACAGCCAGTCCTGGTCCTCGCCGTCGACATCGACCTTCACCTTGACGGTGCAGGCGTTGATCTCCTCGGACTCGTCGACATCGGTCATGACGCCGGTCTTCTTAAGGTACTTGGCGCCGATGGTGCCCATGTCCATGAGGCAGACGGGCTTGGCGTCGCGGCCGAGTTCGTGGCGCATCTCCATGTAGCGGTCGAAGGCTTGCTGCACCACGGCGTCGTCGATCGTCACGTCGTCCAGGACGGTGCCGAAGGTGGTGTGGCGGCAGTGATCGGACCAGTAGGTGTCGATCACGCGGATCTCGGTGATGGTGGGGTCGCGGTCCTCATCGCGGAAGTACTGCTGGCAGAAGGCGATGTCCGCCTCGTCCATGGCAAGGCCGCGATCGGCGATAAAGGCGGCAAGGCCGGCCTCGTCGAGCTCGCGGAAGCCGTCGAGCACCTCGACGGGCTGGGGCTCGGGAGTCTCCATGTACAGCGTCTCGGGCAGGTCGAGCGAGGCGATGCGCGCCTCGACGGGGTTCACCACGTAGTGCTTGATGGCATCGATGGCGGCCTCGTCCAGAGCGCCCGAGATCATATAGACCTTGGCGGAGCGCACGGCGGGGCGCTCGCCCTGGCTGATGAGCTGCACGCACTCGCTGGCGGAGTCGGCGCGCTGGTCAAACTGGCCAGGCAGGAATTCGACGGCAAAGACGGCGCCATCGCTTGCGGGGAGCTCGTCGTAGGTCACATCGACCTGGGGCTCGCTAAAGACGGTCGGCACGCAGGAGCGGAAAAGCTCCTCGTCGATGCCCTCGACGTCGTAGCGGTTGATGATCCTCAGGGCCTCGATGCCCTTGATGCCGAGAATTTCGGTCAGCTCGCCCTTGAGCTGCTGAGCCTCGACGTCGAACCCGGGTTTCTTCTCCACGTAGATACGAGAGACCATTGGTTCCTGCCTTCCTGATCGGTTGGGCGTACGGTACGGTATGCGGCAGCGGTCGGTTTACGGGACAAGCCTCGCGGTCGCCTTGAGCCACATGTTTGTAAACCTCACTATGATACGACAGCTCGCGGCGCGTTGAGGACGGCGAGGGTGCTACAGTGAAGCGCAAACAAGAGAAAGGCATCACATGGCATTCGTTTCGCTCGCCATCATCGCACTCGTGGCCTTTGCGAGTCCTTTTATCGCCTCGGCGATTCCCGGAAAACCCGTTCCCGAGACGGTCTTTTTGCTCGTGCTCGGCGCGGTGCTGGGACCCCATATGCTCGGCGTCATCCATGTAGATGCCGAGGTCTCGCTTGTGTCCGAGCTGGGCCTGGCCTTCTTGTTCCTGCTTGCCGGCTTTGAGATCGACCCCAAGAGCATCACGGGCGTCGAGGGGCGCTACGGCTTGGCGACGTGGGTCGTCACGTTTGGTATCGCCTGGCTTGCCGTACGCTTTACCCCGTGGTTCTCGGTCAGTCATTTCGACGGTATCGCCGTGACGCTTGCCCTCACTTCGACGGCGCTCGGTACGCTCGTGCCCATCATGCGTGAGCGCTCGCTCACCGGCACGCGCGTGGGCGACTCGATTCTCGCGTATGGCACTTGGGGTGAGCTCGGCCCTGTGCTTGCCATGTCGGTGCTGCTGTCTGCCCGCACCGGCATCCAAACGCTTGTGATCCTTGGCTTGTTTGCGGTGGTCTGCGTGTTGCTGGCCGTGGTCCCGAGCCGCTCCAAGCGCGTCGGCAGCCGCTTCTTTGCGTTTGTCGAGGAACGCGCCGATACCACGTCGCAGACCTTCGTGCGCCTGACGGTGCTCATCCTGGTCACGCTCGTGGCGTTCTCGGCTGTCTTTGATCTCGACATCGTGTTGGGTTCTTTTGCCGCCGGCTTTGTCTTGCGCTACATCATCCCCGAGGGCAACCATACGCTCGAGACCAAGCTCGATGGCCTGGCCTACGGCTTTTTGATTCCGGTATTCTTTACCGTATCGGGCGCAAAGATCGATCTGACGGCCGTGGCGTCGCGCCCGGGTCTGCTCGTGGGCTTTATCGTGGCGTTGTTGATTATTCGTGCCGTTCCCATTCTCATCTCTATGAGCATTTGTCCTGCGACGCGCGATGTGTCGGCGTATGGTCGCATTACCGTGGCCCTGTACTGCACCACGGCCCTGCCGATCATCGTTGCCGTGACAAGCGTTGCCGTCAACGCGGGCGCGCTGTCGCAAGATATTGCGTCGGTCATGGTTGCCGCCGGTGCCATCACGGTGTTTTTGATGCCGTTGCTCGCGCAGCTCTTCTACCGCGTGGTCGACGCCGCGCCGGTCGCCGCCGTGGCAGAAGTTGCCGAGCATCCATCCGATGCGCTCGACATCCTGCGCGCCCATCACGATTTGGCGAGCCTGCTCGCACGTGAGCACGAGCTGCTGACTTCGCATGGCCATGGTCGCGTATTCGAGGGCTTGCCTACGCTCGATACGATTGCCGAGCGTCTTTCCGCCGAGGCGGCGAGCGGCCATATCGATGCCCGTATTGTGGACGCGGCACATCTTCTTGCCGATAAGACCTATGGAGACGAGGTCGACCCGTCCGAGCTGACTCCGCGCGAGCGTCGCCGCCTGGAGCGCGCCAAGCTCGCCGTGCGCGAATACCGCCGCCGCATGCTGGAGCTCTATGCAAGAGAAGAAGCCGAGGACGACGACGGCAAGTAGTCGATACTCTCTCGGGGAAGCCGCGTCCTGCTTTGAAGGCTCGGAACGGGATGTGGTTTCCGAAACGGGGGCCGTTGGGAAACTGTGTCCCGGAATGGGCGCTCAGAGTGGGATGCAGTTTCCGCGAGAGACCCGTTGCGGAAACGGTATCCCAGAATCGGCGTTCAAAACGGGGCGCTCTTTCCGAAACGTGGCCCTGAGGGAAGCTGCGTCCCGGTCTGAGTCGGAATTCCGGGACACAGCTTCCCTTTCAAACAGAAGAAGGCGCGCTGCCTGCAGTTGATGCAGACGGCGCGCCTTCTTTGTTGGACTATGTTGAGGCTGGGAGCTGAGGCTTGCGGTCCCTTAAGAGCGGGCGGCTCCGTCGACGGGGAGCACGGCGCCCGTGACATAGGAGGACATGTCGCTCGCTAGGAAAACGAAGGCGTTGGCGACGTCCTCGGGCTCGCCCATGCGGCCGAGCGGAATGGTGGCGATGATGGGCTTGATGACCTCTTCGGGAAGGTTGGCGACCATATCGGTCTTGGTCACGCCGGGAGCGACAGCGTTGACGCGAATGCCCATGGGGGCGAGCTCGCGCGAGAGCGACTGGACCATACCGTTGACGGCGAACTTGGACGTGGGATAGCCAACGCCGGAGGGCTGACCGTACTTGGCGACCATCGAGCTCGTGGTGGTGATGGTGCCGCCGTGGCCTGCCTCGGCCATAATCTTGGCAGCGGCTTGGTGGCCGTTAAAGACGGCGACGACGTTGAGGTCCATGACCTTGGCGAACTCTTCGGCCGTGTACTCCAGAAGCGGCGAGCGCTGGGAGATGCCGGCGTTGTTAACGACCGTGTCCAGGCCACCCATGTCGGCGGCTGCCTCGGTAAAGGCCTCGGTTACGGCCTCGAGCGAGGTGAGGTCGCAGGTGCGGCCCCAGACCTTGGCCTCGGGATAGGCTGCGGCCAGCTTTTCAACGGCGGCGTCGGCAGTCTCCTGACGCGAGCCAAAGACCGTGACGGCGGCGCCCTCCTCGATAAAGCGACAGGCGATGGCATAGCCGATACCGCGCGTGCCTCCGGTGATGATTGCTTTCTTGCCCTCGAGCAACATGGTGCTTCCTCTCATCGCGGGCGGACATTCGCAGCACAGCGTAGCGGTAGCCGGAATCGGTCGCGTCTGCATATCGGTGAACGGTAGCCCGCGTTACCGATGAGCGGTTCGCGCAAATGTACTCTGCCGTTGTGCTTGGGGCAGGAGACAAAAGGGCTCCCGTCCCACATCGGACGGGAGCCCTCAAAGCGTGTATTGCTAGGCAAGCGTTGGATTAGTTGGCCATAACACCTTCGGTCCAGGCCTCGACGTCCTCGATACGCAGGACGTTGGCGACCTCGGCCACGCAGTCGACACTGGCAAGCTCGGCGGCGGCAGCCTGGACGTCCTTCTCGAGTGCGCGGTGCGTCAGGAAGATGACCGAGCAGGCATCGCTGACGCCCGACTTGCCGTCCTCGACCTGGTTGATGAGCGAGATCGAGATGTTGTGCTTGGCAAAGATGTCGACCGTCTCGGACAGGGCGCCCACGCGGTCGGCGACCTTCAGACGCACATAGTACTTGGTCTGGAGTTCGTCCATGGGCTTAAAGGCGAGGTTGTGACCATAGGGCTCAATCTCGGGAAGCGGAGCCACGCCGCGGCTGATCTGCTCGGAGAGCGACAGGATATCGCCCACGACGGCGCTTGCGGTGGGGAAGGAGCCTGCGCCGGCACCGTAGAACATGGTTTCGCCCACGGCGTCACCCACCACGTAGACGGCGTTCATGGCGCCGTTGACCTTGGCGAGCATGTGGTCGGCGGGGATCAGCGTGGGATGCACGCGGACGTCGACGCCGGCGTCGGTGTTGCGGGCGATGCCGAGCAGCTTAATGGTGTAGCCGAGTTCGCGTGCCTGGGCGATGTCCTCGGCGCCGATGGTACGGATGCCCTGCTGGCATACGTCGTCGGTGGTCACACGGGTGCCAAAGCCGATGGAGGCGAGGATCGCCGTTTTGCTGGCGGCGTCGAAGCCGTCGACGTCGGCGGACGGGTCGGCCTCGGCATAGCCCTTGGCCTGCGCGTCGGCGAGCACGTCGGCGTAATCGGCACCCTCGGCGTCCATGCGCGACAGGATGTAGTTGGTGGTACCGTTGAGAATACCGGCGATGGTCAGGATCTTGTTGCCCACCAGGTCGTGCTCAAGCGTGCTCACGATGGGGATGCCGCCGCCGCAGCTGGCCTCGCACTTAATCTGCACGCCGCACGCGCGTGCCTTCTCGGCAAGCGTCTCGACGTGACGGCCCAGTAGGGCCTTGTTGGCAGAGACGACGTGCTTGCCGTGCTCAAAGGCAGTGG
>CABUKY010000085.1 GCA_902492185.1 uncultured Collinsella sp.
GATTAATGGATGGAAACGGGTGTTCTATCGGGACACACATTTTGTCCTATAAGCCCCAAGCGGCCCTGCGCCTCACGAGAGACGCAGGGCCGCTTTGCATTGCGGTAAAGCTATCGGCTACGAACGGCGCGGCTCGGGAACCACGAGCCTATCGGGGCTCGCGCCCTCGGCATCCATCAGGCTCACGTAGCGAATCGACGGATCCCCATACATCGCGTAGTAATAATTGCCCGTGCGTGCGCTAAAGCATCCGGTGTAGATAGTCTTCTCGAACTTGCCATCGCCCATCCTGGACGCTCCCTCGATCATCACCACGCCCTCGAGCGAGCGGAACATGCGAACGACGTTTTCGGTCTCGCTCTCCTTTTGCGGGTAATTGGCATTGAGGTACGCCGCCTTTACAAAACGGCTCGGCGAATAGCAATCGCCCGGAATGCCGCGCATGCCGGCACCGGCTCCATAGGGCTTAAGCTCGGCGCCACGCCATGTCGCTGTCTGCGGAAAATCGCTTGTGGCGGTGATATAGGTGCGCAGGTTTTCCATGTGCCACGGGAAGGTCGGCTGGTTGGCAAGGGTGTCGACCGGATCGTCGTATACATGCAGGCCGTCAGCCATCATCTCGACCACGATGCTGCGCTGGCTGTCGCCGATAATCCAATGGAGCAGCGACACGCCCAGCCCCTCTCCGGCAGATTTGGCGACAATCACCGTGTCGCGCAGCGCGGCCTCGACCTCATCGACCGTCGAGAACGTCGCTGCCACCCACAGGGGGAACTCATAGGCCGCGATATTGGTCTTGCCGTCGACAGGGTCCTCGGCATACTCGGCATAACCCGGGAAATTGAGACCCGCCACGGCGAGGCCCGCATCGTTGCCGCAATCGAAGAACATAGGGTAGTTCTTGTAATCGATGCACATACCGATCACCGCGTGCGCCGCTGTCGCGTCGTCGATAAACGAATACGGAATGTGAAACCCGCGCGGCATCACGCGAACCTGTTGGCCGTAGTCAAAGCTCCAGTCGAGATTGCGGCCCAGATACATGTGGCCAGAATTATCGGTAAATCGAATACTCGTACACATAGCGCCTCCTAGCTTTACGTTCTTGCTAATTTCATTGTCTCCAAACAAAAAGGCGCTAAACACAAAAGCCCGGACATGACAACAATGTCACGCCCGGACTATTCAAGCTGGATAAACTCAACCAAGTTAACCCCGCAGGTCGTCTAAGGGATCAAAGTGCCGCAGATTGCCACGAAAGAGGAGCGCCGCGTACTAACGGTACGCAAGCGACGATTGAGCGGCAAGGTGCGGTGCTTTGATCCCCTTAGACCAACTTGCCGAGACAGTGGTCGATCATATGCTGGATCATTTGTGCCTCGAAGCCCACAAAGTCCTGCTTGCGCTCGCGCATCTTGCCGTCGACAATCTGGTCAAAGGCAACCTTGCACTTGATATAGCGCGTGGACTTGGTGACCTCCTCGTGCGTCAGGCAGCTCTCCTCCATCTTGCTGGCGCCCAGGCCAAACACCAGACGGGGGTTGTAGAGCACGTGGGGCTCGCCGGCGTCGTCCAGATAGACGCAAACCTTCTTGGTAACGCCAATCTGGTTAGCAGCAAGGCAGCCGGCATCGTCGAGCGACTTGATGGTATCGATCAGGTCCTGTGCGACCGACTCGTCCTCGACGGTCGCAACCTCGCAACGCTGGGACAGGATAGCCTCGTCGTGGCAAAGCTCTTTAATCATACGTTCCTCCATAGGGGTCGTTGTAACCGCTTAAGTATACGGTACCCACACATTTTCATGCGAAAAATACCGTCCGTCTGCTACAAAGCGCCGAACAAGCGCCGAACATCAACATGCGAGGAACAACAGCCTCGTAAAGGGGCTATAGTGGGTGAGTTCGTGTCAATCGGCCTAAACTCGGGGCCGAACAAGGAAAGGGTATGCATGGACGAACTATTTCACGTCAGCGAGCGCAAGTCCACAATCGGGACCGAACTCCGCGCTGGACTGACAACATTCCTGGCGATGGCCTACATCATCGCCGTCAACCCCGCGGTGCTCTCGGGCGCTGGCATCGATGCAGGAGCGCTCGCCTGCGCCACCTGCCTGGGCGCCGGCATCATGACCATCTGCATGGGCATCTTCGCCAACCGCCCGCTCGCCTGCGCGTCGGGCTTAGGCGTCAACGCGATGATCGCCGGAATCACCACCACCGTCTGCGGCGGTGACTGGCACGTGGCCATGAGCGTCATCTTCCTTGAGGGCGTCGTCATCTTGCTGCTCGTGCTTTGTGGCCTGCGCGAGGCCATCATGGACGCCATCCCGGTTGTCCTGCGTCACGCCATCTCGGTGGGTCTGGGCCTGTTCATCGCCATGATTGGCCTGTGCGATGCCGGCATTATCACCGCTGGCGCCGGTACACTCGTCGGTCTGGGCGACATCACCTCCCCCACCTTCATCGTCGGCATCATCTCCATCCTGGTGACGGTCGCCCTCGCCTGCCGCAACGTCCCCGGCTCGCTGCTCATCGGCATCGTCGTCGCCGTCATCGCCGGTATCCCCCTAGGTGTGACCCAGGCTCCGACCGGTATCATCGCCCCGCTCGACTTCTCGAGCATCGGTGGCCCCATCGCCGACGCCGGCGGCGTGCCCGCCATCGTCAAGGTCCTTACCGACCCCGCGCTCCTCGTCATCTCGTTCTCGCTGCTCATGAGTGACTTCTTCGACACCATGGGCACCGCGATGGCCGTGGCCAAGCAGGGCGAGTTCCTCACCGACGACGGCAACGTCGAGAATATCAAGGAGATCCTGATCGTCGACTCCGCCGCCGCCGCTGTGGGCGGTTTCATGGGCGTCTCCTCCATCACCACCTTCGTTGAGTCCACCTCCGGCGCTGCCGACGGTGGCCGCACGGGCCTCACTTCCGTCACCACCGGCGTGCTGTTCATTCTCGCCGCGTTCTTCTCCCCCATCGTCACCATCGTTTCCAGCGCTGCCACCTGCGGTGCTCTGGTCTACGTCGGCTCCCTCATGATGAGCGAGGCCTCCGAGATCGACTGGTCCGACGTGTCGCAGGGCTTCCCGGCGTTCATGATCGTCGCCGGCGTGCCCTTCACCTACTCCATCTCTGCCGGCATTGGTCTGGGCTTTATCGCCTACGTGGTCGTCGCGCTCTTTAAGGGCGAGGCCTCCAAGATCAAGCCGCTCATGTGGATCGCAGCCCTTGCCTTCCTCGTCTACTTCTTCGTGGCGTAACGGCATAGTCTGCTAAAGCAGAACATTAAGGCGCGGAGTCGCATCGAGCGGCTCCGCGCCTTTCTTTTAGCGCCTGCCCCCGTGCCAGCGTGCGACAATTGAGGCTGTCGATATCACAACACCGAGAGAAGCCTGCCTTGGAAGCGCATCAGAAGCAGATAACCGTTTATTCAGAGTGTGCGGAAGGCGCGCCCGCCATCTACCTCCCCGTGGTTATGGGCGACGGTAGTGAAGTCTACGAACGCTGCCGAGAGCTCGACTGCCCGCCATTCACCCTTGTCGCCATTGGAGGACTCGATTGGAATCGTGAGCTGAGCCCCTGGGAATGCGACGGAACTATACGAGATGCCGAGCCCTTTGGCGGACAGGCAGCTGGTTTTCTTGACGAGTTGCTGAAGCAGATAATCCCCCAGGCCGAATCATCGCTCCCGCAACCGCCCGCCTGGCGCGGCGTTGCCGGCTACTCGTTGGCGGGTCTTTTTGCACTGTGGGCACTTTGGCAAACAGATGTCTTTGAGCGCGCGGCGAGTGCATCGGGGTCGCTTTGGTTCCCCGGCTTTATCGACTACACGCGCGAGCGCACGATGACAGCTACGCCCGACGCCGCCTATCTGTCGCTCGGTAAAAAGGAAACCAAGACGCCCAACCGCATGATGCGGCACGTACTCGACGATACGCGCGCGATGGAAGAGCTGTTTATCGAGCGTGACATTCCAACAACGCTGGAACTCAACCCCGGCAATCACTTTGCCCAAACTGACCTGCGCATGGCGCGCGGCATCCACTGGATACTGACGCATTAAAAATGGCGTCCACGCGTACGCACGGGCGCCATTTTTTGATTTAGCTGAACACAACTACTATTCGACAGTCTCCTCGAGTTCAGATACGGCGGGCGTCGAGGATTGGGACATGGAAGTCCTTTCATGATGGAAGGGCGATCAGGCATATCGGATAACCCGCCCGAACGATACGATCCGAACCATTGTACGTGATACGCCATGTCTCGCACGCGCCGTCACCTGCGAACGGTAACGTTACTTCCAAACGCGCTCGGCAATGCGCTTGACCAGCGCGATCTTTGCCCATTGCTCGTCCTCGGTCAGCTTGTTACCAATCTCGCAGCTGGCAAAGCCGCACTGGGGCGACAGATACAGGTTCTCGAGCGGCACGTACTTTGCGGCTTCACGGATGCGCTCGACGATAACATCCTCGTTCTCGAGCTCTGCCGCCTTGGTGGTTACCAAGCCCAGCACGACCTTCTTGCCCGGGGCAACGTACTTGAGCGGCTCAAAACCACCGGCGCGCGGCGTATCGAACTCCAGGTAAAATGCGTCGACATCCTCGTTTGCGAACAGGTATGGCGCGATGGGGTCATAGCCGCCCTCGAAGGCATAGGTAGAGTGGTAGTTACCACGGCACACGTGCGTGTTAATGACAAGGTCATCGGGCTTGCCCTTGATGGCGGCGTTGTTGAGCGCCACGCCCAGCTCGCTTACCTTTTGCAGATCGACCGGGCTCATGCCGGTCTTGGACACAAAGTCGGTATCGCAGTAGATGCCCCAGGTGCAGTCATCAAACTGGATGTTACGGCAGCCCGCTGCGTACAAGTCGGCGATCACCGTGCGATAAGCGGCTGCAATGGCGTCGGCAAGCTCCTCATCGGTCTTATAGACAGCGCGCAGGCTCTCCTGCTGGCCATCGCAGCGATCGAGCGTGACCTCAGAGAACGTCTGGATCGGTGCCGGGATGGTCTGGCGTGCAACGTGGCCCTCGTCCTCAAGTGCCTTGACAAACTTAAAGTGCTCGACAAAGGGGTGGTTCTCGCCGCTGATGGAGCCGGTCACCACGGCGGTATCGGCCGTGGTCTCCTCGTCGTGGAACATATAGCCCGTACGCGAGGTACGGCGTTCAATGCCGTTGAGCCCCCACATAAAGTCGAGGTGCCAGTAACTGCGGCGGAACTCGCCATCGGTAATCACCTGCAGGCCGGCGGCCTTTTGCTTGTCCACCAGGTCGCGAATGGCCTCATCCTCGACGGCCTTAAGGCCATCGTCATCGAGCGTACCCGCGGCGTAGGCGGCACGGGCGTCCTTCACGACCTGCGGACGAAGAAAGCTGCCGACGATATCGGCGCGAAACGGCGCGTTCGGTTGAATCGAAGTGCTCATAGATATCTCCCTTTGCATTGGATGCTTTATCGAGACAGAGTATGAGCGCTCATGTGGTCATCGTAAAATATATGTTTATAACAGTTTGATATAGATGCTTCCTATATCAATCTGGACTGCCATAAAGAGATTTGACCCGCGCGGAGCACAGCAGCCTAGATATGCTGACGAATCGCGTCGATATAGGCTTGGCCGTAGCGCGTGAGCGTCGTATTCTTGCGCGTGATGATGCCAATCTCCATGTACTCGTCTACATCGAGCGGAATCGAGATGATGCCGGGGCCGTTGAGCTCATGACTGATCACGCCTGAGCATACCGTGTAGCCGTTGAGGCCCATGGCTAGGTTGAACAGCGTCGCGCGATCGCGCACGCGGATGTTCTTGCGGCGCTCAAACGTCGAGGTCAGTTCCTCGGAATAATAGAACGAGTTATAGCTGCCCTGTTCATAGGACAGGAACGGGTAGTCTTCCAAGTCCTCGAGCGTCACGCTGGAGCGGCCCGCCAGCGGATGGTCTGCGCACACAAAAACGTGCGGCGTGGCGCAGAAGAGTCCCTCGAATACGAGCTCGTTGGCCGCCAGCATGCGCTCGATAACCTCGCGATTATGCTCGGACAGGTACAAGATGCCGAGCTCGCTTTTCATATGCGCGACGTCCTCGATAATCTCGTGAGTCTGCTCCTCGCGCAGGGTAAAGTCGTAGCGCGCGGCATCGAACTCGCGGATCACATCGACAAACGCATTAACGGCAAAGGAATAATGCTGGCAGCTCACACTAAAGTGCGGCACCTGCTCGGACGCGCCCTTGTACTTGCCTTCGAGCAGGTCGGCCTGGTCGAGCACCTGTCGCGCGTAGCCCAAGAAGGTCTCGCCCTCCTCGGACACAATGACACCCTTGTTAGTGCGCTCAAAGATGTGCACGCCCATCTCGTTTTCGAGATCGCGGATTGACGCGGTAATCGAAGGCTGCGACACAAAGAGCCGGCGCGAGGCCTCGGTGATGCTGCCGCATTCGGCAACTTTAACGACATATCTGAGCTGCTGGAGCTTCATGGCCTTCTCCCTAGACGTTCGTGATGCCAAGACCCGCCGTGTCCATCTGACGCATAAACGGCGGCATCTCCCCCGTCGCGGCGCAGGCGGCAATCTGATGCAGAGCCCCGGCAACCGCATCGTCTGCCGCAGCGCCGATATGCCAGCGCGCGGCAGCCGTGACGGCCTCGTTGGCATTGGCGACTGCAACGGAGTTGGGAACGGCATCGATCATGGGCAAATCGTTATCGGAATCGCCAAATACGGCCACCTCGTCGGGCGTCAGGTCCAAAGCGCACGCCAACTCCAGCGCAGCGCAACCCTTGTCCCAACCTGCTGGAAGGATGTCAAACAGGCGCACTCGGTTGTTGGGAAACACAAGCGAGAGTTCCGGCACCTCAGCGGCAACGCGCTCGCGTAGCTCCGCGAGCTCCTCACGCGAACGGGCACTCCAGATATTCGCCTTGAACACCGGCGCTTCATCGACGACGGGACGGCACGGGGCCTCTTCGCCTTTGAGCCATGCGTTGCCGCCCGACTCCATGGCGCGACGAACGCGCTCGGGATCACTCGTCACGCAATAGGCATCGTTGCCCCAAAAGTCATCGCCCAGGCTATAGACCTTCAGATAGGTATCGTCGGTCTCTTGCTCCAGATAGTCGGCAAGACGCATGAGGGCACCGTTGTCGCTCGCACGGGAGGCAACAACCTCGCCGTCGACAAACATCACCTGGCCGTTACAGAACGCGCCAGTCGAGAAGCACTCGGAACGATTTTTGAACATCCAGCCCATCGCGGACGGCTGACGACCCGAAACCGGGCCAAAGTGCAGACCCGCCGCCTGCATGACATGAATGCCCTCGATGGCGTAGTCGCTGGCGCCGTCATGCCCGGCTGGAATCAGCGTATCGTCCATATCGGTCAGCACAAGTTTAATCATAAGGCCCCCATTCGTATCGGTCCTACCTATTGTAACGACCTGCCAAAATAAACCTGTCCCTTTTTGGCAGGTGCGTTAGTATAGGGAACAACAGATTCGATGCGGGAGTGCCGGCGGTGCAAACCACAAGGCTGAGAGGGCATGGGGCCCAATCCTTTGAACC
Source organism: uncultured Collinsella sp. (assembly GCA_902492185.1). GTDB lineage: Bacteria > Actinomycetota > Coriobacteriia > Coriobacteriales > Coriobacteriaceae > Collinsella. The sequence continues at coordinate 7,568 of CABUKY010000085.1, forward strand.
TGTCAGTTAATGCTGGCGTAGGGAGCATGCCGCCTTTACAGGGGCGCTGTCTATGCACAGCGCCCCTTTTCTATGCCAAGGAGGCATGTGCAGTGATTGATTCGGAACAGCTTAAGCAACATATGGTCAAGGCCGTGGAGGAGATTCGCGCCACCAATCCAATGGCCGGCTCCATCACCAACACGGTGACGATTGACTTTGTCGCCAACGCGCAGCTCGCCGTGGGCGGTTCGGCCGCCATGGTCTATCTGCCCGACGAGGGCGAGGCGCTCGTTGCCGGCGGCGGCGCCATCTATCTCAACATGGGCACGCTCTTCCCCATCTACGAGCAGACGATTCCCCGCGCGGCCAAGGCGGCACACGACGCCGGCAAGCCCTGGGTGCTCGAT
>CABUKY010000086.1 GCA_902492185.1 uncultured Collinsella sp.
CGGTCTTTCATGCAGCAGGGGCTCTCAATGTTTTTATGTCCTGCTCATATCGTCTCTGCCGACAGTGGGGGACAGTCCTTGCAGCTTTTTGCGAAGAGTGTCCCCAACGACTAGTCGTTTAAGAACGTCCCCAATGACTAGGCGAGAGCGGCCATGATGGTGCGGGCGACGCCGTCGTGGTCGTTGTCGTATTCGGTGATGGCGTCGGCGGCCTCGCGGTCCTCGGGCTCGGCGTTGATCATGGCCATGCCGTGGCCCGCTGCCTGCAGCATGGGGATGTCGTTGATGTTGTCGCCGAACGCCCAAGCGTCGGCGAGACGCTCGCCCAGGTGCTCGCAGAGCCACGTGAGGGCCGTTCCCTTGGTGGCGCCCTCGCCCATGACCTCGATATTCATGGCGTACGAACGCGTGACTTCAATGCCTCCGAGCGTGTCGAGTTCCGCCGCGATGGCGTCGCGATCAGCCGGGTTGTGCCAGTACATGGCGATGCGCTCGAGCGTCTCGACCTCGTCGATCTTGCTGTCGATATCCATGTCGATCGGTGTTCGTGTGCGCTTGAGCGAAGCCGCGATGTGGGGGTCGCCGCCGCAGAATTCGTCCAGGCGCGTGTAGAGCGAGCGGGGGAGGAAGCACTGCCCATCCGCGAAGATATCGAAGGTCACATCGTGGCCGGCGGCGATGCGATGGATGCGATGGGCAATGCCGCAATCGAGCGGACGGCTCAAGATGCACGTGGCGCGCGAGGCGTCGGTGGGCACATCGTCGTCGAGCTGCCAGACGCTGGCGCCATTGGCGCAAACGGCATAGTGCACGGCGGTATGGGCGAGGATGGGCTCAAAGATGCCCGACAGCGGACGTCCCGTGCAGGGCACAAATTCAATCCCGCGTCGAGCGAGCTCGTCGAGCATCGCCCAGGTGGCATCGCTCATCTGCTTATCGCTCGTCAACAGCGTTCCGTCCATATCGGAAAAGACAATCATTTGATGCAGCCCTTTCTGCTGGCATAAAAAGCGTGGCCGAGGGCGATGATGCCCTGGCCACGCTCGGGTTCTATAACGGTCCGCGTCCTAGCGATCGGCGAGCGGCTTGTACTCCAGCGGCTCGATAACCGGGCGATACGCGGGGCGAATAATGCGGTGCGCGCAGAAGAGCTCTTCCATGCGGTGTGCCGACCAGCCGGCCATGCGGGCGACGGCGAATAGCGGCGTAAAAAGCGTCTCGGGTACGCCGAGCATCTTGTAGATAAAGCCCGTGTACAGGTCGATGTTGGCACAGATGGGCTTGGTCATGCCGTGGTCGCGCATCACCTGCGGTGCCAGGCGCTCGATGCGCTCGATGAGCGCGAACTCCTCGCCCAGGTCCTTCTTGGCGGCAAGCGTACGCGCGTAACGGCGGCAGACCTCGGCGCGCGGGTCGCTCAGCGTGTAGACGGCGTGGCCCATACCGTAGATGAGACCCGTGCCGTCGAAGGCCTGCTTGTCGAGGATCTTGCCCAGGTAGGCTGCGACCTCGTCCTCGTCCTCCCAATTGGAGACGTGCGCACGGATGTCCTCGTGCATGGACACGACCTTGGCGTTGGCGCCGCCGTGGCGCGGGCCCTTGAGTGAGCCGATAGCCGCGGCGTAGGCGGAATACGGGTCGGTGGCCGAGGAGGACAGCACGCGGCAGGCAAACGTGGAGTTGTTGCCGCCTCCGTGTTCGGCATGCAGCATGAGCATCACGTCGAGCAGCATGGCTTCGTCGCGGGTGAATGCCATGCCGCCGCGCAACACCTGCAGGATGGTCTCGGCGGTGGAGAGACCGGGTGTGGGGTGCGGTACATGAACCTCGGAGCCGCGGCGCTTGGCGACCGAGGCCATATGCGCGAAGGCGGCGATGCGGGGGAGACGGGCGAGCATGGAGATGGCGACGTCGATTTCGTGCTCGGGCGTAATGGCGTCGGGCTCGGCGTCGAAGGCGTAGAGCAGCAGCACGGCGCGCTGAAGCACATTCATGATGCTCGACGACACCGTGGTCATGGGGAACTCTTTGACGTACTCATCGCTCAGGTGCCTAAAAGCGCCCAGACGTCCGCAAAAACCGTCGAGCTCCTCTTTGTTGGGCAGCGAGCCCGTGATGAGCAGGTAGGCGACCTCTTCGTAGCCATAGCGATTCTCGGCCTGGGCGTTGTTGACCAGGTCCTCGATGCTGTAGCCGCGCAGCGTAAGCTTGCCCTGGTCGGGCACGACTTTGCCGTCGACCTTGTTGTAGCCGTGCACGTCCGAGATGCGGGTAAGGCCCGCGACCACGCCCGAGCCGTCGGCATTGCGCAGGCCGCGCTTGACGTTATGCTCTACGAACAGGCCCTCGTCGTACGGGGCGGTCGGCAGGCCGTGGTAGAGGTTTTCGCTTTCGGGCGAAATCTGACGGCTCGCCTCGTAATCCAGAACCAGGCGGCTCAGGTGATCGTCGAAGCGGTAGTAGATTTTCTTGGCGTCGTAGGCCATGCGCGCTCCTCTCCGGTCCGCTTTGGGGCCGCGCGCTTGGACGATATGACGTCAAGCTGCCCCGAGCGGCTTGTTCGCTACAGGCGGTACATAAAGTTAAAGACGTCCTCGCGCTGGATGGACACGTTGACGCCCGAAAGCTCGCCGGCCTCGGCCAGGGCCTTCTGCAGCTCGGCGAAGTCGAGCTTGGACTCGGCGGTGTCGGCCAGCATGGTCATGGTGAAGATGTCCTCGATAATGGACTGCGTGATGTCGCGGATGTCGACGTTGGCCTCGCCCAGAACGCGGGTGACGCCGGCGACGATGCCGGGGCGGTTCTTGCCAAGGACGGTGATGACGATACGGGAGGACGAGATCTCGGCCATGGGAAACCCTTTCGCGTGGTTGCGGCGCGCGCGGGGCGCTCCGCTACGGTACAGTGTTCATCATTGTACCTGTCTGGCGCAAAAAAGGCGCGCTCGCTGCGGCGTTACATGCCTGCAACATGAGCGTAAGGGGGAAGGCCGTACGGGGAAGAGCCGTCTGGCGCGTGTCCGGCTCGTGTTGGGTTGATTTCCGATCTCAGCCGAACACATTGAGCGGACAGGCCGTTCCCGCAGTCAGCCGAACGCCTCCGACGGCTGATTCCGAACTGGAAGCGGAGGGCATCCCCGCCCTTCGGTAGGGGATACCGCTCCGCGGCGCATGCCGCGGGCGGCGCCCCTATCGGACCACCGTGACCTCAGTTGGGATGGGCCCAGCACTGCCGCGTACTCGGTGAGCTAGAGCCAACTGTTCATCTTCACGTCGCGTATGGCGATATTTCGGTCGTCCGGCTCGGTGATGCCGTAGCCGAACGCCTGGAGCGTCTCGATGGACTCCTGGATCCTCTGTTGGAACATGGGACCCGGATCGACCCTCGGCCCGAGGTGCCCGCGCCAAAGGCACGGCGTGGCGCGCAGCATGTTATGGATTTTGGAGATGGGCTCGATGTCGGCGTAGACGTTGAGCGTCGCCATGGCGTCCTTGTGGCCGAGGATCGATTGGAGCGCCTTGATATCGCCGCCTTGGCGGATCCACTGCGTTGCGAACGTGTGGCGAAGGCCGTGGAACGTGATCAGCTCGTCGTTGGTGCCCATGAGGCCGTTGGTCTCCGAGAACGTCTTGAACGCCCTGCGGATATAGCTTGTCGTCGCGAAGGTCGCGCCCGGCTCCGACAGGATGTAGCAGTCCCCGATCTCGACCGCCCCGGTAAGGCCGCGCAAGCGCAGCTTTCCGCAGTCGATCTCGTGGGTCTCCTTCAGGAAGGGGAGTAGGCCGACCGGGTCGATGGGGATACCCCTGGCGTCATGGGTCTTGGTGTCCTTGATGAACGAACCCATTCCCTTCGCGTACGCCACCGAGTGTCTGATCGAGATCAGGCCCGTCTCGAAATCCACATCGCACCACCGAAGGCCGCAGACCTCGCCGATTCGCATCCCCGTGTGCAGGGCGAGTACGACCGCCCTCTAATCCTCGGCGGACCAATCGAGTCCGAACTCCTTTCGGGCATCCTCTTCGCTCATGACTTCGAGAAGGTCTCCGGGTTGGCAACGAAGGGCGAGGCATAGCTGCTCGAGCGTGTTGAAGCGAATGCCGCGAATATGCCCTTTTTTAATACGGGACAGGTTCACGGGCGTGGTTCCAATCCTTTCGGCAAGTTCGTTCGAGGAAATCTTTCGCTCGGCCATGATCTTGTCGAGGCGAACAATTACGGGCATGGCGTTTCCTTACGCAATCTCGTCGGAGTCGAGGTACAGCTCTCGGGCGTACAAGAAGAGCTGGGAAAGCATGAACAGGACGATGCCGAGAACCAGAGAGGTCCAATCGAATGATGAAGCGATCTCTTGGGCGCCGACGGCCCCCTCGCCGCCAAACATCGAAACGGAGGTTTTGAGTGAGCCGGCGTAGAGGCTGGTGGCAGCTTGAACAACGAAGAGAATGCCGAGCACCTTCAAGCATGTCGCAGACCCTTTCTTGAAGGGGTCTCCGCTCTTGATCGTCCACACGAGAACGGCGCTGAGGATGGTCGTAGCGATACCGATGACGGCAGGGACCAATGTCGAGATCGCAAGGGCTGGATACGCGGGGGAGTCTGCAATTACAGGGTTGTCGAGCACTTCGATTGCTGGCTTTAAGGAGAACGCCACTTGTGCGATGGCGGTGGCGCAAAGGGTCGCAGAGGCTATCGCACATGCGATGCGGAAGGAATGAAGCCGGGGAGTGCGATTGTCGGAACTCATAATAACCTCCGAAGAATTTAAAAAACTCAGGTTACTTTTTAACAGTTTATGTTAAATTGACTTTGCCGGCAAGTAATAAGGGCCGAGCATTTTGTTCGGCCCCTCTGTTCCGACTGGATGAGGTTAAGGTTGGCGATGAATATGCTCAAAATCTCGAAGGCGATCTTTAGGTCGCTTCTCTCCTCCAGGTCGCTCTGTGTTGTCGTTGTTGCGTTGATGGTTCTTTGTGCTCTGCCCGTCTTCAGGAGCGCGGCTGGCATCGACGGACGGGTCGAATACCTCGAGTCGGGAATAACCCGTGTTGAGCAGGAATTGTCAGCATCCTATGCGGATGCGCTTGTGAATGCGGGGGAGGACGGTGTCTATACCTCTTCATCAAGCATGCCCGCGCTTCTGTACCCTCTTGCCGCGGGACGTCTTATCTTGGCACCGCTCTCTCCCCTACTTCCGTTTCTGCAGATATCGGATGGAGAGTACACCTATTATGACGGATCGAAGGAGTACTTGCTATGGGTCGCAACGGCCGTTGCCGTCTCGTTCCTTGCCGCGCGTCTTAACAAACGTGAAAAGCTCATCATCCAGGCACCGATGGGCGAGCTGGGTAGACTTGTTGCATCGAGCGTATGGGCGAGTGTTTTTGCAATGCTTGCCGTCCTCGCCATCAATCTTCCAGGGATAATCGCCGCGCTTGTGAAGAATGGCCCGGGCTCGCCGTTCTATCCGATAGGCTACATTCAATATGCGACTCCGGTTATCAAACCGGCTTGGCTGGTGTTCGCGCAGACGGCCATCTTGCAATTCTTGGTGGCAGCGTTCATCTCGCTTGTCGTTCACCTTGCCGTGAAGATTGCCAATAACCCTACGCTTGGAATCGTGTTCGTATGTGCCCTGATGGGGGTGACGATGGTTCCCGGGTATTGCGGAAGATCCATCGCTTTACGTGAGTTCGCCCTGTTGAATCCCCTTACGTATGCGAACACTGAGTTGACCGTCGGCGCCTATAGCCCGTACCCGACAACGCAGATAGTGAATCTGCCTGGACTTTGCTTCGAGCGTGGCGCGATTGCCCTCGTATGCGCAATCGGGATCGAGGTGCTGGCAATTAGCCTGCTTTGCGTTGCTGAAAAGAGCGGCTGCGCGTGCCCGATATCCCCGATTTGTCTTGAGAGAGGTTCCTTCACTGCATCGAGAACGGCAACTCGTTCGAGCGCTTGTGCCTCCGCCGTTGCATACGTAAGAACGATGGGGAAACTGCTCCTGCGTTCTCCTACCCTCGCCGTATGCGCGATTGCAATGTCGACGACGATGCTGGCCCCGGCTCTGGTCGAGATGTTTCCTGACGCTGATAACGTTTCCGCTGTTCGGTATAGGGATGGGGAGCTCCGTTCAATAGATCGGTATCTAGAGCAGAACGCTGCGAATATGGACGTCGAGGGCAAAGCGGCCCTGGAAGACATGCGGGATGCTCTTTCGGGTTTCGTGTACGCGCCTATGCCTGCGGAGGGGTTTCGAAGCCTTGCGACGTACGAGCGCGCTCGAGGTGAGCTGGGCGCGGCAGATGCGACTCTCCTGCAATCGATCGGAATCGAGCCGGAGACTCCTTCTCGTGCGGAGGCGCGCGCCCTTCTGCTTGAGTCGATCGCGAGCTTGCCGGACCCCAAGGTTTACGAGTTAAGTACGAAGATGCCCCCATTAATCCTCCTTTCGTATCTCCAGGCAGCGCTTCCCTCCTTATTTTTGCTGTTGCCCGTGGTTGTCACATCGCTCGCGTGCACCCACCTGCAGTGTCGTTCCCTTCTGGTTCTCCAGATCCCCGCAACAGCGCATGTGCGTTTTCTGACGGCTGTTGCGCTGGCTCCCCTGCTTGGCTTGGTGCTGCTTTTGGTGTCGATGGTTCCCGCTGTCGTTGTGTCCGTGATTAAGAACGGTGCGGGTGGATCGGAGTATCCCGTCGCTCTCATTCGGGCGGGAGCTTCGACAACGTCCATGGTGGAGGAGGCGGTGTTGTGCAGTATTCCGTTGCTGGTCATGGCATACGGCGTGATTTCCGTCGTCGCTGCGTTGACAGCAGCGATTAGCCGCAACCCCGTTGTCACCGGAATGGTTTGCGCGGTTCTCTTGGTGTTGGGTTCGTTGAGCGCTCATGTTGAAAGCGTGGGCATGGGCGTCGCGCTGCTGGCTCCATTCGCCTCGTTTGATCCCGCTTCCCAGGTGGGGACGATTGGCTTCCTTGGGCGAGGGACGAACGCGATGCCTTTTGGAGAGGTCGTCGGCGCATCGGGCGCTCTGCTGGTGGTCTTGGGCGCCGTATCTCCGTTGATGGTGCGCCTGAGTGTTCCAAAGATCGAAAGGGGATGATCTCGATGATTGACCTTCAAACGCTGACGATCTCTTATGGAAAGAAGGTGCTCGTAGATTCGGTGAACGCTGAGTTTGCCCCGGGTACGGTCTACGGTCTCGTCGCTCCGAACGGGCATGGAAAGACGACGTTGCTGCGTGCGATGGCAGGTTTGCCGGGTCCTCGCGTGGACGGGAGCATCGTTCTGGATGAGGTGCAGGGTACGGGTGCGAGAGAGGTCCGTTCTATGATCTTCTATGCACCTGGTGAGGGGACGCTGCTGTATCCCGGATTGCGTGCGGAAGATCACCTCAAGATGGTTTGCGATATGTGGCCGCATGCTCGCGATATCGAAGAGATAGTGGAACAAACGCAGATAGGCGAGTTCGCGAAGATGAGGATCCGCACTCTGAGCCAGGGCATGAAGCAGCAGCTTACCCTGGCGATTGCGTATGCGACGGGCGCGCGGTACCTTCTATTAGATGAGCCCATGAACGCGCTCGACCCCAGCAGGGTGGACTTGCATTCCGAGATTCTCAGGAAGCTGGCCGATTCTGGTACGTGCATCATCATGTCATCCCACATCTTGGATTCGGTCGATAGGCTGTGCGATGAGATTCTGTTTTTGAAGGATGGGAGGCTCATTAGAAGCATTCCGCAAGATGATGCTGCGCCGAAGTCTCCTGGATCCCATTTCGCAAAGCCTGCCGGACGCGCCGAGGGTGCGCTAAGCACGTATCGGCGACTCTACGAAAAGGGCGGGTAGAAATGCAAGTTAAAAATCTATGTGGTCGATATGCCGTTAAACCCGCATATCGATACCGCTCAGCCATTCGCCTCGCCCCCGTCGCAC
>CABUKY010000087.1 GCA_902492185.1 uncultured Collinsella sp.
CAACCCCGCCGGGTCCGTTAAAGACCGCGTCGCCAAGAACATGATCGACGAGGCCGAAAAGGCCGGCAAGCTCGTGCGCGGCGGCGACTACACCATCATCGAGCCCACGAGCGGCAACACCGGCGTCGGCATCGCCTCGGTGGCGGCGGCTCGCGGCTACAAGGTGATCATCACCATGCCCGAGACCATGTCCGTCGAGCGCCGCAAACTTATGCAGGCATATGGCGCACAGCTCGTGCTCACCGACGGTTCCAAGGGCATGAAGGGCGCCATCGCCAAGGCCGAGGAGCTGCAGAAGGAGACGCCCAACAGCATTATCGCCGGCCAGTTTGTGAACCCCGCCAACCCCGCCATCCACAAGGCCACGACCGGCCCCGAGATCTGGGATGACACCGACGGCAAGGTCGACATCTTCGTCGCCGGCGTTGGAACCGGCGGCACCGTGACCGGCGTGGGCGAGTTCCTCAAGGAGCAGAACCCCGAGATTAAGGTCGTCGCCGTCGAGCCCGCCACCTCCCCGGTGCTCTCCAAGGGCCAGGCCGGCCCGCACAAGATCCAGGGCATCGGCGCCGGCTTTGTGCCCGACGTCCTCGACACCCAGGTCTATGACGAGATCATCCCCGTCGAGAACGACGACGCCTTTGCCACCGGCCGTGCCGTGGGCCACAAGGAGGGCGTGCTCGTGGGCATTTCGTCCGGTGCCGCCGTGTGGGCCGCACTGCAGCTGGCCAAGCGCCCCGAGAACGAGGGTAAGACCATCGTGGCCCTGCTTGCCGACACCGGCGAGCGTTACCTGTCCACGGCACTGTTCCAGGACTAGAGCTTCTCGTTCTTAGAACGAGTCCAAGGCACGCCGGCCTTCCCTCTCTTCTGGCAGCCTGGGCTCATCCCAACAGGGCGTCCCACATGACACCCGAACTTGCTACAATGTCTGCGGCGCGGAACCAGCCTCCCGCGCCGCTTTTCTTTTTTGGCCACATGCCACCAAGGAGAACCTCCCCATGCACAACAAGCGCGTGCTCGTCGCCATGAGCGGCGGCGTCGATTCCAGCGTGACTGCCTATCTGCTCAAGCGCCAGGGCTACGAATGCGTCGGTGCCACCATGCGCCTCACCTGTCCCGCGCCCGATCCCGTCACGGGCATGAGTAAGGTCGACCGCGACATCGCTGATGCAAAGGCCGTCGCCGAGCGCCTGGGGATACCCCACCATGTGCTCGACCTGCAGCAGACCTTCGACCGCAACGTAATCGAGCGCTTTGTTAACGCCTACCAGGAGGGGCTGACGCCCAATCCGTGCATCATCTGCAACCGCCATATTAAGTTTGGCGCGCTGCTCGATGCGGCACTCGATATGGGCTGCGACTACATCGCCACAGGTCACTACGCCAAAACGAGCCAGGCGTCCGACGGCACCTGGCAGCTGCATCGCGGCGAGGACCCCAAGAAGGACCAGAGCTACTTTTTGTATTCGCTCACGCAGGAGCGGCTGTCGCGCACAATCTTTCCGCTGGCCGGGCTGGACAAAGAGCGCGACGTGCGCCGCATTGCCGCCGAACAGGGCTTTGCCAACGCCAAAAAGGCCGAGAGCGAGGATATCTGCTTTATTCCAGACGGCGACTACGCGGGCTATATCGAGCGCCGCTGCGGACATGCCGCCGAGCCGGGCGATATTGTATGGCGCGACGGCAGCGTGGTCGGGCGCCACAACGGCGCACTGCGCTATACCATCGGCCAGCGCAAGGGTTTGGGCGTAGCGATGGCGCATCCCGTATACGTGACAGGCGTCGACGCCGCCAACAACACCGTGCATCTGGGCGAGGCAGAGGACCTGACCGCCGCTGCCCTCACGGCCGATGAGTGGATATGGAGCGCGCCGGACGCCGGCGGCATTCGCGTAGGTGCCAAATACCGCTACCGTCAGAAAGACCAGGCAGCGACCCTTACGCGTGACGAAGACGGGCAAATGCTGCTAACTTTTGACGAGCCGCAACGAGCCATCGCCCCCGGCCAAGCCGTCGTCGTCTATCGCGGCGACGTCGTCCTGGGCGGCGGCACCGTGACCGGCGCACTTAAGTAGCCGCGGGGTTATCGCCGCACGTGTCGAAGTACCTCGACAGCGGCACTAACCTCGATTATGCGACGCTCGAGGCCGCGGCGAATGGCCTCGAGTCGACCCTCCGCCGTCACCCATTCGCTCTGCGAAAGAATTTCGATTGCCTCATCAACAAATCCGTCCAGTCTCGATGCGTCGAACCAATCGAGTGAGTCCGCAAGCGCCAGCTGGACGGAAGGGTCGGGCCCAAACGGCTTAGCGGAAAACCCAAACTCCCCAGCTGCGAGCACGGCAGTTGGTACGTTGTACCACAGGCAATTGCCGCTATCGAACAGCGGAGCAGGCCTTATCTCCAGGGTATCGACATTGCGGATGATGCCGAAGTTTCGCCAATGGCGGTCGCTGTTGGCCAAAAGGGCATCGCAGACAATCACCTGCGACATAGACCTTCTCACAGCGGCCTCATCGGCACCATGCTTGCCAAGGTAGCGACAGTATCGATCGTATGTCGAGTTTCCCCGCTGGCTAGCAAGTGCGCCCTTAACGTAAACAGCCGGAACGTATTCCTCGCGGCCATCAAGAAAGTCGTCGCACAGACACGCAGGGCCATCGAACATGCGCTCAACCGTGTAAGGAACAAACTCCCCCTTGGAAAGCAAACGACGATGCAGAGCTGTTGCGACCGCCTCGTTAAAGGGTCGTTGGTCGTCCACGCCACACCCCTTGACCAGAACGCGAACACCGTTGCGAATCATCCACGATTTAGGAAGCTCGCCCTCGGATGTGTTGTCGGGATTTTTAAGACCGATGCCCTCCAGCCAACCCGAACGCCCCTCGGGCGCCGATCGCTCAAACTCGTTCTCAAAGTAATTAATGTTTTGCCATTTGAGTTCGGCGCAATCGGTCGGCCGCAGCCAATAACAGTCCGAAAGTGATAGACCCAGGCACTGAACCGGCACCTCAACGCCGTTAGCAATCCCCAGCTCGCGGTAACGCGAGATAAGCCCAGGGCGAACATCGGGTACCGACCGATGCCCCCACCACGCGTTGAGCTCCCGCTTATTCACCGTTGGAGAAGAGCTCGAGCACGTGCCAAACGGCATTCGTTGCGCATCGAGGACCTCGGCGATTTCGAAGGGAAACTCGCGCGTCGGATCAAATGAGACATGCGCGACCTCATGGTCGGCCGACATCAGCGTAAACTTGCGTCCCACATCGGCCGCAGGACGGCGCCCTCGTTTGCGGACCTTTTGATAGGCGATCGCAGAATTGTACTCGACCATCTTCCGTCCGCCCACAATATCGCACGCGAGCGTTCCCGATGCGGCAAGTTGAGATATGCGGGCTTTCGTAACGCCCAGCAGGCAGCCAGCATCACCCATAGATAAGTACTCAGATGCATTCATATGCCACATCACCTCGTTAAGTATTCCAAACGTTAAGTTAATTAGTTACATACAGTATAATACTAAACAGAATGAAGCGAAAAAAGGCCCGAGAAATCGGGCCTTAGCGATTGGTCAGCCGAGTCGCAAGCTGCTCCCCTAGCGCTGAACGTAGGCGCGAACCAGCTCGTAGGTATTGCGCACGCCGTCGATGTGGCTGCGCTCGTAGTTGTGGCTCGCGTACACGCCGGGGCCGATCAGACCATGGCGAATGTCGTAGCCGGCAGAGAGCGTGGCCTCGACGTCCGAGCCGTAGTGCGGGTACACGTCGATGCCATAATCGAGCTCAAGCTCGCGCGCGATATTGGACAGCGTGGTCACCAGATCGTAGTTGTACGGACCGCCCGAATCCTTGGCGCAAATCGAAACCATGCGCTCGGTGCAGCCCAGGTCGTCGCCCACGCAGCCCATGTCCACGCTGATCATCTCGCGCGTGTCGGCCGGCACAAAGGCACCGCCGTGGCCGACCTCCTCGTACACCGTAAAGAGCAGCGAAACCTTGCGCGAAAGGGTCAACTCGCCGTCGGCGACAGCGCGGGCCAAACCCAGCAGAATCGACGCGGACAGCTTGTCGTCAAGGAAGCGACTCTTGATGTAGCCGCTCTCCGTCACCGTGGTGCGCGGGTCCATAGCGATGATGTCGCCCGTCTGAATGCCCAGCTCAAGCACGTCATCCTTGCTGTCAACGTTCTCGTCGAGCAGGATTTCCATGTTCTTCTCGATGGTCTTGACCGGCTCATCGGCCACATGCGCCGAAGGCTCGGTATTGAGGACCACACCCGTGTAGACATTGCCGTCACGCGTGTAGACGGTGCAGTTCTCGCCATCGGCCGTAGACCACTGGTGCCCACCGAGCGTCGTGGGACGCAGGCGGCCATTGTCCTTAATGGAGCGCACCATGGCGCCCAGGGTATCGACATGGCTCGCCAACACGAGCGGCTCGCCCTCGCCACCAAGTTCAACGAGCACATTGCCCTTGTTAGAACGCTCGGGCCCAAAGCCCATATCGCGCAACGTTTCCATCAGATAATCAGTCGCCGCACGGGTATAGCCCGTCGGCGAAGCGATAGAAGTCAGCGTCTTAAGCTGTCCCGCGATATAGGAGAGCGTCTCCTCTAGAGAAGCATCGATTACAGAAGCCATGTGCATCCTTCCAAGCAAAACTAAGACCGAGTCCCGATTTTAACCGTTCTACACGCGCAAGGCTCTGGGAGCCGAGCCACCTCCAGACGTCCTCCCGCCGATTTTACGCACGCGCACGGCTTACAATCCCAATCTTGCATAAATCCTATCGGTATCTGCATAGAAATGAGGAATCTTTTTGCTTCGTCTCAGGGTACCCCACCTTGGGCCGTGCAAAAAACGGAGTATTCAGCACCGTGGGCCCCAACGACCCCATCGCGAACGACAAAACGACGCGCTTACAGCAGTGTTGCAGGTCGTCGCAAACCAAAAACGCGGCGACAGCCCCCTCCACTCATCGATAGCCCGCCCACAATGGCTGTCGATGGGCGCCTGCGGGCCACTACGGGCCATTCAAAACGTTATGCATTTTTCAGAGCCTGCTGAATACTCCCAAAAATGCACGCTGGGAAGTGCACCACCTATCCGCAGCGGGCAGTATGCCTTGGTTTTGCCCGTTTCGGGACATCGACGCAGCACAAAAAGCCCCGCCGCGCGTAGCGCGGCGGGGCCAGCGGCAAGTCAAAAAGCGACCGCACGCCTACAGGCGAAAGAACACCAAACGAGGCTAGGCAGCCGGGCAGATCTTCTTGAAGAGCTCGATGACGTCGTCGAGCGTCGCCTCGCGCGGGTTACCCGGGAAGCAGGCGTCGGCCATGGCGTCCTTGGCCAGGACCTCGATCTCGTCAGCCTTCATGGCCTCGCAGACGTGCGGGATGTTCACGTCGGCGGAAAGCTGCTTGACGGCGGCGATAGCGGCGTCGGCGGCTTCGTCGGTGCTCATGCCCGTGGTGTCAACGCCCATGGCAACGGCAACCTTGGCCAGGCGCTCGGTGCAAACCGGCTTGTTGAACTCCATGGCAATCGGCAGCAGCATGGCGCAGGCGACACCGTGCGGGGTGTCGTAGTGAGCGGACAGAGTGTGAGCCATGGCGTGGTCGATACCCAGGCCAACATTGGAGAAGCCCATGCCGGCGACATACTGGCCAAGAGCCATGCCCTCGCGGCCGGAGCCGGGCTGACCGGACTTGGCCTCGGCGACAGAGTCGCGCAGGTTCTCGCTGATCAGCTTAATAGCCTCAAAGTGGAACATGTCGGAGAGCTCCCAAGCGCCCTTGGTGGTGTAGCCCTCGATGGCGTGGGTCAGAGCGTCCATACCGGTGGAAGCGGTCAGGCCGGCGGGCATGGAAGCCATCATGTCGGGGTCGACGACGGCGACCTCAGGGGCGTCGTTGGTGTCGACGCACACGAACTTGCGGACCTTCTCGGGGTCGGTGATGACGTAGTTGATGGTCACCTCGGCGGCGGTACCGGCGGTCGTCGGCACGGCGATGGTGAACACGGCGTGGTTCTTAGTGGGAGCAACGCCCTCGAGGCTGCGGACATCGGCGAACTCGGGGTTGTTGATAATAATGCCGATGGCCTTGGCGGTGTCCATGGAGGAGCCGCCACCGATGGTCACGATAGCGTCAGCCTCGGCGGCCTTGAAGGCCTCGACGCCGTCCTTGACGTTCTGGATGGTGGGGTTGGGCTTGATCTCGGAGTAGAGGCTCCATGCGATGCCGGCGGCGTCGAGCTCGTCGGTCACCTTAGCGGTAACGCCAAACTTGACCAGATCGGGGTCGGAGCAGACGAAGATCTTCTTGTAGCCGCGACGCTGGAGCTCGCCGGGGATCTCCTTGATGGCGCCGGAACCATGATAAGAGATGGTGTTGAGAACGAAACGATTAGCCATTGATAGCCTCCCATCGTGTGCGGGGCATCCATTACGCCCCGCGCTATAAGTCCAATCCTAACGCTTTTGAAACAAAAAACGCGTGAGAACGTCAAAAGTGTTAAAGCGTTTCAACAGATGATGAAAAATATTGCGGCAAAGGAACAGCCCCTTTGCCGCATTCGGTTACTTTCGGCAGCCCTCTTTCCAAGCCTCGGCCGCAACCTTCCAGCGTAAGCGCAAGTCGCGCTCGCGGTCGATGAACATGATGGCAAACGCGACAAACAGCAGCAAGCTCGCCACGACGATGGCGTGCAGGCCCATGCGCTCAATACACCAGTTGCCCAACACGGCGCCAAACACAAAGGTAAAGATCACGCCAAAGTACAGCAGGCCGTTTTCCAAAAAGCCGCGCCTGTGGGTGATGATGTAATCGTCCACGTTTTGCAGCGCGTTGCGCAAGTTGCCAATGCACATGGTCGTAGCGATGCCGTGACCGTGGATCTTGCGGAAGCTCTCGACCTGCATGCCGCAGGCAAACGAGGTGAGGCAGTTGGCGAGCAGGTTGAAATTGCCACCCGGGATAAAGCTCACGCCCAGCAAGATGACGGCTTCAAAGAACACCGTCACCTGACGCCAGTGGATCACGCTGCCAAACCGCTCGTGTACCAGATCGGCAAGCATAATACCCACGGCAAACGACACCACAGGGAAGAAGTAGCGCCCCGCAAGTGCCCAGTTGCCCTCCGAGATGCTCACGCCCACGAGCAGGATGTTGCCTGTCTGCGCGTTGGCGAAAACATGGTCGCGCCCAATGTACGAATACACGTCCATAAAGCCACCGGCGAGCGCCAAGATGATGCCCAGCTCAATAGACTCCGATATCTGTTTGGCACGCTGCATCGTCGTGCATCCTCCTTGTTGACGACTCTCTCGTGCGTTGGCGGAAACATAGCCGCCGTTCATACTGTAACCCATTGACAACATGACGTGCGCGCGAGATGGGTTCCCCAACGCGCAGATACACAGTCTGGAAACAAACAGCGGGCGCGGCGCCGGCACCCGACGCCGCGTGTACTCCACCAGTCTTTTTAGCCCCGTCCCAAAAAGACTGGTTACAATTACGTGCAGCATACAAACACCGGGAGGGATCGTGGCAAAAAAGCCTCAGCACGCTCAGAACAACCAGCGCAGTCAGCAGGGCAAACAGGGCCAGCAGCAAAAGCGCGGTGGCAAGGCCCAGAGCGGCCACACCACTCATGCCCCAGCAGCACCCGTCCGCCCCTGGCGCCCGGGCCGCGATAAGTTCCTCCCCGTCAGCCGCGCCGACATGGATGCGCGCGGCTGGGACCAGTGCGACTTTGTCTACATCTGCGGCGACGCCTACGTGGACCACCCCAGCTTTGGCATGGCCATCGTCAGCCGCGTACTCGACGCGCACGGCTACAAAGTGGGCATCATCTGCCAGCCCGACTGGACCGACCCCGCCAGCATCACC
>CABUKY010000088.1 GCA_902492185.1 uncultured Collinsella sp.
GGGGACACGGCGTCGCCACACTCCACCACGATGTCGGCAAAGGTACGCACGCCGGCACGGATCAGGTGGTTGTGCACGCAGCCCACGGCGAGCAGCGACGGTACGGGCACCTCGCCCGCAGCGGCACGGTCGCTCAGCACCACGATGTTCACGCCGTCGCGGACCGCAGCCTCAACGTCCTCGGCAAGCTGCTTGAGCGCAGCCTGCAGTGCGCCCTCGCCGGCGTCGCGGCGGTAGACGGCACGGAAGCGGCGAGTCTTAAAGCCCACGCGGTCGATGGCGCAGATGCGGTCAAACTCCTCCTCGTTGAGCAACGGACGCTCCAAGCGCACCAGCTGGCAGGCCGTACGGGAATCCTCGAGCAAGTTGCCGTGGTTGCCCAGGTAGAGCGTGGTCGAAGTCACCATGTGCTCGCGCAGGGCATCAATCGGCGGATTCGTGACCTGGGCGAACAGCTGATAGAAGTAATCGAAGAACGAGCGCGTCTTCTTGGACAGGCAGGCCAGCGGCGCATCGATGCCCATCGAAGCGAGCGGTGCCTTGCCCTGCTGGGCCATGGGGCGCACGACCTCGTCAACATCATCCCAGTGATAGCCGAGCTTGGCCATGCGCACGGCGGCGGGCACCTCGGCATCCTCAGCAGGCGCGGGCGCAACGGGCTCATCGAGCGCGTCAACGGTCAGCGTCTCCTCGGCAATCCAATCACGGTAGGGCTTTTCCTTGGCGTAACGGGCGCGCAGCTCATCGTTGTAGATGACGCGACCGCGGGCAAAGTCGACCTCGAGCATCTGGCCCGGTCCCAGGCAGCCGCTCGTCAGGATGTTCTCGGGGCTCACCTCGATGGTGCCCACCTCGCTTGCCAGCATAAAGCGACCGTCGCGCGTCACATAGTAGCGGGCGGGACGCAAGCCGTTACGGTCGAGGGCGGCACCCAGCGTGCGACCGTCGGTAAAGGCGATGGCCGCCGGGCCATCCCACGGCTCCATGAGCATGGACTGGTAAGCGTCGTAGGCGCGGCGCTCCTCACTCAGGCTGTCGTTGTGGTCCCACGGCTCGGGCAGTAACATGGACGCGGCACGCGTGAGCGGGCGACCGTTCATGACCAAAAATTCGAGCACGTTATCCAGAATCGCGGAGTCGGAACCCTCGCGGTTGATGATGGGCATCACGCGCTCAAGATCGTGCTGCAGCACGGGGCTGTACAGGTTGGGCTCGCGGGCACGAATCCAGTTGACGTTGCCCTTGAGGGTGTTGATCTCACCGTTGTGGATGATAAAGCGGTTGGGGTGCGCGCGCTCCCAGCTGGGCGTAGTGTTGGTGGAGTAGCGCGAGTGAACGAGCGCCACAGCCGTCTTGACGGCGGCGTCGTTAAGATCGATGAAGAAGCGGCGCATCTGCGTGGCGACCAGCATACCCTTGTACACGATGGTGCGCGAACTCATGGAGCACACATAGAAGATCTTGTCGCGCAGGGCAAACTCGGTGTCGGCCTTCTTTTCGATGGTGCGGCGGCACACGTACAGGCGACGCTCGAAGGCATCGCCGGCGGGTGTGTCGTCCGGACGGCCCAGGAAGGCCTGCAGGATAGTGGGCATGCAGGCACGGGCCGTCTCGCCCAGGTCGTGCGGGTCGACCGGCACCTCGCGCCAAAAGAGCAGCGGCACGCCGGCCTCGGCGCAACCCTCCTCAAACACGCGGCGGGCATCCTCTACGCCCTTGTCGTCCTGCGGGAAGAACAGCATGGCCACGCCATAGTCGCCCTCTGCCGGCAGAATCTGGCCGCACTTTTGAGCCTCTTTACGGAAAAAGTGATGCGGAACCTGGAACAGGATGCCAGCGCCGTCGCCGGTGTTCTTCTCGAGTCCGGTGCCGCCGCGGTGCTCCAAGTTGACCAGAATGGACAGTGCGTCGTCCAGAATCTGGTGATGGCGCTCGCCGTTGATATCGGCAAGCGCGCCGATGCCACATGCATCGTGGTCGAATTCGGGGCGATAAAGGCCCTGCTGCTGAGCGGAATCTGCCTGCATCGCGATCCTCCCCTAAATATTAGACAATCAGTTGAATAGGCATACTAGGAGCATCACCGGCCCGTTGTGTTTCCCGCCCGTTTCGAAACAATCGCGTAACGCACGCCCTACGAGTGGACACCGCCGACCTCAGGGGCGACAACATAGGCCCCAAGTTCGGCCTGTAAGCTCACCGCTTCAAACATCTCAATCTGTAACAGTAAGACCCAATTTCCATCCCTAGTTGTTACAGATCAAGACATTTCGGCAACTCCTTTCCCCATCCTATTCAAATACAACAATTTTGTTAGTCTCGGTTAACCTTTAAGCCTAAAACGGGTACCCTTTACGGCGTCAAACAAACGGCACGCAGGAGTGCACCATGCTCAACCATCTCAAACAACACTTTGGTTCCCGGCGCACCGGTGGTCACGGAGGCCTAGACATTGCGCGGCATATCGGCCCCGGGTTGCTCGTCACCGTCGGCTTTATCGACCCGGGCAACTGGGCCTCCAATATGGCCGCGGGCTCGCAGTTTGGCTACGCGCTGCTGTGGATCGTCACGCTGTCCACGATCATGCTCATCGTGCTGCAGCACAACGCGGCGCACCTGGGCATCGCCACGGGCATGTGTCTTGCCGAGGCCACGACGCGCCACCTACCCCGCCTCGTCGGGCGTGCGATACTCGGCAGCGCGTATCTAGCCACGGTCGCCACCGCCATGGCCGAAGTCCTGGGCGGTGCGATCGCGCTTCAAATGCTCTTTGGCCTGCCCGTACGCGCCGGCTGCATCATCGTGGCGGCGGCATCGATTGCCATGCTCATGACAAGCTCCTACAAACGCGCCGAGCGATGGATCATCGCCTTCGTAGGCGTGGTAGGACTTTCGTTTTTAGCCGAGCTTGCACTAGTCAAGGTCGACTGGCCGCAAGCCGCCGCAAGCTGGATCACACCCTGTATGCCCACCGGCTCGGCCGCGATTATCGTAAGTGTCCTAGGCGCGGTCGTTATGCCCCACAACCTCTTCCTGCACTCCGAGGTCATCCAATCCATGCACTTTGAAGGCCAAGGCGAGCAGGTTATCGAGGAACGTCTGCGCTACGAGCTCTTCGACACGCTCTTTTCGATGGGCGTGGGCTGGGCGATCAACTCGGCCATGGTCATCCTGGCCGCAGCGACCTTCTTTGCGCATGGCATTGTCGTAGACGACCTCGCCGTCGCAGCGGACACGCTCTCCCCCATTCTGGGCCCGGCAAGCTCGACCATCTTTGCGGTGGCACTGCTGTTTGCGGGCATATCGAGTAGTGTGACGGTGGGCATGGCGGCAGGCACCATCACCGCGGGCATGTTCGACGAGGAATACGACATCCACGACCGACATTCCTCGATCGGGGTGGCGGCCTGTTTCGTCGGCGCAGTGACGGCGTGCTTGGTCGTCCCGAATCCTTTTGAGGGTCTCATCTGGAGTCAGGCGCTGCTGTCTCTTCAGCTGCCGATTACGGTCTTTGTGCTCATACGGCTCACCAGCTCACGCCGCGTCATGGGCAAATACGCCAACTCGCGCCCGCTCAACGCGCTGCTCGTAGGGATCGGTGCCATCGTGACGATTCTCGACATCGTGCTGCTAACGGGAATGTAATTGGGATGGCGTGGCTGTCCAGATATAACGTCTTAATCTGTAACACGTGAGACCGTTTTAAACCGTCAGATAAATCAAAAGGGTCCCGGCCGAGAATTCGACCGGGGCCCTTGGACAGAGCTATATGTTGTTGCAAGTCGTGTGTCTACGAGCTACTCCTCGACAAGCTCAAACTCATCGGGGCCGACGCCGCAGACCGGGCACACGTAGTCCTCGGGCAGCTCGGGCGTGTCGACCTCAACCTCGTAACCGCAAACGGTGCACACAAACTTATACGTCTTCTTCTCCTCAGCCATGATGTTCTCCTCTCGAACGTGACTGCTGGTGTACTTACTTATTAGTATATATTCTCAATAACATAATGCAAGTATTTTTAGAACATTTCTAGCCTTGATACGACGAGGCTTTGGGCGGCGTCTTGCCCTTTAGCACCTTGTGATAGTAGTCGTACGTCAGCGGCGTCTCGTCGCTCAGGCGCTCGGCATCCTCGACCTCGCCAATAAACAGCAGATGCGTGCCCACATCCACAGTGTCGATCAAACGGCAGCTAAACAGGGCCGCCGCGTACTCAGGCACATAGGGCATGCCCAGAGCCGTCTCGCGGGTCTCGTATTTGGCAAACTTGTCATAATCGCTGCTGGTGCGGAACCCAAAGTTACCGATGTAGAGCATGTCGGCAGTCTGATCGATCACGGTCAGCGCGAACGCTTTGGCCGATGCGATGACGCCCGAGGTGACATTGTCCTTGTTCACGGCAACCGAAATACGCGGCGGCATGGACGTCACCTGCACCGCAGTGTTGATGACGCAGCCGGCGCGCAACCCGTCTGCCGCAGCGCTCACCACGTACAGACCGCTCGGCATGGTAAAGAACGCAGTTTTGTCCATAACGATCACTCCCCTAGCTCGGGTTGGAACCTCATGAATGTATGTACCCACAAAAAAGGCGGCACCCATAACGGACACCGCCTTTAAGACATATGTGTCAGAACAGTAAGAAAGATGAGACGCCCGCAGTTGCGGTGAAATAGGGACTGAATAGCCCCTCAAACAGGCAAAACAGTCCGTATTCCACCGCAACTTATACAGAGTGCCTAGCGGTTGCGTTCCTTAAGGGCGCGGTCGATCTCGCGTTGGACATCACGCTTGGCCATGTCCTCGCGCTTGTCGTAGAGCTTCTTGCCGTGACCTAGACCCAGCAGCAGCTTTACGCGGCCGTCGGTATTAAAGTAGAGCTCCAACGGAACCAGCGCATAACCACGGTTGCGAAGTTTGCCGTCAAGAAAGTCAATCTCCTTGCGGTGCAGCAGCAGACGACGCCGACGGTCGGGATCGCGATTCCACACGCCACCATGGCTATAAGGGTGGATATGCAGGCCGACGAGCCAGCACTCCCCGCCGCGGATCAGCGCGAAGGTATCGGTGATCTGGCAGGCGCGCTCGCGAATCGACTTGACCTCGGTGCCACTCAGTTCAATACCGCACTCAAATGTCTCATCGATAAAGTACTCGTGATGTGCCGAGCGATTCTTGGAAATGAGTTTGCGCTCGCGCTTACTGGGCATCGCCGGCCTCCTTGGCGCCGTCGGCGTTTGAGCCCGCAGCCTCGCGCTTTGCCTTGCGCTCGGCATTGAGCTCGGCGTCGCTCTCGCGCACCAGTTTGATAATCGCCGCGCAGGCCTCCTCGCCCACCAAGTCGCGAGCACGCACCGTCAGGCGCGTCGCCTCCTGCTTGTCGCCGTCACTTGCAGCATCGGTCGCGCACATAATCAGGCAGATGGCAATCTCGGCCGAAGGCGAGGTCGGCACACCTTGCAGGGCCAGTTCACCCATCACGTGGTCGTCGCTCTCATCGGCGGCATCCGGATAGGTGGTATGGATCTTGTTGAGCAGGCGCGTCGTATGCGCATCGTTGGGCGCCAGGCGCAGCGCCAGACGCGCGCAGCCCACGGCAGCCGAAACGTTCTCGGTCTCGGGCTCCAAGAAATACTGGCCTAGATTGGCGTAGGCGCGGGCGGCGCACTTGCCATCGCTTGCACGCTCCAGCACCGAGAACGAGAGCGATGCCCATTCCTGCTTGTCCTCGAGTGCGCGGAACAGCTCGGCCAAATCCAAGCGATAGTTGCAGTTCATGGGGTCCCAACGCACAGCCTGCATCAGGGCATTACGAGCGCTCACATAATCCTGCTGGCGAATGTAGGCAAACGCCATGTCAGAGTACAGGCGGTCAAACGGCACCTCGACCTGCACGAGCTCGCGCGGATCCTTCTCCACGCGGCGATAGGCCAAGCGCTCAAACTTGCTATCGAAGCTAAAGTATTGGCGCTTCTCCTCCGTCTTGCACTCAGCGTCGATATACTCCTCGGCGAGCTCCACCAGACGCTCCAGCAGCGGCGTCGCCGTAGCCAGGTCGCCCTGCGCCAGATAGTTCTCGGCATACGTGATGTCTTGCAAGCTGATGGGCAGATCCATGGCTACTCCTCGATCTGAGCGAAACACGGCAGGCGCCGTATATACGGTCAATACACAAAACCCGGGTCTCTTACGAGGCCCGGGCGTTCAATTTTGGTAGCCCGTACCAGATTCGAACTGGTGATCTCCGCCTTGAGAGGGCGGCGTCCTAAACCGCTAGACGAACGGGCCATATGTAGCAAATGCAATGGCTGGGATGGAGGGAGTCGAACCCCCATTGACGGAACCAGAATCCGCTGTCCTGCCATTAGACGACATCCCAATGACTGCATCGCTGCGCTCGGCTGTGCCTTTGCGCAAGAAAGAAATATACGGGAAGTCTCGCCGTGACGCAAGCCCCAATTTTGACTTTTTTGAAATTCAGTCAAATTGGCCTAATTTAGTCCAACCCGTGAAGGACCTGTGAAGCCAACCGCTGTACGCGAAGGGCAAAACGCCGCGAGCGGTAGCCGTCAACCGTTGGCAGATTCTACCGTGAAAACGATAGCGCCAGGCAACACAATCGAAGTATCAATGATCGCGTAGATATGAGGCGCCATGGACGAAGAGCTTGATTACCTATGGGAGACCCTGGGCCTCGAGATCACTGCCGACCTTTGGCCCGAACGGGACAAAATCCATCCCACACTGCGCCCCGCCATTACTGTGGTGCAGGCAAAATACCGCCGTGCATCCTTTTTGATCATGCGGATGTCATGGCACGCGGGACTCCCCGACCTTAAGCGAATCCAGGCAAGCCTCGTCGAGCTGTCCGGCATGCCGACCGTCATATCCGAGGCGCATCTGGAGCAGCGCCAGCGCGAGCGACTGCAACAGCAGCGGATTCCCTTTATCTGCCCCGGCGTTCAGGCATATCTGCCCTTTATGGACGAGGAGTACTGGAGCGGCAAGCCCAACAAGCACGTAAAGGTCTACGATCCGCACGAATGGGCGCAGCTTGAGGATTAGCGCATATGCCCGCCAGCCGGGATAGTGCGCATGCCCGCCAACCGGAAAGCTCATCCCGGAATTTACGTCCAGAACGGGACGCGCTTTCCCCTAGAGGCCCCAAACGGAAACCGTATCCCAGATTTCGCGCTCAAACTGGGATACGATTTCCGCTAGCCCCTTCAACCGGAAACTGCGTCCCGGAATCCGAGCTCAAAACGGGACGCACTTTCCGCAACCACTACAGCAGCACCTCGGTCCAGGTCGCTTCCTTAAACCCAGGAATCGCAAAGTCGTCGCCCACCAGCAGCGGACGCTTGACCAGCATGCCGTCGGTCGCCAGCAGCTCGCAGCACTCCTGATCCGTCATGCCCGCATCCAGACGCGCCTTCAGGCCCAGCTCTCGATATTTCATGCCCGACGAATTAAAGAAGCGCCGCACCGGCAGCCCCGAACGAGCAATCCAGGTCGCAAGCTCATCAGCCGTGGGATTGTCCAAAACGATATCGCGATCGATATACTCTACCCCATGTTCGTCCAGCCATGCCTTGGCCTTCTTACAGGTCGAGCACTTGGGATATTCAACAAACAATACCGCCATGGGATTTCCTTTCTTAGAGAAAACAGGTGTCTGGAAAACTGCACATCGACGACCACTCGCGATTGCAGCCGTTATTGTAGTCAATGTCGAAGCATAGGCAGTCGCGATGTCTCGCCTTAAGGCTAGCGCC
>CABUKY010000089.1 GCA_902492185.1 uncultured Collinsella sp.
GCGGAGCTTAGGGCCGCTGGTAAGGAGTCTGCCATGACAGGAGTCGCCCAAGCGGCGACAGGCGTTCCGGTTGCGAGCGCGCCGCAGAGTGCGACGACGGGCAAAAGGTTCTTCGATGCCATGGGGTCTCCTTAGCTAATTTAGTGCGGCCTGTTCATGTTTTGTTTCTGGCTGTGTTTGATGTGCAGACCGAGGCCGGCGGTTCCCGCGCCTGCTGCTGCGGCGCCTGCTGCCAAGAGCCATCGTTTGTCGCCTGTCTGCGCCAACGGTTCCTCGCGGTCGCTGCGGTCGAGCTCCGAGAGGTCGACCGTCACTTGCGTGGCGGCCTGCGCCTGTTCTTGCTGGGCAAAGGCCATGGCTGGCCCAAACGCTAGGATGCTGACGGCGGCGGCCAGGGCGACGGCCTTATGCCGTGTGCGCACCGGGCTCGACCGTCCAGGTGATCGTTGCAACCTGATCGCCTTCGCCGGTTACGCGGAAGATGTCGCGCGTGACGCGGGCGACGTTTCCGCTTGTCTTGAGCTTAATTTTGTCCGTGCCGCCGGCAATGCCCTGGTAGCCCATGTCGAAGGCTGCGTTCTTGGAAAGATCGAGGCCCGTCTCCTGCATTGCGGCGCTGGCGTTCTGGAGTGCGCCGTCGGGGCCGACCTTAAAGTCGATGGAGTTCTGTGCGGTTCCGGCTTTGGCGTCGGCAGCAATGGTCCAGGTGTTCATGGCGTCGATCTTCATGTTGGTGACATGGATGCCGTAGGCCGAATGATTGTCGATGGTGGTCGCGTCTTCTGAGGGGCCCTGAAGCGTGCCGTCGGCCTTGGCGACGAAGGGAATAACCGTCGGAACTTTGAACTCAACGTTGTCGATCTCGGTCCTGACCATTACTTTCGTGGTTCCAACGCGCCCGGCCGCCATAGCTGGCGTCGGGGCGGCGCCCATTGCGAGCGCGAGCGCGAGCCCCGCGCCCACGACGAGCGCTCTGGCTCCGTTCATGTTCCTGGTGATGTCCATGGTCGTTCCTTTCTATTCGCCGCGGGCCGTCCCCGCGATGATTGGACGAATGCTGGTGAATTGCGTGCGGTGCCGCGTCGGCCGGAAAAGCTAGTTCTCGGCTTGCTCAACCCGCACCTTGACACGTGTCGGATTGCCGTGGCTGTCGAGGGTCTTGGCATCGAGTGCCTGGATCTCGATGTACGCCTCGCCTTCTTTGATGTCGCCGGCGGGGCACGTTTCGATTGTCTTGCCGGTCTCGACCACACCGGATTCGTACATGGTCTCGTCGTTTTGGATGACGCGGAATCGCTGGGGAAATTTATTGTCTTGGACGTTTTGCACGTTGACGCGCAGCTTGCCGTCCTCCTGCAGCTGAGCGACCGGTGCGACCGAAATCGTCATCATGTTGTCGCGGACTATGGCGTCGAGCTCATCTTGGATTTCCTGACGCGTTTTGCCCTCGGCCGTCGTAACCGAAGCGCCCGCCTCGGGTACGGGCTGCGACTGCCAAGCGTATAGTCCTACGGCGACAAGGGCACAGACGATGGCCAAGCAGGCAACGATGAGCTTCTTGCGACGACCCAGGCCTGCAAAGTGGGGTGGCTTCTTCGCGCTCATGCGGCATCCTTGGCGGTATAGATGCGCGCAAAGGTGGACGGGTTCGCTCCAAAGAGCATGTGAAGCATCAGGCGGCGTGAGTAGACAAGCTCGTCGAAGTCGGGAGGGAGCTCGATGTCGTGGATATGCGCGATGCGGTGGGCGAGCGCCGAGAACGACTCGGGGTCGCAGATCACATCGGTGGTAACGTGGTAGACCGTCGTATCGGGGAATGCCTCTTCGTCGAAAGGCAGGAGATGGGGATCGTCGTCGACTTCGATGGCGATGCCGTACTGGGGCCAGTAATATGCCATGGGAACCTCCCTGCTTCTGGGGCCAAAACTTCTGTCGGTTTTGGCTGTCGATGCCGACCGTATCAGCCGTTACTTGACCAATTGCTGACCAAATGCTTGACGGATTGGCGTCTCCGCAGGTAAAAGGCGGCAAAAAATACTCCAACTTTTTTCGAGCGGCAATCGCGCGGTCAGTGACGGCGGGGCCATATGTGTTAAAAGCATCGTCTGCCGAGGAAATCCAGCCGCTCGCCGAATTGCACGAACGTAAAAATCGCCAATTATGGAGACGGTCTCGAACACGTCGACGAAACGATGCGGTAACATCTCCCTGCAAACACTGTAGTTAGCTAAAGGGGGAGTTCGCGTGTCTGTAACCATCAAACCCTTCACCGACGAGTTCGAAGAGTATGGCCGCGATGAATCTCGCGCATCGGGCGAAGCATCGAGCATCTCGTTTCCGACAACGGAAGACGAGGTCCGTGCCATTTTGGAAAAGCTCCATGCCGAGCGTGTCCCGGTAACGGTTCAGGGCGCCCGAACCGGCCTTGCCGCCGGTGCCGTGCCCCACGGCGGGCATATCCTCAATACTTCCCGTATGAATCGCTACTTGGGCCTTCGCCGCGATGAACAAGGCCAATTTTTGCTGCGCGTGGAGCCGGGCGTTGTGCTCTCGGAGCTGCGCAAGCAGCTGAGCAAGAAGGTGCTGCCGACCGCTGGTTGGGACCAGGCATCGCTTAAGGCCTACGATGAGTTTCAAGAGGCCCCCGAGCAGTTCTTTCCCACCGATCCCACCGAGGCGTCTGCCTGTCTGGGCGGCATGGCGGCATGTAACGCCTCCGGTGCCCGCAGCTACGCCTACGGCCCCATGCGCCCGCATATCACGGGACTCCACGTCGCGCTGGCTGATGGCGATCTGCTTGAGCTTCACCGTGGCGAGGCTTTTGCGCAGGGTCGTCGCCTTTCGCTCGTCACGGTACAGGGCCGCACGCTCGAGCTCGACCTTCCCGACTACACTATGCCCAAGACCAAAAATGCTTCGGGCTATTTCGTTGCTGACGATATGGATGCCATCGATCTGTTTATCGGTGCGTGTGGCACACTCGGCGTTATCACCGAGCTCGAGATTGCCCTGCAGGCGGCGCCTGCGGTCGTTTGGGGCGTGAGCTGCTTCTTTGACAGCGAAGACAAGGCCGTGTCCTTCACCGATTCCGTGCGTCCCGTCCTGTCCCACGCGGCTGCCATCGAATATTTCGATGCGGGCGCCCTGGATATCCTGCGTCGTCAGCGTGAGCAGTCGACCGCGTTCGCCTCGCTGCCGGCGCTCGACAAAGACGCCAAGGTCTGTGTCTACGTGGAGCTCGACTGCGACGACGAAGCCCAGGCGACTGAGGAGCTGTATCACTTGGGGTGGGTACTGGAGCTTACGGGCGGCAGCGACGATGCGACATGGGTCGCGCGCACCGAGGTCGATCGCGAGTGTCAGCGATTCTTCCGCCATGCGGTGCCCGAGAGCGTCAACATGCTCATCGACGAGCGTCGTCGCACGGATCCCACCATCACCAAACTGGGTTCGGACATGTCGGTGCCCAACACACGCCTGGCCGATGTCATCGCCCTTTATCGCCGCACCTTGGCTGAAAGCGGGCTTGAGTCTGCCGCCTGGGGGCACATCGGTAACAACCATCTGCATGTGAACATTCTGCCGCGCGATGCGCGGGATTACCGCCGCGGTGGAGAACTCTTTGCCCAGTGGGCTTCCGAGGTCACGGCCATGGGCGGTGCCGTCTCCGCCGAACACGGCGTCGGCAAGATCAAGGCGGGCTTCTTGGAGACGATGTACGGTCACGAGGCCATGGTCGAGTCGGCGCGGCTCAAGCTCCAGCTCGATCCTGCCGGGCAGCTGGGTCGCGGTAACCTGTTTTCGGAGAAGCTCTTGGATGAGCTCGTCCAGAAAGGGGGCGCGTGAAGATGAGCGATTTCCATATGGTGGTGTGCGTCAAGGCAGTGCCGGGCAGCACCGAGGTCAAGATGGATCCCAAGACCAATACCATCGTGCGCGATGGCAAGCAGGCGGTCATTAACCCGTTCGATGCGAGCGCTTTGGAATGCGCGCTGGCGCTGAAGGACGACTTTATCGGCTTTGGCATGGACGTGCGCGTAACGGTGGTGTCGATGGGTATCCCCGCGACCGAATCGCTATTGCGCGACTGCATCGCCCGAGGCGCCGATGACGCACTGCTGCTAACTGATCGCGCCTTTGCAGGTGCCGATACCCTGGCAACCACCTATGCCCTCAAGTGCGGCATCGAGGCACTCGACGAGGACTTCGACCTGCTCATCTGCGGCAAGATGGCGGTGGACGGCGATACGGCCCAGATTGGTCCCGAGCTTGCCGGTGCCTTTGAGATTCCCTGCGTGACCGACGTGAGCTGCGTGCAGAGCGCGGGCTTTACGACCTGTGGTTCACTGGCGCTTGTTCACGGCTGCGATGCCGGCGAGGAGACGGTCTATCTTGAGATGCCGTGTGCGATGACGACCGCCAAGGAGATTGGCCAACTGCGCATGCCGAGCATTGCCGGTATTCGTGCGGCCGAGGAGGCGGACGTGCGCGTGGTCAACGCTGCCGACGTGAACGCCGACCCCGCGCGCTGCGGCCTTGCCGGCTCGCCGACACAGGTCGTGCGATCGTTTGTGCCCGATCGCGACCAAACGTGCGAGACCGTTGACGGAACGGCGTCCGAGCAGGCGGCGAAACTTGCCAAGATCATCGAGGGGATGGCATAGATGAGCGGACTGATTATCGATAGCGAAGCCTGTATAGGCTGCGGTCGCTGCGTTCGCGCCTGTGCCTCGGGCGGCATCGTAGTGGAAGGCGAGCGGCCCAACCGTTGCGCCTGCGTAACCGATGGCTGCATCCTATGCGGCGGGTGCGTCGACGCCTGCCCTGTCAACGCTATCTCGATCGAGCGTGACGAGGCCGCTGGCGCGGTGGACCTTGATGCATATCGAGATATCTGGGTATTCGTTCAGACCGACGAGCACGATGTCGTAGCCCCAGTGGCCTACGAGCTCATGGGCAAGGGACGCGAGCTTGCCGATGCTCGTGGTTGCCGTCTGGTGGCGCTGGTCGGTATGGGCCCCGAGGGCTCTCTCGGTGACCTGGAGCGTTTGGTCTGCGCCGGCGCGGACGAAGTTCTGGTCTGTCGTGACGAGCGCCTGCGTCAGAACGACGCGGAGGTCTACGCGCGTCTCATCTGCGATTTGGTAGCCGAGCGTAAGCCCGAAGCCATTCTGTACGGTGCGACCGCCTTTGGCCGCGAGCTGGCGCCTGGCGTTGCCGTGCGCTTGCAGACGGGCCTTACGGCCGACTGCACCGTACTTTCGATGGATACGGAGACGGGGCTGCTGCAACAGACGCGTCCGGCGTTTGGCGGCAACCTGATGGCCACCATCGTCTGCCCCAATCATCGTCCTCAGATGGCAACGGTGCGTCCCGGCATCTTTAAGGCGCCCGACTTTGACTACGGCCGCTCCGGCACGATCACCCAGATATCGCTTGCGGATGATGCTAAGGCTCGTGTCGAGATCTCGATTCCCGCCGAGGAGTGGGGGCAGCAGGCATCAATTGCCGATGCCGAGCGCCTGGTCGTGGTGGGTCGCGGCATTGGTTCCAAGAAGAATCTGCCCCTGATGCGAAAACTCGCCGAGGCCCTGGGTGCCGAGCTTGGTTGCACGCGACCTGTCGTGGAGGCAGGCTGGTTGGAGTATCGCCATCAGATTGGCCAGACGGGCGTATCAGTTTCGCCCAAGCTTCTCGTGAGTATCGGTGTTTCGGGCGCCATCCAGCATCTTGCCGGCATCGGTGGGGCGGAGTGCATTATCGCCATCAACGAGGACCCGGATGCCCCCATCTTTGGTGCTGCCCAGTACAAGGTTGTCGGTGATGCCGTCGAGGTCGTCGAGGAGCTGCTGGCCCAGCTTGAGCGCTAGGCGCGCGCCAGCCAGTCGCGTATCTCGTTCTTTAGGCGCTCCCAGGTCGCTTGCGTGGCGGGATCGGTAAAGGGGCGCGCAATGCCAAAGGGCGCGTCGAGCAGGCGGTAGATATCGCCCTGCTCGCGCGCCAGCGCGCGGCTCGCTGGATAGACGAGCTCAAACATAAAGCAGATGAGTCCCACCAGGTAGTCTGCGGGCTCGTTGCGTTCATCGCGTGCGACGCAGCGGCGCTCGTCAAAGGCAGCGAGAGCCGGTGTCGAGAACCGGCTGGCGAGAAATGTGTCCTCATCAACCTTGAGGATAGTGTCGACGGTGCTGTCGGCGATGGTGCGCATAATGTCGATCTTGTCGCCATCGCGCACGATATCGCAGAAGCGCCGTGTACGCTCGTCGAGTTGTGCCGGCAGGCGAAAGTCGCTGTGATAGGCGATGCTCGCGCGGATGAGCTCGTCGTGCTCGTCGGTCTCGATAAAATCTCGGATGCTTGTTGTGGCAGGCGCGTCGTCGGGGTTCTCGCCAAAGAGGACCCCGACGCCCAACGCTGCGTGGCTCATACTCTCGGCGTCCTTAAAGGTGTCCCAGCGCCGCAACTGTTCAAAGCGTCCCATATCGTGTAACAGGCCGCAAAGCCAGGCCAGGTCAATATCCTCTGTCGACCAGCCCTGCTCGCGCGCCACGGCATCGCATGCCTCGGCAACGTGGTACGTATGCTCGATTTTGAGCGCGATACGTGGATTGGCGGCATCGTAAGCATCGGTATAGCGTTTGAAGGCCGCGGTCGCCCGGCCCCGATCGATAGCTGTCATAATGACTTCCTAAAAAGCTGTGTCTTTCGATCCGGTGGCAATTGTAGGTGAACTCGGTTGCCACCGGGCGATGATTCTGCCGCGTCGTTGAATGCGGCTCGGAAATCTTGTCGGGACGAGGAACGCTATGGTGCTCAAAATCGTTAAAACCGTCTGGCCGGTGATGCTTACCTATGTTGCGATAGGCGCGCCGTGCGGAATGATTATGGCGCAGACGGGAATGGAGCCCTGGATGGTTTTTGCTCTGAGCAGCACGTTCGTGACGGGTAGCGGCCAGTTTATGGTCTGCAACCTGTGGCTGGCAGGTGTGCCTGCGGCATCGATTGTCGCAAGTGTGGCCGCAATCTCCTCGCGCTTTGCACTTTATTCGGCATCAATCGCGCCCTATCTGAGGGGTGCCTCGAAGCGTCAGACGCTGGCTGTTGCCGCGACGCTCACCGAGGAGGCATATGGCATCTCGCTTGCCAAGTTGGTTGAAGGGGAGGATTGGGGTCTGCTCGAGTCCTTTGTGCTTAACGCGATTCTCATCGCGACATGGGGCGTTTCGTGCACGACGGGCGCCATCGTCGGCGCCGTTGTCGATGTTCCCACCGCTATTGCGGGTTTTGTCTGCACCTCGCTCTTTATCTGCCTGCTCTTTTCGCAGCGACTGTCGCGCGGCAATGTCGTAGCTGCCGGTTTGGCTGCGGTGTCCGTCGCCATATGCAAGTTCTTGGGGTGGACGAATATCGCCGTGCCGGCAAGCGTGCTCGTCGGCGTTGCCGCGGCGCTTGCGTGCGATGCTCTCGCCGAAGGAAGGAGTGCTCGCGATGCCCGTTAATGAGTTTTTGGTCCTATGGCTGTCGTCATGGGCGGCCATCGCATTTTTCCGCATTGCCCCGGCGTTTGCGTTGCGCGGGAGAACGCTGTCGCCCCGCGTTACCGAGGCCTTGGGTTATATTCCGCCCGCCGCCTTTGCGGCGCTGGTCGCTAACGATTTGATAAGCCCTGGCGCTTTCGACGCCGGCTTGTGGCGGGG
>CABUKY010000090.1 GCA_902492185.1 uncultured Collinsella sp.
GCAGCCAGACGGGCCAACGAGGACGACGAACTCCTGGTCGTGAACGGTGAGGTTAAAGTCCTCAACAGCGAGCACGCCATCCTCGGTAACCTTGAGGTTGTGCTTCTTCTCCTCGGTCTTCTTCTTTTTGCCAAAGAAGCCCTTCTTTTTGGACTCGGTGTTGGGATACACCTTCTGAACATGTTTGAGAACGATCTCGGCCATGTCTTTACCTTTCGATATGCGGCACCATGTTGAGGGCGCCGCAGAAACTTGCAAAACAGTTACGGCATCAGCCCTTGACGGCACCTGCCACCACGCCGTCGATGATGTACTTCTGGCAGAGGATGTACATGACGACGATGGGGACAACGACCATCATGATGCAAGCCATCATGGGGCCGAGCTCGACGTGGCCGTAGCCGCCGCGGAAGTACTGGATCAAGATAGGAATGGTCTTGTACTTGGTGGAGTCGAGCGTAAGGTAGGGCAGCAGGTAGTCGTTCCAGACCCACATGGTCTCGAGAATGCCGACCGAAAGATAGGTGGGCTTCATGATGGGAAGGACGATCTTAAAGAACACCTGGACCGGGTTGCAGCCGTCGATCATGGCCGCCTCCTCGATCTCGAGTGGGATGTTCTTTACAAAGCCGGCGAACATAAAGACCGCCAGGCCCGCGCCAAAGCCGAGGTAGATAAAGCAGATGTTGAACGGCGTGTTGAAGCCGATGCGGTCCGCCAAATTGGACAGCGTGAACATGAGCATCTGGAAGGGCACGACCATCGAGAAGACGAACAGGTAATAGAAGAAGTTCGAGATCTTGCTGTTGACGCGCACTACGTACCAAGCACACATGGAGCAGCACACCAGAATCAGCACGACCGACGTGACCGTGATGATGAGCGAGTACATAAATGCCGAGGCAAAGCCCTGCTCGTTAAGGGCATGCATGTAGTTTGCGAGGCCGTTGAACGTCTCGGGCGTGAGCAGATCGAATGCCGTGGTGGTGCTGATTGCAGTTGCCTTTTTAAAGGAATTGAGCGCGATCATGAACACGGGGTAGATCCACGCGAGCGACAGGATCGTAAAGAAAATCGAGAGCGCGCGGTTGATAACCTTATCGCGTTTCATTACTGCTGCACCTCCTTGGACCTCGTGGCCTTAAGCTGGATCATGGAGATGGCCACGACCAGGATGCAGAAGATAACCGCCTTGGCCTGACCAATGCCCTGCCATGCGATACCGGCACGCGAATAGAACGTGTTGTAGATGTTCAGGGCGAGCATCTCGGTGGAGTGCGCGGGGGCGCCGCCGGTAAGGGCGAGGTTCTGGTCGAACAGCTTAAAGCCGTTGGTGATGGACAGGAACAGGCAGATGGTGATGGTCGGCATCAGGTTAGGGATCTTAACCTTCCAAAACGTCTGCCATGCCGTAGCGCCGTCGACCTTGGCGGCCTCGATGTAGTCGGACGGAATGGACTGCAGACCAGCGATGTAGATGATCATCATGTAGCCGACCTGCTGCCACAGGGTCAGGATGATAAGGCCCCAGAAGCCAGCAGCAGAGTTAAGGGCGATGAGCTGGGCGCCCACGTTGGAGAGCAGGCAGTTGATCAGAATCTGCCAAATGTAGCCCAGCACGATGCCGCCGATCAGGTTAGGCATAAAGAAGATCGTACGGAAGATGTTGGTGCCTTTGAGCGCCTTGCGGGTGAGCGCCTGCGCAATGGCCAGGGCGATCACGTTGATGAGCACCGTCGACAGGAAGGCAAACGCCACGGTAAAGAAGAACGACGTGGAGAACTGCGGATCGGACAGCGCGCGCACGTAGTTCTCGATACCGACAAAGTACGCGTTACTAATGATAATAAACTGGCAGAACGAGAGATAGAAGCCCTGAATAAAGGGAATCACGAACCCGATCATAAACGCCAGGCACGTGGGCAACATAAAGAGCGGCCACCAGCGCTTGAGTGCTTTGCCCATAAAAGGGTCCTTTCAATATGTAGGGGGGCGGGCAAACCTACGTCTGCCCGCCCCCCCCTGTCGCTAATCAGATAGCTCGGGCAGCAACTGCTTACTCGGAAGCAGCCTTCTCGGTCTTCCAGCCATCGACGAAGGCGTTCTTGACGCCGTCCCACTTGCTGTTATCGGCAGCGTAGGCAATCAGAGCCTGCTTGAGGTTCTTCTTCCACTCCTCGGAGGGAATGTAGACGAAGTCCCAAGCGACGGTCTTCTTGCCGTCCTTGGCCATGGCAACGGCCTGCTGCGAGAAGACGTTGGTGGTCTCCTTGGCACTCTTGAACGGAGCGGTCAGACCCATCTTGTCGGCGATGATGCTGGTCGGGGTGTCAGCGGTGACGCACCAATACATGAAGTCCTCGGTGGCCTTCTGGGCATCCTCGGAAGCCTGGGAACTGACGCACCAGTAGTTCTCGCCGCCGGAGCACAGGCCCTGGTTCTCCTCGCCGTCAACACCGATGTAGATGGGCATCATGCCAATCTGATCGTCGGTCATGCCGGCCTTGACGAGGTCAGAGTAGGCCCAAGAGCCGTTCTGGTAGAAGACGGCCTTGCCGGTTGCGAACTCGTTGGTGGCGTCGTCGCCGGTCTTGGAAGCAAGCTGCGAAGGATCGCAGGTGGAGTCGGTGATGTACAGGTCGAAGATCTGCTTGTAGTTGTCGAGGAACTCACCCTTGATCTCGTCGTCCTCCTGGTTGTGCTCCTTCTCAAACTCGTAGTAGAGCGGCATGTTGGCAAGGTGGGTGGTGTAGCGCCAGCTGGAGGAGTCGTCCATGCCGGCGGAAGTGAAGGCACCCTCGACACCAAGCTCGTCCTTGCGGGCCTGGATGTCGTCGGCACAAGCCTTCAGCTTGTCGAAGGAGTTGATGTCCTCGGCCTTGTAGCCAGCCTTCTCGAGCAGCTGCTTGTTGTAAATAATGCCGAAGCTCTCCTGAACCCAGTCGATGCACACATCCTTGCCGTCGGACTGCAGAGCCAGGGAGTCGTCAATGAGCTCACCGCGGAGCTTGGTATCGGACAGGTCGGCGCAGTAATCCTTCCAGTTCTTAAGACCGGTGGGGCCGTTGACCTGGAACAGGGTCGGAGCGGAGCTCTTGGACATCTCGGACTTGAGCTTCTCCTCGTAGGTGTTGGAGGCGGCGGTCACGATCTTGACCTCGACGCCCTTCTCCTTCTTATAGGCCTTGGCGATCTCCTTCCACTCCTTGTCGACCTCGGGCTTGAATTGGAGGAAGTAGACCTCGGCAGCGTCACCAGAAGCAGAGGAGCCGGAGCCGGCGGAGCCACCGCAGCCCACGAGACCCAGACCAAGAACCGCAGCCGCGGAACCAGCAAAGCCCAGGAACTGCCTTCTGCTCATTTCGTTCTTCATTACAATCCACCCTTTCACACCGTGGCGGCACCCTTTGCCGCCGCCTTCGGAGATTGGCTCGGGGACTTTGCCCCTTTTGCTGATTTGTACGATACGCTATTTGGCTACTTGTTTGAACAAGTATTACTAGAGCGGTAGAAAAACTTCGGTGAACGGTAATTTCAACTTGATACTTGACAAGTTTTGTATAAACAATTAATTGTTACCAAATGCAGAGAAAACGCCCGGTCAAGCCGATGCATCGTCGGTTTGACCGGGCGCTTTCGCTTTGAGGGCATGAGTCTCGTCAGGCTGCGAGCTGGCCGGCTATCGCTTGGAGTTGACGCGGTAGTGGAAGATCTCGGGGTGTGTGCGAGTGTGCGTCACCTCAAACAAGATGCCATCCGAGGTGTACGACTGGCTCTCCATGACGGCAACGCAGTTGTATTTGCCGAGGTCAAGATAGCTGCAGTCCTCATCGTTGGCGAGCTCGACACTCACCGTACGACGGCTCGCCATCACTTTGACACCGCGCTTGTGCTCCAGATAGCCGTAAATAGAATCTGCCGCGATCTCGGGGGTCAGGCCCTTGGCGATCGACTCCAAAAAGTAGCCATGGTCTACTTGGCGCGCATTGCCGTTAAGGCTTCGGACGCGCACCACGCGAATCAACTGCTCACCTGTCTTAAATCCCAAGCGTCGAGAAAGTTGCTCGGTGCACACCAGATGTTCAAAAGACTTGACCTCGGTCGAAGCAACGGCATTGTTGCGTTTTGCGAACTCGCCAAACGACTCAACCTCTTCGAGTGCGCCCAACATGTCGGTTTCGCCCTTAAGCCAAATAACGCGCACGCCCTTGCCGTGTATGGGCTGCACAAACATCCCGTCGGCCAGCATGCTCAAAGCGCGGCGGACGGTATTGCGCGTGCAGCCAAATTCCGCGGTCAGCTCGGCTTCGGTTGGCAGCATCTCCTGAAACGCATAGGTCCCGTTAATGATGCGCGAGCGTATTTCTCGGTAGATTCCTTCGTATATCGCTTTTGGCATGACTTCACCTCTAATGAATATGTATGGCTAGGCAGCATAGCATTTCTTAAAGTTGTTTAAACCGATTATCGGCAAAGCGACAGGATTTAACCGTTGACGGTTTCTGTCGCGCCCAAACCGGTTTCGCTCAAAACTGCCGGTACGACAATCGTCTGGTCCTCTACAATGAATCCATTGTTTAAACGTTTCACCACGCGCAACGCGCCTCGATATACGGGAGGCAGAACATGCTGCAAAAAATCCAACGCTTTGGCGGGGCAATGTTCGCGCCCGCCATGTTGTTTTCCATATCGGGCCTTATGGTCGGCGTCTCCGCCCTCGCAACGTCTGCGGATATCGTCGGCGACCTCGCCGTATACGGAACCCCTTGGTACGTTTTTTGGACTATCATTCAGCGCGGCTCGTGGACGGTCTTTAAGCGACTTTCGCTCCTTTTTGCCGTAGCGCTGCCCATCGGCCTTGCCCAAAAGCAACCGGCACGTTGTTGCCTCGAGGCGCTCGTGGCTTATTTTGCCTATTGCTTCTTTTTGAGCGAGATCATCAAGCTAAGCGGAGACAACCTTGGACTTAAGTACCCGTCGTCTTTGACCCCCGCTAGCGGCATTACCATCATCGACGGCATCAAGACGCTCGACACCGGCATTATCGGCCCGCTAGCGGTATCGGCAACCGTCGTCGCCATCCATGACCGCTTCTACGATGCCAAGGTCCCCGATTGGCTCGGCACCTTCTCGGGTTCCTCGCTGGTCTACCTCATCAGCTTTTTTGCCGTGTTCGCCCTTGCCGCCATCTCGGCCGCCATCGTGCCCTTCGTATACGCAGCGACCGAAACGCTGCGCCACGCACTTGTGGGCGTCGGCCCCCTCGGCGTGGGTATCTTTGCGTTTTTGGAGCGAGCACTCGAGCCCATGGGGCTGCACCACCTGCTCTACATGCCTATCTACTACGACAATTTAGTTATTAACGACGGTATCTACGCCACGTGGACCAATTTGCTCCCCATTCTCTCCCATAGCACGCGCCCCCTCAATGAGCTTGCGCCGTGGGCTGGTTTCACCGCCACCGGCTGGGTCAAGCTCTTTGGCCTTCCTGCCATCGCCGTTGCGTTCTACACCACCGCCAAGCCCGAACGCCGCGCTGGCCTCAAGGCCATCCTTCTGCCCGCCATCGTCGCTTCGGCGGTCTGCGGCGTCACCGAGCCGCTCGAGTTTCTCTTTATGTTCACCTATCCCGGGCTCTTTTTGCTCTATGCCGCCCTATCTTCCTGCCTCGCCATGGCTATGAACTTCTTTGGCGTCGTTGGCATCTTCTCGGGCGGCTTTATGGAAATGGCTGCCTTCAACTTTATCCCGCTCATGCGGGCGCATGCCGGCTCCTACCTTTTGGCACTCGGTATCGGCCTTGCCTTTAGCCTCATCTTTTTTGTTAGTTTTCGAGCACTCATCTTGATCTATGACCTTAAGACGCCGGGCCGCGAGGATCATGTCGCCAATCGCGCGGCAATCGATCATTTAACGGGAAGCGGCTTTGCCAAAGAGCAATCTCCCAATGACGAGGTCAATAGTCAATCCGATCAAGATCACGTCCTCGCTGAGCGGGTAATTCAGCTTTTAGGTGGCGTTGGCAATATTGCGGGCGCAACCAACTGCGCCACGCGCCTGCGCGTCGAGGTCGCAGACCCTTCCATCGTTGCAGATAACGCGTCGTTTGTCGCGGCGGGCGCCAAGGGCCTCATCATTACGGGCAAGACCGCCCAGGTGATCATCGGCATCTCCGTTCCCCGCGTTAAAGAGCATTTTGACCAGATCATGGGCCTCGAGCCGGGATTTGTACCCACCGCCTCGGCCTCCCCTGTCGCCAGCCCAACCCACAAGCACGGCGATATCTGCTTCTTCGACATTGACGGCACGCTCGCGTGGCAAGACCCTCGAGTGGCACAAGAGCTTCCCGAGAGCGAGCGAGACCTCTCCCCCTATCCCAATGAAGCGGTCTCGCAAGCCATCCGTGATTTTGTTGCCAAGGGCAATATGGCGTTTATCTGCACAGGGCGCACCTTCAGCTGCATCCACCCCAAACTTCTTGAGCTGCCCTGGACCGGCATCGTCTGTCTTGCGGGCGGTTACGCCGAGATCAACGGACACGCAATTCGCGATCTGTCGATGACGCCCGGCATGCTGCAGCGCCTTGCCCCCTATCTTGAGCAGTCGGGCGAGGTCATCCGCTTTGAGGGCCTCAACGGCGTCGTGCGCATGAGTGCCGATGCCCCCGATGCCCCCGGATACGCGCGCACCCTGGGCGACGCAGTCACGCAGCTGCAACATTACAGTGCCTACAAGATCTTGATGTCTACATCGCTCGCCAACCACATCGCTCAAGATAAGGCACTTGAGCCGCTGCTGTGCTTTAACGAGCTCGAACTCGAGGTAACCGAAATCTCGCCCCGCGAATGCACGAAGCGCGGGGGCATCCAGTCTGTACTCGACGCCCTCGATCCCCACCACGGAACCGTATACGGCATCGGCGACGCCAGCAATGACGTCTCGCTGATGAACGCCGTCGATGTCGGTATCGCCATGGGCAATGCGCCGGACTATCTTAAAAAGCGCGCCGACTACATCACCGACTCGGTCGACAAAGATGGCGTCGTCAAGGCGCTCGAGCACTTTAGGCTTATATAAGCAGCCGGCACGCGCACGCGTCCCGTTTCCCCAAATCGCCAAAACAGACGCGCCGGCAACTCCAATGTGGCAATATGGTATCTGCACACCGCAACGATGCAACCTAAGAAAGAATGCGAGAACCCGTGTCCAGTCCGTTTACCAGCTTTTTAGCCCAGCACTTTGGCCAGATCAACGACTATCTGGCCACGTTCTTTGACGGACAGGCGACCTCTGCCGATATCGAGCGCTACCTGTATACCCCGCTCTCGACATTTACGGCCAATGCCGGCAAGCGCCACCGCCCGCTTATCTGCATGCTCGCCGCAACCGCAGTGGGCGGTAGCTTCGAGAGCGCCCGCAGCGCGGCGGCAGCTATCGAGCATTTCCAGTCGGGTGCGCTCATCCACGACGACATCGCCGATAACGGCCAGCTGCGCCGCGGTAAGCCCTGCATGCACCTCACCGAGGGCACGGGCCTTGCCATCAACTGCGGCGATCTGGCGCTCACCATGGTCACCAAGACGGTTCTCGACGACCCCACACTCGAGGCAGACGTGAAACTCCGTGTACTCCACGAGCTCACCGAGATGATCGTTCGCACCATCGAGGGCCAGGCGCTCGACTTGGGCT
>CABUKY010000091.1 GCA_902492185.1 uncultured Collinsella sp.
ATCGGCGAGCTCGACGGAAAGGGGAAGTACACCTTGCAGAACGGCGAGGGCCGGGAGTCGGTCGACCCATTCGTGGCAGAACGTCAACGGGAGTCCCATCTGACAATGCTCGGGCATAAGGTGCTTCGGTTTACGTTTAACGAACTCAAAGACCCGGGGAAGCTGGTCGAGAAAATGAGGCTGGCGGGTATTCCTCGGCAGGCTGAATTGGCTGAGGAGTGGAGACGCCAGTGGTATGGGCGCTGAGAGGTTTTGTCTCAATCTGTAACGTTTAGAGGTTATTTGAGCTCGTAACTGTTACAGATCGAGACAAACCGGTGAAGCGTCGACCGAATGTCTTGATCTGTAACAGCAAGGGGCCCAACAACCCTGTATCTGTTACAGATCGAGACACTTCCCTGGTGTCGCTGGGGTGGGACTGCAGCGTATTCCGTCCCCCCACATCCCCTCTTCCCTCCGTTAACCGATATGTCTGTGGCAATCGGGCTACACTGGATAATAATGGACAAATGTTCAAGTTAATTGCGAGGGAGGAGCTCGATATGGCGTCTGCCGATCGTTCCACGTTGTTTATCAATGCGACCGTCCTGGATGGCTCGAAACATATGGAGCCGCAGCCCGATATGGCCGTGGCCGTTGAGCGCGGTGTCATCACGTGGATGGGGCCGAGTGCTGTGGCGCAGGCGCCTGCGGGTGCCGAGGTTATCGACCTGGCAGGTGCGTATCTCATGCCAGGCCTCATCAATATGCATGTGCATCTGTGCGGTTCGGGCAAGCCGGTTTCGGCGGGCGATGCGGGCGCGCTGATGAAGAAGCTCGATAATCCCGTGGGGCGCGCCATCGTGTGCCATATTCTTAAGGGCAGCGCCCAACAACAACTGGCAAGTGGCGTGACCACGGTGCGCGGCGCGGGCGACCCGCTGTTTGCCGATCTTGCCGTGCGCGATGCTATCGATGCCGGCAAGTATCAAGGTCCTCGCCTGGTGGCGCCGGGAACGGGTGTCACGGTGCCGGGCGGCCATGGTGCGGGTTTGTTCGCCCAGGTGGCCAACAGTCCCGCCGAGGCAGCCGAACAGGTGCGCGACCTGTATGCGCGCGGTGCCGACGTCATCAAGCTGTTCGTGACGGGCGGCGTGTTCGACGCTACCGAGGTGGGCGAGCCGGGTGTGCTGCGTATGCCGGTCGAGGTTGCCGCGGCGGCGTGCAAGGCGGCGCACGAGGTGGGCCTGCCGGTTATGGCTCATGTCGAGAGCACCGAAGGCGTGAAGGCCGCGCTTGAGGCCGGCGTCGATACGATCGAGCACGGTGCCCCGATGACTCCCGAGATCTTGGAACTGTACCGCGGCGCCGCGGGCACGCAGCTCGAGGGGCGTGCGCCCAGCGTTACCTGCACTATCAGCCCGGCGCTGCCGTTTGTATTGCTCGACCCGGAAAAGACCCATTCGACCGATACACAAAAGAAGAACGGTGACATCGTGTGCTCGGGCATCATCGAGAGCGCCCGTGCCGCACTGGAAGCTGGCGTTAAGGTGGGCCTTGGCACGGACTCGAGCTGCCCGTTCGTGACGCAGTACGACATGTGGCGTGAGGTGGCCTATTTTGCCAAGTATGTCGGCGTGGGCAACGCTTTCGCGCTGCATACGGCCACGCAGGTCAATGCCGAGCTGCTGGGGCTGGGCGGCGAGACCGGCACAATCGAGTGCGGCAAGGCCGCCGATATTCTGGTGACGCGCGAGAACCCGCTCGATGACCTGTGCGCACTGCGTGATCCGACGCACGTGATGTGTCGCGGTGATCTGGTGCGCAAGCTCAAGGTGAAGCGTATTCCCGAGGTGGACGCCGAGCTCGACGCGATTATGGCCATGCCTGCCGAGGCGTTGGCCGAGGAGCTTGCCCGCGATGGCGTGGCGTAAGCGCGCGATATGGCGATGCGACAAAGGGACAATCCTTTTGTCATAATCAGAAAAAGCCGAGGTCCCAGTGCGAGGCCTCGGCTTTTATTTGTCCCATAGTATGGCAGCTATGAGCGCGTCTCCATCTTGGCATGGCACTTGGGGCAGGTGACGCGGATCTTGCCTTTGCCCTTGGGAACGGAGAGCATCTGGCCGCAGTTGGGGCACTTAAGATAGGCCGTGGTCTTGCGGCCCTTCCACATCTTCTTGGCTGTGCGCTTGGCACGTTCAAAGTCTTCCTTGCTAGTACCGGCTGCGCGCGAGGCGTTGGCCGCTGCAGCTCCGCCGCCCAAGCTAGCTACAAACTTGCCCAAGCCGGGTACGTTTGCAGTCGCGGCGACAAAGGCCTCGTTCTCCTTGTGACGTGCGTCGATATTTTTGGACAGGCCGCGCAGCACGCCAATCACGATTACGGCGATGGCAATCCAGCTGAGCCACTGGATGCGGGCTATCGATCCGATCATCGCGATGACGATGCCGGCAAAACCCATCACGATGGTGAGTTCATCGGCACCATTGCGACCCTTCATAAAGTCATTCATGCAAATTGCCTTTCGTTCGATATGCTGCACGCCTTTATACCCGATTTAGAGCAAGGGGGACAGGTTAATCTGCACCAATGTGGTGCAAACATACCTGTCCCCGGAATACCAAGACGGTGCAAAGAAATCTGTCCCCAATGCCCCTATTACTTGGAGAGCTTGTCGACGACGCGTTCGATTTCGGCGAGCTTGGCGGCTTTGAGGTCTTCGTCGCCCGATTCGATTGCCGAAGTCACGCAGCCCTCGATATGCGCCTTGAGCACGTCGGCGTTAATGCGCGCGAGGAGCGCCTGCGTTGCCATGAGCTGCGTGGAAATATCGACGCAGTAACGGTCCTCCTCGACCATCCGCAAGATGCCGTCGATCTGGCCGCGTGCCGTCTTGAGCATGCGGGTCACCGATTTATGGTCTGCCATCATGTCGGGTCCTCGTTTCTGGTCGATCTTCCGGATGCCCCCGTCAGTTGCGGTGAAATACGGACCGTTTAAAGGCCTAGGGCGGCACAACAGTCCGTATTTCACCGCAACTTCTGAGGATTCAGTAGGCAGCGACTGCTACGCGGCGGTCACGGACAGGGCGTGGAACTTCTCGCCCGCTCCCTCGACGGCGGCGGCGAGCTGCTCGGCGGTCACGGTGTCGGTGCACTCCACCTGGACAGTCTGGGTCTCGTGATCGGCGTCGGCATCGGTCACGCCGACCACGTTGAGCAGCGCGGTCTCGACGGTGGCATCGCAATGGCCGCACATGAGGCCGGAAGTCTTGATCGTGTAACGCATGGGTATTCCTCTCTGTTGTGTCGGCTTTCCCAGGCACCCGACCTTGACCTTCAAACCGTCGCTCGCGTACCAAAGTACGCGTCGCTCCTCTTTCAGGTCAATCTCAGGTACCTGGAAAACCCGTTCTAAATGAACGTAATAGTGATCCTATTTTGCCACTTTAGGCATAAAGGATTTTAAGCGCAGGGCATTGGACACGACGCAGACGCTCGACAGGCTCATCGCTGCGGCGCCAAACATCGGCGAGAGCTGCCATCCGGTGAGCGGGAAAAATACGCCCGCCGCCAGCGGAATGCCGATGCCGTTGTAGAACAGCGCCCAGAACAGGTCTTGCTTGATGTTGCGAATCGTGGCGCGCGAAAGTTCGATGGCGCGGGCGACGTCCATGAGATCGCTGCGCATGAGCACCACATCTGCCCCCTCCTTGGCGATGTCGGCGCCGGTGCCGATAGCAAGGCCCACGTCGGCGCGCGCCAGGGCGGGGGAGTCATTGATACCGTCGCCCACCATGGCGACCTTGCTGCCCGCATCCTGCAGCTCGCGTACGTGGTGCTCCTTGTCGGCGGGGAGGACGTCGGCGATGACCTGTTCGCTGCTCAGCCCCACGCGGCGGGCGATTGCTTCGGCGGTGACTCGGTTGTCGCCGGTGAGCATGCGCACGTCGACGCCAAGCGAGCGCAGTGCGGCGATGGCTCCGGCACTCGTTTCCTTGACCTCGTCAGCCACGGCAATGGTGCCGGCGAGCTCGCCGTTCTTGGCAAAGAACAGCGGCGTCTTGCCCTCGGCGGCGAACTGTTCGGCAAGACCCGCGGGCACCTTCGCGCCCAGCTCGTTCATCAGGCGCATATTGCCGGCGGCAATGGCGTTTTGCCCCTCGCGCGCCGTAACGCCTCGCCCGGGCACGGCGGCAAAGTCCTCGACGGCGCGCGCGACAATCCCTCGCGTCTCGCACTCGGCCATAATCGCCTCGGCCAGCGGGTGTTCGCTTGAGCGCTCCAGCGCGGCGGCCAGCTTGAGTAGCGCCTTTTCGCTCATGGCGGGCGATCCGTCGGCGCGCGTGGCTACC
Organism: uncultured Collinsella sp.; assembly: GCA_902492185.1. Classification (GTDB taxonomy): domain Bacteria; phylum Actinomycetota; class Coriobacteriia; order Coriobacteriales; family Coriobacteriaceae; genus Collinsella. Next base: position 4,337 of record CABUKY010000091.1, read on the forward strand.
ACGATATCGGTCACGGCAGGCTTGCCGCGAGTGACCGTTCCCGTCTTATCGAACACCACGGTGCCCACGCTGCGCAGATTCTCCAGCGCCTCGGCGCTCTTGAACAGAATGCCCATCTCGGCGCCCTTGCCGGTGCCGACCATAATAGCGACGGGCGTGGCCAGACCCAATGCGCACGGACAGCTGATCACCAGCACAGCGACGGCGGAGGTGAGCGCTTCGTTCACGCTACCGGTCAGTGCCATCCACGCCACGAAGGTCATGGCCGAGATCACGAATACCACGGGCACGAACACGCCGGCGACCTTGTCGGCCAGGCGGGCGATGGGCGCCTTGGTGGCGTTGGCGTCCTCGACGAGCTGGATGATCTTGGCAAGCGACGTGTCGGCGCCCACGCGTGTGGCACGGAAGGTAAACGATCCGGTGCGGTTGACCGTGGCGGCGTTGACGGTGTCACCGGTGGCCTTTTCCACGGGGATGGACTCGCCGGTGAGCGCGCTCTCGTCTACGGCGGAGGCGCCCTCGAGTACCACGCCGTCGACAGGGATAGACTCGCCGGGGCGCACACGCAGGACCTGGCCGGGAAGGATGCTGTCGACGTCCACAACGGTCTCGGTGCCGTCATCGGCAACGACGGTCGCGGCCTTGGGCGCCAGGTCGATGAGGGCCTCAATAGCGCCGCCGGTCTTGGACTTGCTGCGCGTCTCGAGGTATTTGCCCACGGTGACGAGCGACAGAATCGTGCCGGCACTCTCAAAATACAGGTTGTCCATGCTCGTCATCATGGCCTCGTGCACCTGACCTGTGGCCAGCTGGTCGGCCATGATGAACATGGCGTAGAGCGACCAGGCGATTGACGCGGTGGCGCCGACGGCGATGAGAGCGTCCATGGTGGGCGCGCCGTGTACGAGTGATTTGAAGCCGTTGATAAAGTACGCGTCGTTGACGTAGACGATGGGGATGAGCAAGACGAGCTCGGTGAGGGCGAGCGTCATGCTGTGGATGTGGTCCGTGAAGATGCCGGGCAGCGGCCAGCCGAGCATGTGCCCCATGCCTATGTAGAACAGCGGAATGAGAAAGATGATTGAGATGATGAGACGGGTGCGCATGGCGGAGGCGGTGGCCTCTAGCTTTTTGGTCGGCGACTCCATATGGGTGGCACCGGACCTGGCTTGTGCGCTGCCGTTTGGGGCGGCATCGGTGCGCATGCTGACGGGCGAGGCCGAGTAGCCCGCGCGATCGACGGCGGTGCAGATATCGTCGGGGGAGACCTGCGCGGGGTCGTAGTCGACCATCATGGAACCGGCGAGCAGGTTGACCGCGACGCTTTGGACGCCGTCGAGCTTGCTGACGGCGCGGTCCACATGCGCCTGGCAAGCGGCGCACGTCATGCCGCCCACGTCAAACTTATCTTGAGCCATGGCTTCTCCTTTCTGTAGTTCGGTGTTGTAATTGTTAACCTGCCGATACTATACACCCATACCCCCTGGGGGTGTACAGTACAGAAAGAAATGTATGACATTCCGATACAGATGAGGGTGGCTGCTCAATCGTTGGCAGTCCCTGCCAGACATCTCAATCTGCAACATCTAGCAGGGAAAATGACCTCTAACTGTTATAGATTGAGATGTTGTTTTGTGAGGTTTGGGTTTGTCTCAATCTGTAACAGTTAGACCGGTTTTTGCTGAGCAACTGTTACAGATTGCGACAATCGGCCCAGACCCGCCCCGTCCGCCTCGTCATCTGTGGTTTACGTGGGGGCATGCGGAGTACGGGTATACTAACCGGCGGCGAATCTGCTCCATCGCTTAGGGCCGCTGCGTCTGGACGGCGCGTGATAGGGCTGCCAAAGCGATCGCCAGCGTGCTGAGCAACGTCCTCTCTGTGCGCACCTGTTTTTGTATGTATTAGCGCACTACCAAGCACGCTCGCGCGGCCGCATGCCGTGCCCATAACGCGTGCAGATAAGGAACAACAACATATGCGTAATTCTGTATCCGACGTCACCGACGCCGAGATTCTGGACGAGGCCCGCGAGGCCATGACCCAGGCTGCCTTCGATGCTGCCGACGAGGCCAGCGCCGCCGAGACCGTCGAGTCCGCGACCGAGAACCTGCCCGCCTTTGACGAGCTGGGACTTTCGGACGAGATACTTCGTGCCATCGAGAACCTGGGCTACACGGCGCCCACGCCCGTCCAGGCTGGCTCGATCCCCGTGGTGCTCGAGGGCCGCGACCTGCTTGCCGCCGCTCAGACCGGCACCGGCAAGACGGCCGCCTTCTTGCTGCCGACCATGAACAACCTGGAGCACATCGCTCCGCCCAAGCCCGTGCGCGAGCGTGGCGGCCGCAACCGCCGTCGCGGCGCCAAGAAGCCCGAGGGCAACGGCCGCGGCCCCGTGATGCTCGTCATCACCCCCACGCGTGAGCTCGCACAGCAGATCGACGAAGTCGCCGGCAAGATTGCCGACGTCACCGGCCATGTTGCCGTGACCGTCGTGGGCGGCGTGAGCTACAAGCCGCAGACCGCGGCGCTCAAGTACGGCTGCGACATTCTGGTCGCCACGCCGGGCCGTCTGGTCGATCTGATCGAGCAGGGCGCTTGCCACCTGGATGAGGTCAAGGTGCTGGTGCTCGACGAGGCCGACCGCATGCTCGACATGGGCTTTTTGCCCGCCGTTCGCCGTATTGTGCGCGAGACGCCGGCCGAGCGCCAGACGCTGCTGTTCTCGGCCACGCTCGACGAGGAGGCCGTGGGCGAGATCACCGACCTGGTGAGCGATCCGGCCCGCGTGGAGATCGCGCCCGCCACGTCGACCGCCGACACCGTCGACCAGTTTGTGTTCCCGGTGTCCATCGAGGCCAAGAACAACCTGCTGCCCGAGTTCCTCAAAAAGGAGGGCCCGGAGCGCACTATCGTCTTTATGCGCACCAAGCACCGCGCCGACAGCTGCTGCCGTCGTCTGGAGCGCAAGGGCATCAAGGCGGCCGCGATCCACGGCAACCGCAGCCAGGCCCAGCGCGAGCGCGCGCTTTCGGCCTTCCGCGACGGCACCGTCGACGTGCTGGTGGCAACCGACGTGCTCGCCCGCGGCATCGACATTAGCGATGTGCGCTACGTCGTGAACTTTGACGTGCCGGCCGAGCCGACCGACTACATCCACCGCATCGGCCGCACGGGCCGCGCTGGCGAGCTGGGCTGGGCCATTACGTTTGTGACCGAGCAGGATGTCGATGAGTTCTACGAGATCGAGAAGCTCATGGACAAGACGGCCGACATCT
>CABUKY010000092.1 GCA_902492185.1 uncultured Collinsella sp.
TGCCATGATCGGCAGCGCCACGAGACGCCTTCCAATCAAACGTAGAAAGTTGTTCACGTTCTCTCCCCTTTCTTTTGTCGGTAGGACCAACTGGTATATGAGTATGGATACTCATTACAAGACCCGAGCGACATCGAGGCCGCCCGGGTCTTTGTTTCAACTATGAGGACGTTGCCTTACGACCGACGCCCCACATATGACTCAAACGAGTCTTAGGCCTTGACGGTCGCGACGCCCCTGAAGGACATGCTCGTCGTGCCGATGCCCTTGAAGCCATCGAGGGCCTCGCCGTTGGGCGCGGTAGACGGATCGTCCCAGGAAGCGGAGACGGTCTTGACGTGGACAACGGGGTACAGAACAGCGTTGTCGGCGATGATGTCGAAGCACTCGTTCCACTTCTTCTGCTGCTCGTCGCCCTCGGCGGCAAGAGCCTCGTCCATGAGACCGTGGAGCTTCTCCCACTCAGCGGACTCCTTCCACGGGCAACGGGTCTGCATCCAGACGTTGTCGCCGTACCACCAGTTGAGCAGCAGGTCGGGGTCAGCGCCGAAGCAGGACGGATCGCCAGGGGCAAGGAGGATATCGTAGGCCTCGCCGCCGTCGATGGCAGCGTAGGTGGCCGGCGAGGTATCGGTCTGGATGGTCACCTCGAAGCCGAGAGCGTCGAGGTCGTTCTTGACCTGGGCGGCCATGCCCTTAATCTGCTCGTTGTCGGTGGTGCGCAGGGTGATGGCACCCGGGGTGATGCCGGACTCCTCGATGAGCTTCTTGGCCTTCTTGGCGTCGGTCTTGTACACCGTGGAAGCCTCATGATAGTTGGTGAAGCTCTTGGGCAGGTAGCAGCTGGCAGCGGTGGCAAGGCCGGCGAAGGTGTTGGTGATCATCTTCTCGGTGTCGAGCGCGTACATGACGGCCTGACGGACCTTGACGTTGTTCCAAGGCTCCTTGGCGACGTTGAACATGATGAAGCGGGTGCCGAAGCCCTGGACGTTGTCGATCTTGCAGCCAGCGCTCTCGAGCTGGTCGACGGCGTCAGCGGTGACGAGCTCCATAACGAGCGTGGAGCCTTCCTGCTGGGCGGTAACGCGAGCGGTGGGGTCGGTCAGGATGCTGTACTGGATCTTCTTATCCTCGGCAGCATACTCACCGTTGTACTCGGGGTTGGGAACCAGGGTGATCTCGGTATCGGAGATAGAGTCGTACATCCAGGGGCCGGAACCGATCGGCTGCTTGGCGCGATCCTCCTCGGACTGAGTAGCCGGGGTAACACGGATGATGGCCAGACGATCCTTGAGCAGGGAGAAGTTGGGGACCTTGGTCTTGACCGTTACAGTGCTGGCATCCTTGGCCTCGATGGACTCGAAGGGCTGGAAGAACGGAGCATAGGTAGCGGAAGCAGCGCAAGCGGTGTAGGAAGCGACGACGTCGTCAGCAGTGACCTCGGTACCATCGGAGAACTTGGCGCCCTTGCGGATGGTGACCTCGAAGGTAGTGTCGTCCACGGACTTGGGATCGTCGGTGGCGAGCTCGTTGAAGGTGCTGTAGTCGTGGTAATCGATGCCGTAGAGACCCTCGACGACGTGCCAGTTAGCACCCAGGCCCACAGCGGAGCCGGTGCTGGCGGGATCGAAGCTGGACGGAGCGTAAGCGGAACCAGCGGTAATCACACCGCCGCCACGGTTGGCGGAATCGGCGGAACCGGAAGCGGAACCCTCGTCGTTGGAGCTGCCACCGCAGCCGGTGAGACCAAGCCCTGCGACAGCAGCGACGCTGCCGGTGAGGCCGAGGAACGAACGCCTGGACATACCCTTGTTGATGATGGCCATGTCTTCTCCTATCAATAGAGAATCTTACCCGGGAGCACCTAGACTTGCCCCCGCGCAACTTGCGGACGATATATACCTTACCTACCGACGAACCCAACTGAGGTGCCGCGCTCGGCGACCGATACATACATACGCTTGAACGGTATTTACTACCGTTCACCGAATTCATTGACAAACGATTCGCCAGACAGTATGTATCGACGAGGTGAGATATCAGTCATCGTCAACCCGCAGGATAGCAGGGTTATTCACCATGGCTAGTCAAACGTTTTAGCGTTAATAAAACCCGAAATCGACAGGTAATCGCCGCGAAATAAATGATTGAAAATCGGCCAATCATGTATATCAGTTGTTTAGAAGCACGTTTAGTTTTCGGAACGGTTGGCCGATGCCTGGGCGCGTTCGGCATTCCATGCAACAAGTGCCTCGTGGACCGCTTTGGCGACATCGGCCGGAACGCCTCGAACTTCCGCGATCTCTTGCTCGCTCGCCGCGCGCAAACGCTTCATCGAGCCAAAATGGCGCATAAGGGCACGTTTTCTGGTGGGTCCCACGCCTGGAACGTCATCGAGTACCGAAACCGTCATGGCTTTATCGCGCAATTCGCGATGGAACGTGATGGCAAAACGGTGCGATTCATCGCGCACCTGTTTGATTAGATAGAGCGACGCGGACCCGGTCGGAAGCACGACTGGAGTCTCGTCCCAAGGCACGAAAACCTCCTCATCGGCCTTTGCCAAGCCACAAACTGGTATATCGAGCCCAAGAGCCTCAAGTTGCTTGATCGCAGCGGTCAATTGCGGCTTACCGCCATCGACAACGAGCAAATCGGGGCGCGATCCAAAGCGCTCGTCGGCCATGCGCTCGGGAGCATAGCGTCGTCCCAAAACCTCGGACATCGACACGAAGTCGTTTGCCTCGTCCAATTCGGCCTGAATTTTAAAACGACGGTACTGGCTCTTGTCGGCGCGTCCGTTGGTAAACACCACCATCGAGGCGACGGTAAAGGTTCCGTGCAGCGTCGAGATATCGAAGCACTCGATACGCATCGGCGGCGCTGGCAGCGCCAGCGCGCTTTCGAGCTCCAGGAGCGCCTGATTGGTGCGGTCGTCAGCGTACCCCGTTCGCATCATGTAGCGCATGAGGGCATGGCGCGCATTTTTGGATGCCATATCGAGCAAACGGTGCTTTTCGCCACGCTGCGGCCTATGGAGATGGCAGGAACGCTCGCGCTTGCCCGCAAGCCATTCCCCCAGCGCCTCCGCATCCTCAAGCTCGACGGAAAGGTTGACCTCAGCTGGAATATCAGCCGTCTCGTCGTAATAGCGCTTAAGAAAGCCCGACTGGAGCTCTTCCTCGTCAACATCAAGACCCTTGTCGAGAATGAACTCGCAGGTGCGAACTGTTCGGCCCTCGCGAACGACGAAGACGCAAGCGGCGGAGATGGTCTCCTCGCGATAGAACCCGATGACATCGATATCGACACTGGAGGGAAAAACGACTTGCTGACGATCGTCCAGACCCCTGATGACCTCCAAACGACGTTTGACGCGTGCCGCGCGCTCAAAGTCGAGCGCCTCGGCGGCATCCGTCATCTCGGAGGTCAGCTCATCGACGACATCCTTGCGATGGCCCGACAAAAAGCGCTCGACACGCTTGACGTTCTTGGCATAGTCTGCCGGGGAAATCGCGCCGACACACGCACCCGGGCCGCGCCCGACATGGTAGTCAAAGCAGGGACGCCCGTTTTGCGCGCAAATCATATTGACGATGTCTTCCTCGCCCTTGTGGGACTCAACGATACGGCGACAACGACGCCACTCCGCACAGGATGCGGAGCAGATGGGAATAACCTTGCGCAGCGTATCTATCGTCTCACGTGCCGCACGGCTATCGGTATAGGGTCCAAAATAGCGCGTTCCCGGCTTATGACGCTCACGCGTATATTTGATAGCGGGATACAGGTCGCCCTTTGTAATGGCGATAAAGGGGTAGCTCTTGTCATCCTTGAGGTCGACGTTAAAGTACGGATGGTACTGACCAATCAAATTGCGCTCGAGCACCAACGCCTCATGCTCGGTCTCCACCACGATATAGTCAAAGCTCGCCACCAGCTGCATCATCAGCGGAATCTTTTGACGCTCATCCTGCAGTGTCACGTATTGACGCATGCGGGCGCGTAGGTTTTTCGCCTTGCCCACGTAGATGACATCGCCCTTGGCATCCTTCCAAAGGTAGCATCCGGGCTGTGTGGGAACGCGCGAAACCTGCTCGGCAAGCGTTGGAATGTTGTCGTGACCGGCCACGCGCACCTACTTGCGACGAAGCAGCGCCGAGACCTCGGGCATCTTAAGGACGACGGCAAGGCCAAAGGTAACAGCAAGCGAGACGACACCCGCAACGCAAACATAGCCAAGAGTAATCAGAATCGAACCGCCAAGCGCCCCGACAAAGTGCTCAAGCGCCCACATGACGCCGGCGCCTGCGGCAGCACCCAGGCCACCGAGCAAAAGGCCAAAGAAACCGCCATGTAGGATAGATTTGACCTGAAGGCCACGCAGACGACGACGCAGCCACCACAGCGAACAACCGACCAAGATCACGTAGTCGACGACATACGAAAGCGCGATTGCCGGCATGCCGAAGCCCAGCACAACGCCAAACAGCAGAACCGAGCCGGCCTGGCCGATGGCAGAATACAGGCAATAGCGACTATAGGGCTTCATGTCGAGCAAGGCAGAGAAGCTCTTCTGCATCAACACGACCACGCCGTAGAGCGGCAGCGAGAGCGCCAGGTAGACAAGGTACTCGGACACCAGCGTCACGCCGGATTCATCGAACTTGCCAGCACAGTAGATCATGTTGAGCGGACGCGCGAAGACAATCAGGTACAGCGCGAACGGAATCAGGAAGAACAGCATCTGGGCGACGCCACGCGAAATGCCCGTGCGAACGCTGTCGTAATCCTTCTCCTGCGCGTCGTGAGAGAGCTCGGTATAGAGCGCCGTCGAAAGCGAGGCGGCAATCAGCGCGTAGGGCAGCGTGTACCACAGGCGCGCATAGGCGATGACGGAAGGACCAGTCTCGGGCTGGACCACCAGCGCGGCAGCGTTGGTGATAGAAGTCGAGACAAACATGCACACCGTGGCGAGCAGCGTCGGGATACCGAGCGCAATCGTCTGCCGCAGTGCGGGGTCCTTAAAGTCGATATGGATATGGGGGTGCACGCCGTGCTTGCCAAGCGCGGGGATCTGACATGCCATCTGAACAAAGACACCGAGGGTCGTACCGGCCGCAATCAAGATGATGCCGGCACGTTCGCCAAACTGTGCGGACACGGGCGCAAAACCCATAAAGCTCGCAATGACGATCACATTGTTGAGGACCGGAGCAAACGTCGACCAGAAGTAGTCGCGGTGTGCGTTGAGAACGCCCGAGAACACCGAGCCCAAACCATAAAACAGAATCTGGATGGCAAAGAAACGGAACATGAACGCAGCGGTATCCATGCTGCCGCCGTCACCCGAAAGGAACGATTGCGTCCAGATAAAGCCCGGGGCGAACACGGTCCCCAGCAACGAAATGCCACCCAGCACCAAAAGCAGAATGCCGAGCAGGTTGCCCACGTACTCGTTTGAGGCCTCGCGACCCTGCTCACGCCTCACGCCCATGTACACGGGCAAAAACGCCGTCACGAGCATGCCGCCCATCACGAGTTCGTAGAGCATATTGGGCAGGTTGTTGGCGACCTGATAGGAGGACGAGAGTAGCGACATGCCGATAGCGGCCGCCATTGCCCACGTGCGGATAAAACCGGTGACGCGAGACACGATAGTCAGGATGGTCATAAGCCCGGCGGAACGACCAACCGTGGAGTAGTCCGACGAGCCCATGTCGTCAGTGTCATCTCGCGACGAAGAAGCTTCGGATGAGGGTGTCTGAGGCGCAGATTCTTTTGCAAAATGAGCTCCGCGCTTCAATTCTTCCTGCGGCATCGCTCAGTCCTCTCTCGTAATCGCGGCAACCGTCGCCCCGCAAAATGCAATTAAATCATCGGGTGCAAGCTCGAGCTGATAACCACGCTTGCCTCCCGAAATAAAAATGGTATCCCAAAGGACACATGTCTCATCAATGAGCGTCCGGTAGCGTTTTTTCATACCGACCGGGCTGCAGCCGCCGCGAACGTAGCCAGTCGCCGCAAGCAAATCCTTCACATGCATCATGGCCAAGGACTTCTCCCCCGCGGCACGCGCGGCGGACTTTAGATCGAGCTCGTCGGCAACAGGGATGCAGCACACGACATAGTCGTTGGACGGTGTCACACAGACCAAAGTCTTAAATCCTTGACCGGGCTCCTCGCCAAGCTGCTCCGAAATCGCGACCCCCAGGCCCACCGACTCATCGCCATCGTCTTCGTACGTATGTAGAACATAGGAAATGCCGGCGCTTTCCAGCTCGCGCATCGCATTGGTTTTTGGCGTCTTTACAGCCTTTGCCATGACATATCCTTTCCCTCGCATTCGGACGCAAGGATTAAGTATATGTCCAATTCGGCTGCATACGTCACTTCGGCACAGCAAGCGCCATCGAATCACAAGGAGTCGATGGCGCCCATAAACTGAATCGCCTATTTATTGAGCATCAAGTTGAGCCTGGCGCTCCCGGTCACGCCTGAGCAACGGCGCCAAAAACTTGCCCGTATAACTCTGCGGACAGTCCGCAACCTGCTCCGGTGTACCCGAAACCACGACGGTTCCGCCGCCGTTACCGCCCTCGGGACCCATATCGATCAGGCGGTCGGCAACCTTGATGACATCAAGGTTGTGTTCAATCACCAGCACCGTGTTGCCCGCATCGACCAAGCGCTGCAGTACATCGAGCAGCTGGCGGACGTCCTCAAAATGAAGGCCGGTCGTCGGCTCGTCCAAAATATAGAACGTCTTGCCCGTCTGGCGTCGATGAAGCTCCTTGGCGAGCTTTACACGCTGCGCCTCGCCGCCCGAAAGCGTCGTGGCGGGCTGGCCCAGGCTCACGTAGCCCAAGCCTACATCGTACAGCGTCTGGAGCTTGCGCTTAATCTGCGGGATATTCCCAAAGAAGGCCAGCGCCTCGGTAACGCTCATGTCGAGCACGTCCGAGATGGTCTTGCCACGATAGGTGACCTCGAGTGTCTCGCGGTTGTAGCGTTTACCGCCGCAAACTTCGCAGGGAACGTAGATATCGGGAAGGAAGTGCATCTCGATCTTGATCTGTCCGTCGCCCTTGCACGCCTCACAGCGTCCGCCACTCACATTAAAGGAGAAACGACCTGGCGAGTAGCCGCGCGCCTTCGACTCCGGCGTACTCGCAAACAGTGCGCGAAGATCATCCCACAGGCCGATATAGGTAGCAGGGTTGGAACGCGGCGTGCGGCCAATCGGCGACTGGTCGATATCGATAACCTTATCGATACACTCGATGCCCTCGATTTTCTTATACGGACCCACAGGGCGCGTCGAGCGGTGAATGGCATTCGTAAGGGCAGGCGCAATGGTGTCGGTAACTAGGGAGCTCTTGCCCGATCCCGACACGCCGGTAACAACCGTAAGCGTACCAAACTCGATCTTGGCAGTAACGTTTTTGAGGTTGTTGGCTCGAGCGCCCGTAATTTTAAGGCAGCCGCGACCGGGTTTGCGCCGTTCATCAGGCACCCGGATCATTCGTTTGCCGGTCAGATAAGCGCCCGTCATCGACTCAGGACACGCCATGATATCGGCAGG
>CABUKY010000093.1 GCA_902492185.1 uncultured Collinsella sp.
TCGCACGGAGAGCACATTAAGTGCTCTCCGGCTCGTGCGGAACTCGCGATCGACCAAACCCCCGCGCCCCGTCCCGACGAGCCTCTGGCTAGTTACGACAATCAAAAAGCAACAAGGGGCTCCCCCGCTCATCAAACGGGAGAGCCCCTCGCCATACATAACGAATCAAGGTGCCTATAGGTAGACCTTTTCGAGAAACGATAATGTGTCCTGAAGACGTGCTCTCTCTTTACGATCGGTCTGCCGATTTACATAAGAAGAAAAGTCCGCAAAGAAGTCTCCGGCATCAGCCCTCATTTGCTCTATTAGCTCCAAGCGAGCCGAAGGCGGCAACAAACCCGCAAGTCGAACAATATCCGAGCGATGCTTTCGTCGATCTTTATCGTTGCAATGGCGCCCTTCTTCATAGCTCCTATTGATATCAATGTGTGCACGCATCTTGAGGGGAATGATATGGAGCGCATCGAGCAACGTAATGCCCTCTACGTTCGTTGCGTTGTCGCGAATAAATTCGTAGTAGCCATCGTCGAGAATAATTGCCGAAAGACTTGATACGGCCCCGTCAAAGGAAAGAGGTGCCACTTCGCTCGTTTCATCTTCGAGCACAAAATCAGGATGTCGGGCAAATAGCTCAATTTGGCCGGGATAGTCTAGGACTTGCCTTGATCCTTCGGGCAAACAGAACCGATAGTAAGTGCACCTTCCATCGCCGACCTTTCCAGTCTCATATCCGGCAGCTTTGATAAATGCCCACAATGCAGTGGCGAATTCAACGCCTTCCCCATCAACAATTACGACGATATCCAAGTCTTCAGTAGCTCTAAACGAATCGCCCTCATTGTCAAATAGAACGCTGCAGGCCCCTCCACCAATAAGGACGTAACCGCCTTTACAGCCGCTCATGGCATCGGCAAATCGTTCTATTCCCCTCACTTTTGACATATCGTCCTCCTGAGCTGTTCGACCGCGTCGAGCAGACGATCTTCTTTGTAATCTGCTTTTGCGCAAGCAACGTATAAGGAAAACGGGTCGACACACTGCAAACCCGTCGCGTCAAAACTAATATCGGACGGCGCGTCCACGGGATACGACCAGACCTCAATCACAACTGCCGCCGGTTCGTACCACTGAGCCTCCAGCCATCTGTCGCCCATATGCTCTTTCAAGGCCTCTAGCTGATATTTTTCGAGAGCAATGGTTGGAGCAGAGTCTTCATGGGCAAGGTCGGACATATAGCTAAGGGCAGACACACCGGAAAGCAGCGCATCAACGGCACGTAGCTCTGTTCTCTCGATAACCTTCTTGAGCCGGATTCGCTCTAAAACTGGCGTGCGAAGATAGTCCTCAAACCCATCTAGCAACGTCTCGGTCGACAGCCCGGCGTCGCACAATATACGCTTTTTGCCGTCCCGCATAATCAACCCAGGAGCTATAGCGGCGATTTCCGAAAGATAGCCGCTGACGCTTGCCGCGCTTTTGCCACACAGACGCGCTAGGTCGCCGGCGGAGCAGTCAACCCATCGTCCCGCAATGAGATTTAGGACGATTCGTTGAGATTGGGGCGAAAGCGGAGCAGCGGGAGAAGCACCCAGCACCTCATCGGAAATAACGGCTCCGATAAACGGCAGGAACGCATTTCGCTCATCTCGGATATATGCGATTCCCTCCGAAGAAAGCGCGCGCATAAAACCTAAATCCATAGCATCCCAGCAAATTACCACCGGGTGAACATCTAACTTGCGCACCGCACTGACGAGATTTCGCGCCGAAATGACACTGGGCGGTTCCTTTGGTTCCGCAACAATAAAACGGCCCTGTTTAGACATGCCGAGCCGTGCCAAGCGAAGCGAATACCGCTCAAGATACATGCGAGGAATCTGCATCTCAACTGGCTCCGGGTCGATAGCGAGCTCTAAAGAGAAGAGTCTTTTTGGGAGGCAGTTTATCAGCATGTACAATCACCGTTTTCATTTCGGTTACATTTTAGCGTCTATCTGAAATTATACTGAATCGTATAAAATCATCAATCATCAAAGCCAAGCGCACCATTCAAAACGCAACAAGGGGCTCCCCCGTTCTTTAACGGGGGAGCCCCTTGCCATGTCTAAGTATTCAGCCCACCCGGCCCTCCAGACCAAAAAGCGAACGGGCAAAGCGACGTTCACAAGCAACGTTATCTAAGGACCTGGGCGGGCGTATGGGGCAACATCGATCGCGAGTTCCGCACGAGCCGGAGAGCACTTAATGTGCTCTCCGTGCGAGCAGGACTGCCCGAGCAGGCGATGTTGCCCCATACGCCCGCCCAGGTCCGCCGGGATTATGACAGCTTGACGATCGGAGCGAATCCCTTCATGAGCTTTTTGGTCTGGCCGGTCTTTTCGAACTGGACCTCGATCATGTCTCCGGCGACCGAGATCACGGTACCCGTGCCAAAGGTCTTATGGCTCACGGTATCGCCCGCGGCAAAGTCCTGCGATGCGCTGGCGCGATCGACCTTGCGCTCCACCGTCGGGGACACCTTGGACGACGGCTTTTTGGCTCGCGGCGCGCCCGAGCCAAAGGTCGAGGCAACACGGCCGGCGTCGGGCGAGACCCCACGATGGCGCTCGGTCCCGTAGCTGCTGCCGCCAAAGAAATCGTCAAAGCTCGATCCACCGCGCGAACCGGAACCGCCGGTCGAGCGCGTATGCGAGCCAAACACCTTGCCGCCATACATATCCGAACCCATGCCCGAGCCAAAGGTGCCGTGACGGTCGCCGCGCTTCTCCCAGCCCGTGCCTTCAAAACCGGCAGAACCGATACCGCTAAACTCGATATCCTCAAACGGAATCTCATTGAGGAAGCGCGAGCGCGGGTTGGCAGAGGTCGAGCCGTAGGTGCGACGCGTGGCCGCATAGGTCAGGAACAGGCGCTTGCGGGCGCGCGTGATGGCGACGTAGGCCAGGCGACGCTCCTCCTCAAGCTTACCCGGGTCATCGCTGCCGCCAAAGTCGTGCACGTGCGGGAAGATGCCCTCCTCCATGCCGGCCACGAACACCGCCGGGAACTCCAGGCCCTTGGCGGAGTGGATGGTCATCATGGTGATGGCATGCGTCTCGCCGGCCAGGGAATCCAAGTCGGAGCGCAGGGCCAGCCACTCCATGAGTGCCGGCAGCGCCTTACAGGTGAGCGGACCGTAGGTGCGCTCAATCTCGTCGGCATGCACGGCACCCGCCGGCATCTCCGTCGGCGCGGCATACGCGTTGCCCGCGATGGCAGCAGCCAGGGCATCCTGCGGAGACAGCGCCGGAGCAGCCAGACTATCGAGCGGATTGGAGCCCGCGGCATCGCGCGCGCCGACGAGTGCCTCAAACGAGGATGCCGGGGCAGATGGCCCCGGTTCGGGCGCAGGCGCGCTCACCACGACGGGCTCGGGCTCGGCGCCGGCAGGCACGTCGGCAACACCGGCTGCGCGCAGCTCTTCCAAGCTCTCGAGCGTACCCTCGATGTCCTCGTGCGTCTCCTCAAATTCGGCAGCGACGCCCAGGAATTCCTGGATGTTCTCGGCGCGGCTCTCGGACTCCATGGTGCCCTCGGCGCGGAAAGCCTGCAGTAGGCCCGTCTTATCGACAATCATCTCGACAACGTCCTTGAGCTCGCCGTCCATGCGGCGACCCTCGCGCACCAGCGACACAAAGCTCGACAGGCCGTTGCGCACCTTGGCGCTAAACATGCCGGTTTCGGCACACGCGATCTCGCAAGCCTGGAAGAACGAGCAGCGGTTGTCGCGCGCCAGCTGCTCGATCTTTTGGATCGAGGTGGAACCGATGCCGCGGCGCGGTGTGTTGATGACGCGCTTGACGCTCATCTCGTCGGCCGGGTTCACGATCATCTTAAGGTAGGCCATGACGTCGCGGATCTCGGCACGGTCGAAGAATCGCGTGCCGCCCACGATCTTGTAGGGCACGCCCGCGCGCAGGAACATATCTTCGAGGATACGCGACTGGGCGTTGGTGCGATAGAACACGGCGATGTCGTCGTAGCTCGTGCCTTTGGCATGCAGTTTCTCGATCTCGCCGGCAATCCAGCGACCCTCGTCGCGTTCGTCGCTCGCCTGGAAGGCCTGGATCTTCTCGCCATCGCCCTCGGCCGTAAACAGGCGCTTGTCCTTGCGCTGCGAGTTGTGGCGCACCACGGCGTTGGCGGCGCTCAGGATGTGACCCGTAGAGCGATAGTTCTGCTCCAGCTTGACGGTCTTGCAGTTTTTAAAGTCCTTCTCAAAGTCCAGGATGTTGGTGATGTCGGCGCCACGCCAGCTGTAAATGGACTGGTCATCGTCGCCCACGACCATGAGGTTTTGGTACTTAGCGGCCAGCAGGTTGGCGATTTCGTACTGGACGTGGTTGGTGTCCTGATACTCGTCGACGCTAATGTAGCGGAAGCGCTCTTGGTACTTATCGAGCACCTCGGGACGGGTGCGCAGCAGCTCGAGCGCGCGCACGAGCAGGTCGTCAAAGTCCATCGCATTGGCGGCGCGCAGGCGGCGCTCCAGCTCTAGGTAGACCTGCGCGGCCTTTTTGTCGTTGGGGCTATCGGCGCTCTTGAGCATGTCCTCGGGGCCGATCATGGCGTTTTTGGCCGAGCTAATCTTGCTGCGGATCATGTTGATGGGGAACTGCTTTTGCTCGATGCCGAGCGCCTGCATAATGTCGCGCACCATGCGCTTTGAGTCATCGTCATCGTAGATGGTGAACTGGCCGGTGTAGCCCAACAGGTCGGCGTCCTCGCGCAGCATGCGCACGCACATAGCATGGAAGGTGCACACCCACATGCCACGGGTGCCGCTGGGAATGAGTGCCGCCAGACGCTCGCGCATCTCTGCCGCGGCCTTGTTGGTAAACGTAATGGCAAGAACCTGCCAAGGCTTAACACCCAGGTCGCCGAGCATATGTGCGATGCGGAAGGTCAAGACGCGGGTCTTGCCCGAGCCGGCGCCGGCGAGCACCAGCAACGGGCCCTCGGTGGACAGGACCGCCTCGCGCTGGGCGGGATTAAGGCTGTCGATGTCGACGAGCGGTTTGGCGGGCTTGGGCGCCGGCGCGGGAGCGTCGTAGATGTCGAGCGGAACGAGCTCGGGCTCCGGCGCAGCGGGGGCGGTGTATGCATCGAGCGGCACGGGTTCCGGCGCGGGCGGTACGGGTACCGCGGCGTTCTTTTCCCAGGGCAGGGGCTGGGTCATGGGCGACTCCTCATCTGACGGACGGCGCGCCTGCGGGCGGCGCCATAGTTTGAGCCGTACCAGTATACCGAGCCGCGCGGACACCGACGCAAATCACACCACGACTCCGTGCGCCACCGTCAGGCCCGCCCCAGCGGATTTGGTGCATTGGGGGGCCACCGATGTCATGGCAGCAGCGAGCGGCGGCCAGAGCGAACAAATTGGCATGAAAAGGGGGCGGCATAGACCTTTTGGTCATGCCACCCCCTTTGAATGACAAGTTGTCGCTCTGGTCGCCGCGCAGCGTCAACCAAGTTACAGGCCGAGCATAGGCTCCAGGACAAAGAAGTACGCGAGCACCACGATGCCCAGGATGATGCGGTAGACGCCGAAGCACTTGAAGTCGTGACGGCGCACGAAGCCCATAAGCCACTTGATGGCAATGAGCGACACCACAAAGGCGACGACGCAGCCCACGCCCAGGATGGCGATTTCGTTGGTGCCGAACGTGCCGCCCTTAATAAAGTACTTGACCAGCTTGAGCGCACTCGCGCCAAACATGACGGGAATGGCCAGGAAGAACGTAAACTTGGACGCCACCGAACGCGTGCAGCCCAAAAGCAGGCCGCCGATGATCGTGGAGCCGGAGCGCGATGTGCCCGGAATCAGCGAAAGCACCTGGAAGCAACCGATACCCAGCGCGGTCTTCCAGCTCAGATCCTCGAGCGTAGTGATGGAGCCAAAGTCCAAGCTATCGTCATCGTCTGCGGCGGCAGTCGCAGCGGGCGCGGCAAAATGCGCACCGGCGGGACGTCCGCCCGCCACCACAGCACGCGAACCAAACGAACCGGCAAGAGCAGCCTGGTCGCGCTTGTTCGCGCGCCAGTTCTCGATCACGATAAACAGCACGCCGTACACAATGAGCGCCAACGCCACGACGGGAGCATTGTAGAAATGCTCCTCCATCCAGTCGTTAAGCGGCAGACCGATCGCCGCGGCGGGAATGCAGCCGAGCACAATCTTGCCCCATAGCACCCAGGTGTCGCGACGGCCCTCCTTGCCCTTGCTGGGAGAAAACGGGTTGAGGTCGTAGAAGAACAAAACGCAGACGGCCAAAATGGCGCCAAGCTGAATCACGACCAGGAACATATTCCAGAACGTCTCGCTCACGTTCATCTTGACGAACTCGTCCACCAAGATCATGTGACCGGTCGACGAAACAGGCAGCCATTCGGTGATGCCCTCGACCAGGCCCATGAAGGCAGATTTTAGAAGCTCAATGATATCCAAAGGGACCCCCTCGTTAGACACCCGCCGATATTGTTCTGCGGACGGTGCGGGCGATGTTCCATTATCAACCGTTGGCGGCGCGCCTGCGCCTACCCTTACCAAAAAACTCGCCCGTTCACAGAATTGCGAGCGGTCAAACCCAAATCCTTGGGTATAACTGCAACAAGATAAAGTGTCCGGCGGCCACGCATCCGCGCCCGCCCGACGCACGAGCCCCGCGCCCGTGCGATAGACCAAGGAGGAAACCATGAACGAGGGCTATACCAAGGTATTTGTTTCGCTCGACGGTACTGAGCAGCAGGATTTTGTGCTCGCACGCGCCATCAAGGTCGCCGCGAACAACGGCGCCAAGCTGATTATCGGCCACGTTATCGATTCCACGGCACTCGAGAGCGCTGGTTCCTATCCGGTCGATCTGGTCAACGGACTGGAGGAGGCATTTAAGAACTCCATCGCCAAGCAGCTCGAAGAGGCCAAGGCCAATCCCGATATTCCCGAGGTCGAGGTCATGATTCGCGCCGGCCGTATTCGCGAGACGCTCAAAGACGAGATGCTCGACGTGGTGAAGCCCGACCTGGTGCTCTGCGGCGCACGCGGCCTGTCCTCGATCAAGTATGCGCTCCTGGGTTCGATTTCGACGTTCCTGCTGCGCAATACGGACTGCGACATCTTGGTCGTGAAGTAGCAAACGTACGCCTAACGCATCGCGGAGCGCAAGCCCACGTGCCCAAGTCTTCCAAGAGCGGGACCACCATTACGGTGGCCCCGCTTTGCTTTAGGCTGAGAATTGCTCCAGAACCCTCATTCTCTCAACGGAATCCGTCTGAATTTTCAGAGCGACCCGACCCAAATCTCCGGTTGCAGAGGCAAGTTCTGCAAGCTGGGCAGACACCTCTTCAGCCACTTCCGCCGCGATGTTCTTGATCATCTTGAGTGGCAGATGCAAATCTTGAGACATGAATTCGAAATCTTCAGGAGTCACCCCATCGATCACCCGGTGATCCCCAATATCAATCCCAAGATTATGGTCGTATCCCATTATCGTCGTGCAAACAATATCGTATGCAGGGGCCAACCTCTTTTCCCGCCAACT
>CABUKY010000094.1 GCA_902492185.1 uncultured Collinsella sp.
CATGATGCCGACCTCGATGTTCTCGTTGAACTTGCGACCCTCTTCGGTCAGCTCGGCCTTGCACTGCTCGACGAGCTCCTTGACAGCCAAGACCTCCTCGACGCAGGTGACGAGCGGGATCATGATCTTGACGTCACCGAAGGCGCTAGCGCGCAGCAGAGCGCGGAGCTGGACCTTGTACTGGTCGGGATTGGCCAGGCAGTAACGCACGGCGCGGAAGCCCATGAAGGGGTTATCTTCCTTGACCATGTGCAGATACGGAATCTCCTTGTCGCCACCCACATCGAGCGTGCGGATGATGACCGGAGCACCCTTGAGCGCGCTGGCGACCTTACGGTAGGCGTTGAACTGCTCCTCCTCGGAAGGAAGCTCGGCAGAGTCCATGAACAGGAACTCGGAGCGGAACAGACCGATAGCCTCGGCATCGTGATCGAGCGCGTTGGGCACGTCATCGGGGTTACCGATGTTGCAGGCGATGATCTTCTTGATGCCATCGGCAGTCACGGACGGCTTGCCACGGAAGGCCTCGAGGGCCGCCTTCTCGGCAGCGAAGGCCTCGGCCTTGGCGGTGTAGGCAGCGAGCGTCTCCTCGTCGGGATCGGCCTCGACGATACCCTTGCCACCGTCGACGACAACGGTCATACCGTTGCGCAGCGCGGTGCAGCTGTTGGAAACCGAAAGGACAGCCGGGATCTCGAGGGCACGCGCGATGATCGCGGAGTGCGACGTGCGGCCACCGGTCTCGGTGACGATACCGGCAACGTGGGTCTTATCGATCGTGGCGGTCATGGACGGCGTGAGGTCATGCACGACAACGACGGTGTTCTCGGGCAGGACGGAGAGGTCGACGACCTCCTTGCCCAGCAGCTCGGCCAGAATACCGGTGCGGATGTCGGCGATGTCGGCCGCGCGCAGACGGAACATCTCGTCGTCCATGGACAGGAACATGTTCTCGAACATGGTCGAGGTGTCCATGAGCGCCTGCTCGGCGCAGGTACCGCCGTCAATGGCGGCGTTGATGGCGTCGGTCATGCCCGGGTCCTGAGCCAGGACAATGTGTCCGCTCATGATCTCGGCCTCGGCCTCGCCCACCGTCTCCTTCATGTGGTCGGCCTGAGCCTGGGTCTTCTCGCAGAAGACCGAAAGAGCGGTTTGATAGCGCTCCTTCTCTGCTGCCGAATCAGCAACCTCGTGCGGCTCAAACGTCAAGTCGGGATCGACGGCGACCATGACGGTGCCGATACCGATGCCCTCGGAAGCGTTGACTCCCTGATACATTCCCATTCCTCTCTCCGTGTCATGTGATAAAGCGTTTTGCCATATCCATGACAAAAGAGCGCAGCTACCTTACAACAGGTCACTGCGCCCCCAAATATGAACTTAGTTGTTCAACATGCGACCCGTTTGAGTTCTACTCGCCAAGACCGCTCTTGATGAGCTCGATGGCAGCAGCCAGAGCCTCGGCCTCGTCAGCGCCGTCGCACTTGACCTCGACCTCGGTACCGCAGGGGATACCAGCAGCCATGAGGGCCATCGGGGACTTGCCGTTGACCTCCTTCTCGGGGGTAACGACCGTCACGTCACAGGCGTACTTGCCCATGGTGGAGGCGAACAGACCAGCCGGACGCATGTGCAGACCCTGAGGATTAACGAGGGTAGCCTTCTCAGAAACCATAGTTGACTCCTTTTTTGTGTTTAACCCCTGTCATGCATGTGGCAGGAGTCAGATTCACGACGTTGTTTATATTAACTCACATCAAACGGTTTTTCATTATGTTTCAGACGAATTATTGGGCAGATGTGTTTGTCGTCCGCTTGCTCGCCGGGCGGGGCGATTAAGTTTGCTGCTCTACAGTCCTGCGCAAGACGGAAAGCACATTAAGTGCTTTCCTTTGCGTGCGGAACTCGCGACAAACTTAATCGCCCCGCCCGGCGAGCAAGCTGCGGAAACTCGGTCGGTCCAAAGTAATATCGTGCGAACGGAATTCTGGCTGATGAACTGTTCGCGACAAAGACTCGATAGGCAGCCCCCTCTATGCCCTTTTATAAGTTGCGGAGAAATAGGGACTGAATTTGGGGTTGAATCGTTTAAACAGTCCCTATTTCACCGCAACTTATGGGAGGGATAGAAAAAAGGCGGGGGCTCCTAGTGGAGTCCTCGCCTTTTGTGCAGAGGGCGATGGTATTCGCGTATTGCTGGATTAGACCAGGCGGGCGTTGATCGTCTTGGCGATCTCGGCGGCGTCGGTGGAACCCTTGACGGTGGCACGGAAGTCCTCGTCCATGAGCGCCTCGGCGACCTTGGACAGGATCTTGAGGTGCGTGGTGCCAGCCTGAGCGCCCGGGATGAGCAGGGCAATGGCAACGTTGACGGGAGCGCCGTCCATGGTGTCCCAACCGGTCACGCCAGAGTCGTCCTTGACGACGATGACGGCAGCCTCGGTGATGGCGTCGGACTTGGCATGCGGAATAGCGAAGCCCTCCATCATGCCCGTGGTGCCCTCGGCCTCGCGGGCAAGGAAGGCGTTCATCACGGCGTCGGCATCGCTGGCGATACCGGCCTTAACAGCCTGGTTGGAAACGAAGCTCAGAGCCTCGTCACGAGAAGCGAAGTCCTCGGCGACAAAGACGTTCTCGACCTTCACGAAGTCGGCAGCCTCGGCCTTGGGGGCCTCGACGGCAGCGGCCTTGTGAGCCTCAACCGGCTTGGCTGCAGGAGCGGCCTTCTGATTCTTCTCGAAGTCGAACTTCTTGAAGGCCACGAACAGGATGCCACCGACCACAGCGCCGATGAGGATCGCGAGGACCCAAAGCGGACCGTTCTCGACAACGGGCAGGACCAGGAAGCCACCGTGAGGCGCCGGATCGTGAACGTTGAAGAAAATGGTCAAGATGGAAGCGATGGAAGAACCGAGCATCATGATGGGCATGACGGGCCAGATGTTCTTGGTCATGAACGGAATGGCGCCCTCGGTGATGTGGGTGCAACCAAGAATGAGGTTGACGATACCGGCGTCATGATCCTCCTGGCTGAAGTACTTCTTGCCGACAACGACGGCGAAGGTGGTGATCAGCGGCGGAACGATGCAAGCGGCGGAGACGGCAGCCATGAAGTTGGTGCCGAAGTTGTAGGTCTCGGTGCCGACGCCAGCTTCGAGAGCGGTACCGAGCAGGAAGGTGCCAGTAGCGTAAGCAGCCTTGTTGACCGGGCCGCCCATATCAAAGGCGCACATGCAGCCGATGGCCAGGCCAAGGATCACCGGACCGGAGTTACCGAGGCTCTGCAGGAAATCCATCATGCCCTGGTTAATGGCAGCCATGGGGCCGGAAATACCGAGCATGACCAGGCCGACGATGGCGGTAGAGCACAGCGGATACAGGAAGATTGCCTTCAGGCCATTAAGGCTCGCAGGAATTTTAGAGAAAACCTTCTCGAGCAGCAGGATGACATAGCCAGCGAGGAAGCCGCCGACGATGCCGCCCAGGAAGCCAAAGCCCACACCTGCGCCACCGGCGTCGATCATGCCGGTATCGGCGTTAACAGGCAAGCCCTGGATGGCAATCATACCGGCGACGAAACCGGGGACGAGCGCCGGGCGCTTGCCGATGGACTCGGCGATGTAAGCGGAGAGCACCGGAACCATGAGGTTCATGGCGATACCGCCGATAATCTTGAGCATCGCGGCAAAGCTGTTGTAGTCGGCAGCCGTCGAATCAAAGGACGTAATGCCCCATAGGAACGAAATGGCGGTCAGAACACCACCGGCAACGACGAAGACCAGCATGTGGCTGACGCCGTTCATGAGGTGCTTGTAGATGACGTGACCGATGGACTCCTTCTCCTCGACCTCGTCCTCGACATCGGCGGCAGCGGCAACCGTGTCGTCGCCCTTGGCGGCGAGCGCGCGGTCGATCAGCTTACCGGCGGCCTCAACGGACAGGGCCTTGGAAACACCAACGGAAACCATGGGCTTACCGGCGAAACGCTCAGCCTGGACATCCTTATCGGCTGCGACGACGACGGCCTTGGCACCGGCGATCTCGCTCTTGGTGAGCTCGTTCTCGACACCGACCTGGCCATGAGTCTCGACCTTAATGGTCAGACCTCGCTCGGCAGCAGCCTTCTCCAGCGCCTCCTTCGCCATGAAGGTGTGCGCAATGCCGGTCGGGCAACCGGTCGCGGCGATGATGTCAAACTTAGCCATGTGTCCCTCCTTCTTGAGTACAGCGCCCTCGGGCGCTCCCCTACACGCGCTTCGATGCGCGTTTTTCCACAACTGAAAGATACCAACCTACCGTCCGCGTGAGAAGAGACAAGGTGCAATTCTCCGGTGAAAGGTTCTTTCATAACCGTAAACGGTAAGTGAAAGTTTACCATCAACACTTGAAACGGCAAGGTGTATCTTGTAATTGAAAATGCCCGTATACTATGGCATTGCGAATCAAATTAGATTTTCATGCCAACCAGGAGCCATCCATGACCGATAGTAGCAAGAGCGCACTTTCCCTCATTAGCACCCATCAGGGATACAGCGAGTCCGAGCAGCGCATTGTCGACTATATATTGGAGCACCAGTCCGAGGCTCCACGCCTCACGGCGGCTCAGCTCTCACGCGCCGCTGCCACGTCCGAGGCGACCGTTTCGCGCTTCTGCCGCAAGCTGGGCTTTGGTAGCTTCCGCAGCTTTCAGTTTTCGTTGGCGAGGGATTTGGAAAGCCAGCGCAACGAAGGCCTGACCGACGAGGTCTCGCTCGACAATATGGAGCAGAGCCTCAAGAACATCCTGGCTGCCAAGGTGAGCGAGCTTAATGCGACCATCGACGGTATCGACCACGATACGCTGGCGGCTGTTGTGCATGCCCTTAAGCATGCAGGGGTTATTGAGTTTGCGGCTGTGGGCAATACCAACGCGGTCGCGCTCGATGCGACGTTTAAGTTTTCGCAGCTGGGCCTGCGCTGCATGGCGAGCACCATTAGCGAGACATCAATCGGCTTTGCGCTTACGTTGCGCCCGGGTGACGTCATCGTGCTAATCTCAAACTCTGGCAAATCGCGCCGACTGAATCGCATGGCAAAAGCGGCTCGCGGCTGTGGTGCCACCGTAGTCGCAGCGACAGCAAGTCTCCGCTTGCTCGTTTGGCAGATTACACCTTTAACACCGTGAACCACGAGGCGCTGCTAACCACGGGCGACTTTGCGTTCTCCAAGATCAGCGCCACGATGATCATCGAAGTCATCTACAACTTCTTGCTGCCCGAGATTGAAGACGCGCGTGAGCATATCAGCTACTACGAGGAGCTCATCCAGCCGGATAAAGTCGTGGAGTAGGTTTTAACAGGGGCCGTTAAGTACCGTTCCCACAAAACTATGCCGGTTTACTACGATGAAATCGGAATATGCGACCACATCGCGTTTTAAAAGAAAACCGCAGGCGTTCTACCTGCGGTTTTCTTTTCACAATTTTAGCTGTGCTCGAGCTACGCCGATTCATCGTAGTAAACCGGCATAGTTTTTTGACGGTCGGGCCAGACAGGCAACTGGCGGCTCGGCCTAAGCACGCGCTTCTTCCAGCATCTGCTTTGCGTGGGCCAAGCTTGCCTCGGACTGATCGCCGCTCAACATGCGGGCGATCTCGGCGATACGCGCTTCGCCGGTTACCTCGTCCAAATGCGTCTGGGGAACATCGCCCGGTTCCTTGCTGACGACATAATGCTTGTCAGCCATGACGGCGACCTGCGCCAAGTGGGTTACGACAATCACCTGATGCGTAGCGGCGAGATCTGCCAGCACGCCCGCGAGCGCACGCGCCGTGGAGCCACCGACACCGGCATCGACCTCGTCAAACACCAGCGTATCGACACCGTCCGCGTTACCGAGGACAACCTTGCTTGCCAGCATGACGCGGCTGAGCTCGCCGCCCGACGCAATGCGGCGCAGGGGGCGCGGCGTCAAACCGGCACCGCTGCGGTATAGCAGCTCGTAGCTCGAAGGACCAACGGGCGTCCACTCAGCACGGGGAAGATCGCGCGACTCCCAGACGAGCTCGGCGCCGCCCATCTCCAGGCGAGCCATCTGGCGGCCCACCTCATGGCAGAAGCGCGGGGCCGCCGTATTGCGGGCGCGCTTAAGTGCCTTGGCAGCTGCAAACAACTCGCGCTCGGCGCTCCAGAGTGCCTCACGCGCCTTTTTGATCTGCTCATCGCCATCATCGACCAGAGACAGCAGTTCTTGCGAGCAATCGCGCATGGCAAAAACATCGTCCATGGTGGGACCCCACTGACGCAACAGGCCCTTGAGGTCGGAATACCGCTCACGCATGCGAGCGAGCTCGCGCGGGTCGAAGGCGACGCCATCGCGATAGGAACGAAGCTCGTTCGCGCAATCCTCAAGGGAGATACAGGCATCCGAAAGCGCATCGGCAATGTCGCCAAGTTTGCGATCGACGGTAGCCATACGGGAAAGTTCTGCCACGGCGCTGTTCACGGCATCGAGCGCTCCCCCTTCAGAGGCAAGCGATGCATGGGCATCGTTAGCTGTGGCAACCAGCACCTCGGCATGTTCGGAGCGCGGCAGCAGTTCCTCGAGTTCCTCATACTCGCCCGGTTTGGGGTCGACCTCGCCGATGCGCTCGAGCGCAAAGCGCGCTTCCTCGACGCGGCTCCCCTGCGCACGCGAGGCCTCTTCGACACGTCGAACCTCCTTAGCGGCAGCGCGCGAAGCCTTAAAGCAGGCGCGGTAGTGCTCGAGCGCCTCGAGTGCAGGGCGCCCTGCCCAGGCATCGACCATCGCAACATGATGCGCCGGATCGAGCAAGCGCTGGTGCTCGTGTTGGCCGCACAGATCCATCATCACGCCAACGCGTTCCGAAAGCTCGCGCACACTGGCGATACGGCCGTCAATCTTCACGCGGCTGCGGCCCTCGGCAGAAAGACTGCGCTGCACGGTGAAGCCCTCCGTGTCGTGCGGGCCGTCAAACAGGCGCGCCTCGACGCTCGCCAGCGCCTCGCCCTCGCGCACCGTCGACGAATCCGCGCGCTCACCCAAAATAAGCTTGAGGGCCGAGAGCAGCGCGGTCTTGCCGGCGCCGGTCTCGCCGGTCAGGACAGTCAGGCCGGCACTCGGCACCAGCGTCGCCTCGCGAATGAGTGCAATGTTAGAAACCTGCAGCTCATCGATCATGACGGACTCCGTAGAATACGCGGCTCACCGAGTTATAGAAGCTCTCGGGGCCGTAATCCAGCAGCAACACATCTCCGGGCCCGCGGCGCACCGCCACGCTCTCAACGGTGCCATCGCAGGTAATAAACTGCCCATCGATAGCAATCGCCGGAACACTCGGGCGATCATCGGACATAAAGATTTCGA
>CABUKY010000095.1 GCA_902492185.1 uncultured Collinsella sp.
AGTCGTTGGGGACGTTCTTAAACGACTAGTCAAACAAGAACGTCCCCAACGACTACCTGTGTCATATTCAAGCGGCATTCTGTTTTTCGGAATGTCGCTTTCGTTTTATGCTGATTATTTCGCTAGCGTTGGTGGATATGTCGTGCGCCCTGCGTGTGACAATATAAGATGGTTAATTGCGTTAAACGGAATTCGATTGTTCTGAGGGTAGGGGATTTCTTTGGGTCGTGCTGGGGATATGACGCCGCCTTTGCGTTGGCGGTTGGGTGTTGCTGGTGGGGTGGCGCTGGTTGTGCTGCTTGTTGACCAGTTGACCAAGCTTGCGGTTCGTGCCGTGGGCGATGCGCTGCATGTGACCGTCATCCCCGGCGTGATCGACTTCCTGTTTGTCCGCAATATCGGTGCTGCCTTTAGCATGGGCGAGGGGCATGGCATCGCGTTTGCCGTGCTGGCGTTGGCGGTCATTATCGCTATTGCCGTGTACCTCGTTCGTGCGCCCCAGCTCGCCCATCTTGAGGTTGTGGGCATGGCGATGGTTGCGGGCGGTGCTATCGGCAACGCTATCGATCGTTTGGCCTTTGGCTTCGTGACCGATTTTATTGCCACCACCTTCATCGACTTTCCCGTCTTTAACGTGGCCGATATTGGCATCACCGTAGGCGTCGTGCTTGCCCTCATCGGCTACATGTTCTTGAGCCCTGCTGCCCGCGAAGTCGATGCGACTGCCGAGCTCAATGCCCGTGATGAGGCCCGCGCCAAGCGCAAAGCCAAGCAGCGTGGGGAGCGTGCCCGCAAGATTCGCGAAAGGAATGAGCGTTAATGGCCGACATCCATATTCTTGTTGCCGACGATTGCTCTGGCCAGCGTCTCGACGCCTTTCTGGGTGCCAACGACGGCTGCCCCACGCGCTCTGCCTGCGCGCATCTGATCGAGGGCGGCGCCGTAATCGTGAACGGCGAGACCTGTCTGTCAAAAAAGTATGCCGTACACGCCGGTGACCGCATCTCGGTCGACCTGCCCGAGCCGCACGATCCCACCGATGTGATTCCCGAGGCCATCCCGCTCGACATTCGCTATGAGGACGACTATCTCATTGTGCTCTCCAAGCAGCGCGGGCTGGTGTGCCATCCCGCCCACGGCCACGAGAGCGGCACGCTTGCGAACGCCTTGGTCTACCACTGCGGTATCGATCATCTTGGTACCGTGCAGGGTGAGGACCGCCCCGGCATCGTGCATCGCCTGGATCGCGATACCTCGGGCCTTATGCTCGCGGCAAAAGACGACGACACCCAGCGCGCGCTTCAAAATCTCATTCGCACGCGTACGCTCGACCGCCGCTATATCACGCTTGTCCACGGGCACATCGCCATGGACGAGGGCACCATCAATACCGGTATCGCCCGTTCTACGCGCGACCGCGTCAAGATGGCGGTTTCGGACGACCCCTTTGCCCGTCAGGCCATTACGACATTTAAAGTCCTCGAGCGCTTTGATTCCACGCGCTTTGACGATGGTTATACGCTCGTTGAGTGCCATCTGTTTACCGGTCGCACGCACCAGATTCGCGTGCATATGCGTCATATCAACCACGCCTGCGTGGGCGATCCACTCTACGGCAAGTGCGATGCGCGCGCCGACCAGGGCCTGACCAGGCAGTTCCTTCATTCCTGGCGCGTGGCGTTCGACCATCCCGTGACGGGGGAGCGCATTGAGTGCCGCGACGAGTTGCCGTGGGATCTCGCTGCGGTTCTCGACGATCTGGCTCCGCGCTCGCTCGGTCGCACGGCCGTTGGAGATGAAATCGTTCCGCAGCTCGGTCTTCTCGAAGCCTAGCCAGTATTAGGTGGTTTCTTGAACTCGGTAAGCCTGCGGTAAGATATACGATTGTTTACGTTACGCGTTGCTGGGAGCCTGCATGCTCGCCTTTTTACAAACCAACACACCCATCGTGATCTTCAACCAGATTGTCGTCACGCTGCTCACGGTCTGCTTTCTGTACCAGGTGGTCTTCTTTGTCATTGGCGCTCTTCGTGGCGAGGTCGCGCCTCCCAAGGCCAAAAAACTCCATCGCTATGCCTTTTTTATCGCGGCGCATAATGAGGAGGCCGTGATCGCCAACCTCGTTCGCTCCATCAAGGACCAGGATTATCCGTCCGAGCTCATCGAGGTTTTCGTGGTCGCCGATGCCTGCACCGACAACACGGCGCAGCTCGCGCGCGAGGCCGGTGCCATTGTTTACGAGCGCAATGACCTGGCCCGCAAGGGCAAGAGCTGGGTCATGGACTTTGGCTTCGACCGCATTCTCAACGAGTATCCCGACACGTTTGAGGGCTACTTTATCTTCGATGCCGATAACGTTATCTCCCGCGATTACGTTTCCAAGATGAATGATGCCTTTGACCAGGGCTTCCATGTGGTCACGAGCTATCGCAATTCCAAGAACTTCGGCAGCTCGTGGATCTCGGCTGCTAATGCCACGTGGTATCTACGCGAGGCGCGCTTCCTCAACAACGCGCGTAATATCTGCAAGACGTCCTGCGCTGTTTCGGGTTCGGGCTACCTCATCTCCGCCAGCGTTATCGAGGGCATGCACGGTTGGCAGTTCCACACGCTGACCGAGGACATTCAGTTCACCACGTTCTGCGCCATTCACGGCATTCGCATTGGCTATGCGCCGGCGGAGTTCTTTGACGAACAACCCGTGACGTTTAAGGCGTCCTGGAAACAGCGCATGCGTTGGACCAAGGGCTTCTACCAGGTATTCTTTACTTACGGTAAGCACCTGGTCAAGTCGACCTTCCGCTACCATCGCTTTGCCGCCTACGACATGTTCATGACGATCGCCCCGGGTATGCTGCTGTCGCTCATCTCGATGCTCGCCAATGCGACGTTCCTGATCGTGGGTGGACTCTCGCACGGCTTTTTGGCTACCGAAGTCGAGATGCAGGCCTGTGCCGCTTCGCTCATTATGACCTTCGCCATGATGTATCTGACTTTCTTTATCCTGGCGCTGCTCACGACTATCTTTGAGTACAAGCACATTCACTGCGCGCAAAAGTGGCGTCTGGTGACTAACCTGTTTACCTTCCCGATCTTTATGTTCAGCTATATCCCCATCACGGTGGCCGCGCTGTTCCTGAAGGTCGACTGGGTCCCGACGCAGCACGCCGTCAGCGTTACCCTTGACGAGGTCATGCAAGGCGCCAAATAACCACCACCAAAACCACCGCAAAGGGGACAGGCACCTTTGTGGTGGTTTTTGCTTTTGAGCAGCTGCTCAAGGAGGTTTTCGATGATCTATATCCCGTTTTGGATTTGCATCTTTGCCGGCGCGTGGATTGATGCCCGTGAGCGGCGGTTTCCCAATGAGCTTGCCGGCGCATGTGCCGTGGCGGCGTTAGCAGGCGTTTGGCTCGACAGGGGCGTTAACACTGCACTTGATCATGCCGGTCTTGCGGTCATCGTCTACCTTGCCCTTGTGCTTACCGAGTCGCTCTGGCGTAGAGTTCGCCACGCTCCTGGCACTGGCATGGGGGACGTCAAGGCACTCTTTGCCCTTTGTACCTTCGATCCCCTGGGCGGCGTTGTCGCATTTGCCGTCGCACTCCTGGCCCTGGCCCTCTCCTGCCTCTTCACAAAATCGCGCTCCCTGCCATTGCTCCCGTTTTTAGTGCCGATTTTTGCCATAATCGAGGTCGTGGGCTGCACTTTGTAACCGATTGCGCGTCCTTCTTAAGGAGCATGCCATGGTAACTAATCAAGAAACGGCCGTCATTAAGGCGCGCATGGACCGTATTCCTTCGGCGTTGTCGCCCGAGCTGGTCGAGCGCATTTCTGCCGATCGTGCTTCGGGTGCCGTCAACCCGTATCGTTGCAACGACGACCAGGTCATTCGTCGTATTGATCGCGCTGCGGACAAAGGCACGCTTATGCGTCCGGCGTTTATGCGCGATACCGAAAAGATTCTTCATCTTCCGGCATACACGCGTTATGCAGGCAAAACGCAGGTCTTTAGTTTCCGTAGCAATGATGATCTGTCGCGCCGCGGTTTGCACGTGCAGCTTGTCTCGCGCATTGCGCGCGATATCGGTCGCGCCCTGGGGCTCAACTGCGATCTGATTGAGGCGATTGGCTTAGGCCACGACTTGGGTCACACGCCCTTCGGCCATGCCGGCGAGCGCTTTCTCAACGATATTTACCACGAGCGCACGGGTCGCTACTTTTTCCATAACGTGCAGTCGGCACGCGTGCTCGATACGCTGTATGGCCGCAACGTGTCGCTCCAGACGCTCGATGGCGTCTTGTGCCATAACGGCGAATACGAGCAACGCGTGTTTGAGCTCTCGGACATGTGCTCCTTTGACCAGTTCGATCAGACGGTTGAGGACTGCATTGCCATGGGTTATAGCGCAATTGAGCATCTGCGTCCCATGACGCTCGAGGGCTGCGTGGTTCGCATCTCGGATATCCTTGGCTACGTTGGACGCGATCGTCAAGACGCCATTGCGGCGGGCCTGCTGGCGCCCGACGCGTTTGACGATGGCCTGGGTGGGGCATACAACAGCTGGATCCTTACGCATGCCTCCATCGATATCGTTGAGCACAGCTATGGCAAGCCGCGCATCGAGATGAGCGAGGAGCTGTTTGAGGAAATCCGCCGAGCCAAGCGCGAGAACTACGTAAAGATCTATAGCAAGGGCGGCATCGAAGGCGACTCCGAAGCGGAGCTGCGCGAGGCGTTCGAAAAGCTCTACGACCGTTGCCTGCAGGATATAAACGAAGGCGACGAGTCCTCGTACATCTTTAAGCACCACATTTCTCGCATTGAGCAGCAGCTTTCCTACTACGACCGTACCTATGCCTGGCAGGATGACAAGGATCAAGCGGTGGTGGATTACATCGCGAGCATGACGGACGGCTATTTCTGCGAGCTCACGAGCAAGCTGTTCCCGGGATTAAAGTTTCCGCAACGTACTTATATTAACGAACGGTAGTTCGTATTTATTCGGTATACTGTTGATGAACAAAGCTTTTGATTGATGCATGGGATGGCTATGGACGACCTATTTTCTGCTTCGACGCGCGAGCGTTCCTTTCAGAATGCGCCGCTTGCGGTGCGCATGCGCCCCAATTCGCTCGACGAGTACGTGGGCCAGCAAAAGGCCGTCGGTAAGGGTTCATGGCTGCGTGCCGCGATCGAGCACGACGTGCTTTCGAGCGTGATTCTGTACGGGCCTGCCGGTACGGGCAAGACGACGCTGGCCCACATTATCGCCAACCATACCAAGAGCGAGTTTGTTGAGGTCAGCGCCGTCACGGGTACCGTGAAGGACCTGCGTCGTGTGATTGATGAGGCCAAGACGCGCCTGAATACGTACGACCGCCGCACCATTCTATTCATCGATGAGATTCACCGCTTCTCTAAGTCGCAGCAGGATGCCCTGCTGCATGCAGTTGAGAACCGTACCGTCATTATGATTGGCGCTACGACAGAGAACCCGTACTTTGAGGTCAACTCGGCACTGTTGTCGCGCGGGCGCGTGGTGGAGCTTGAACATCTGAAGGATGAGGATATCGCCACGCTTATTGAGCGTGCGCTCGAGGCACCACAGGGCTTGAACGGAAAGTTCTCGGCCGATGAGGATACGGTCAAGACCATTTGCACGCTGGCAGCGGGTGACGCTCGCTCGGCGCTCACGACGCTCGAGCTTGCGAGCGAGATTGCCGTCACGCGTCCCGATACCGAGGGAACGCCAGCGCCTGCGGCGGGGGAGCGCTATCCCATCACCGTGGATGACGTGAAGATTGCCAACCCGCGTCGCGGCTTTACGTATGACAAAAACGGCGACATGCACTACGACATCATCAGTGCGTTCATCAAGTCCATGCGCGGTAGTGACCCCGATGCCACGATCTATTGGCTCGCGCGCATGATCGATGCTGGGGAGGATCCTAAGTTTATCGCTCGCCGCCTTATGATTCACGCTTCTGAGGATGTTGGTAACGCCGACCCGCAGGCGCTTTTGGTGGCGCATGCCGCGTTTAAGTCTGCCGAGGTCATTGGCTATCCCGAGTGCCGCATTAACCTGGCTCAGGCTGCACTCTATGTGTGCTTGGCGCCAAAATCCAACGCGTGTGAGGCTTCGATCGATGCGGCGCTGGCCGATATCCATTCTAGTGGGCTTCGCGAGGTGCCGAGTTATCTGCGCGATCGCCATCGCCCGGGCAGCGATGAATACGGTGTGTATAAGTATCCACATGATTATCCTGAAGGCTGGGTCGATCAGCGCTATTTGCCCGATGGCTTGGAACGCGGTGCATTTTGGCAGCCTGCCGGGCGCGGCTGGGAAGAGTGGCGCGTAGAGCAAAGCGAACGCGACCGCAGCGGGAATGCACCGAGGTAGCTGCTGATAATTTTGTCCCACGTTGCTGCTCTTGGCATGTTCGGTCCCCTTTGGGGTACCATGAAAAGCGTCTGTATTTCGATTCTTCCGGGAGGCTTGTATGAGTCCCATTCAAATCGCCCTGCTGCTGCTCGCCGTTGCCGGCGTGTGGGCCATCGCTGAGCTCGCGCTTACCCTGCGCAAGACCCGCAATGTTGTCGACTCGCTCGATAAGACCGTGAACGACCTCAACAACACCATCGCCGAGGCTCAGCCTGTGGTGGCAAAGCTCGATGGCGCTGTCGATGAGCTTACGCCGGCGCTTGCCCAGATGGAGCCGCTGCTTAAGTCGAGCAAGACGGCAGTTGATGCCCTTACCTCCAATCTCGTAGAGGTCGAAGCCGTGGTTCGCGACATTTCCGAGGTTACGGGCAGCATGGCCGAGGCCAGCAATGCTGTGTCGAGCGTGACCGACTCTGCCGCCGGCGCTGTGCAGAAGCTCTTCAATAAGGTGAAGGCTCCTGCAGCCGACGCCGATCGCAAGCTCGCCGCTGCCGCTGCGGAGGCCGAGCAGCCTACCGAGCGCGTCCTAATTGGCGAGGACGAGGCCGCCGCGGGCGACGATGATGGTCAGAAGTCTGTATCCAA
>CABUKY010000096.1 GCA_902492185.1 uncultured Collinsella sp.
GGTCGCTTCCCATTTGACGACGGGCTGGTCCAAGCTGGCTATCAGTAGTTCTGCTCCAAAGGCTATAGCATGGGTGATGATAACCAGCAATGCCCAGCCGACAAAGAGATAGAGAACCACATATGCAACGGGGTGTTTTGAGCGGATGTTTTGGAGCACGTCGGGGGCATTCATGGGGCACCTCCAAATTGCTATCTATTGCAATCAAATTATACCCCGCCGTCATGAGCGCCGCCTCGAGCAGTGGCTCGGCATTTAGCCATTTAGTGGTACGCATTAAATGTCGGATTCCGGCTCTACAAGATTTAGCTTTCAATATTATGCAGATGCGAATTATTCAACTTTGCATAATCTATGGGTGCGGCTTGCACTCCAGGACATGTATATCGACTGAGGTAACACGTCCGCCCCGCTCTCTCGCAGCGCGCCGTGGTACGATTTTTGAGTTTGAAAGTCCCGCCGTGCTCCGGCTGCCCTTGCAGCTTGTCGCGCGGCCGCACGTAAAGGAGCCATCATGGCCGGTATGAACATGCAGCAGATGATGAAGCAGGCTCGCAAGATGCAGGAGCAGCTTGCCGCCGCGCAGGAGAACCTCAAGTCCCAGACCGTCGACGCCTCTGCCGGCGGCGGCATGGTCAAGGTGACCGTTAACGGCGAGATGGAGCTCGTCAACCTCACCATCGATCCCGATGCCCTCGATCCCGAGGACGTCGATATGCTGCAGGATATGATCATGGCTGCCGTCAACGAGGCCGTCCGCGGCGTCAACGAGCTCGCCAACAAGCAGATGGGCGCCATCACCGGCGGCCTCAACATCCCGGGCATGCCGTTCTAAGACACGCATATATATGAGTGCGAATCACAGTCTGCAAAAACTGCTCGATGAGCTGGGCCGTCTGCCGGGCATTGGTCCCAAGTCGGCCCAGCGCATCGCCTATTACCTGCTCGAGGCCGATGCCGAGGAGGCCCGCCGCCTGGCCGAGGCCATCCTGGAGGTCAAGCAGGAGGTCCACTTTTGCAGCCGTTGCTTTAACTACGCCACGGCCGACGAGTGCTCCATCTGCCAGGACCCGATGCGCGATACCACTCGCATTTGCGTGGTGGGCGAGCCGCGCGACGTCCAGGCAATCGAGCGCACGGGCAGCTACCATGGCCTGTACCATGTGCTGGGCGGCGTGATCAGCCCCATGGACAAGATTGGTCCCGAGCAGTTGCACATTCGCGAGCTGCTGGCGCGCCTGGGCCACGAGGATATCCATGAGGTCATCATCGCCACCAACCCCAACATCGAGGGCGAGACCACGGCGAGCTACCTGGCCCGCACTATCAAGCCGCTGGGCGTCGAGGTGTCGCGTCTGGCGAGCGGCCTGCCCGTGGGCGGCGACCTGGAGTATGCCGACGAGCTTACACTTGGCCGCGCCATCGAGGCCCGTCGCGCGATTTAGGTGGCGAGCCTGCTCCTGCCGTATGTTTTCCTCGCGACGCACGGGGTAGTCATAATTTCCCCGTGCGACTGTGAGTTTGTTGTGCAACAAAGATGCTTCGTATCCGCTTATCGCATGGACGCTTCCGCTCGCATCCTTAATTTGCCCATTCGTTGCGCAACCTTTTGGGTTCGCTGATACACTCAAATATGGATTTGAATGAATGCGCCGCTTCTGAGCGGCGTGTTTTTGTTGGAGGAGAACGCATGCGGCCCGGTGGCACTCAGACAAAGCGCGGCGCCGCGGTGCGCATGCGACGCCGACTGGGCTTGGCGCCGCGGGCGTACGCACTGCTATCGTGCTCGCTGGTGCTGGTCATAGCTGGCGTTTCTGCCTATGGCATGACCGTGCCGTCCATGATGCAGGCGCATGCCGCACGCGAACCGCGCGTGGGGCATGAGGTCAAAAGTGATTTGGGCACCACGACTGGATATGCTTGGGCAAGTGTGGTCGCGCATGTTGTGTTTGGCACCGACGATGCGGACGGCGCCGAGGCCCCGGACAACGAAGTCACGCTTGCCAATGGCAAAACCATCGTGCTCACCAACACCAAGATCATCGATCGGTTGTCCAACAATAGCGTGGCGGCAACGGTGAATAAGGTCGAGCAGCAAAAGGAGCAGGACGCCCAGCAGTCCGGAAAGCCCGGTAGCTCGGATAATTCTGGCTCCGGCTCGGATTCATCGAGTTCGGGCGGCGGCTCTGGGGCGGGTTCCTCTACCGGAGGGTCTGGAAACGGCGGCTCGATGGGCGGCAACACTGACAACGATGCAAACTCCGGTGGCCTTTCCGCTGCTGAGGAAGAGAGCATTCACAGTTGGCTTGTGACCAAGTACAACATGCTCGACGGCTATGTTTCTCGTGCCAATGACGTGGTCTCGACCTATAACTCTACGGGAGATCCCAGACCGTGCGACAGCCTGGTCGGGGAGATGTTTGTCATTCGAGCCGAGTTCGGTCGTCAGACATTCTCGCCCCGGTCAAAGTGGTATCAGCAGTATGCCAATCTGTGGGGCTGTTACACCAACCTATGTCAATGGGTCGGCCATTACGGCGATGATGACGTCGCGCTCGGCAACTTCAACAATAACGTGGCGGCGCTTGCCCTATGATGACCGATCTTGCATCCACCACACCACAATCGCTCGGTCGCGATCCCATGGTCGGCCTGCGCCTGGCGCGTGTCGACGGGTTTGAGCCGGCCATTGCGCTCGGTCAGGACGAACTGCCTGCCTATCTGCGTCGTTTTACGATGCTGTTTGCCGACGATGCCACCATGCGCCGTGGCGGTATCGGCCGCGTGACGCGTGCCGTCAACGCCCAAGGCGAGGCCGTGGCACTCAAGCAGCTCATCTTGCCGGCGCGCGATGAGTTCGACGACGATACCGCTCACGAGGCGCTGGTCGCCAAGTTCAAGGCGGCGTTTCGCGAGGAATACGAATGCCATCGCGCCATTTCGGGCCTTAAGGGCTTTCCCCGCCTCTATGGCTGGGGCGAGGTCGACGGTGTGCCTGCAATTGTCATGGAATGGGTCGAGGGCGAGACGCTTACCCGCTTGCGTTCGCGACTCGCCGTGGACGATGCCGGACGCCTGTCGCCGCTTGTGGCGGCGCGTCTGGGTCGCGACCTGTTCGATCTGCTCTGCCGTATGAGCCTGGTGGGCGAGGGCTTTGTCCATCGCGATATCTCGCCCGCTAATATTATGGTGCGCACGGCGCGTCTACCGCTTGACCGGCAGCTTGCCGAGGACACCTTTGACCTGTGCCTGATCGACTTTGGCTCGTCGCTGGCGCTCGAGCCTGCGTCGGCTGTGGCCGGTACCGGCGGCAAGGCGTCGTTTACGGAGCGTTATGCCACGCTGCGTCGCGCGACGGTTGCCTATGCCCCGCCCGAGATGCTCACCGACGATATTCCCGATCTGCGCGCTTTGCGTATGTCGCCGGCGATCGACGTCTATGCCGCGGCAAGCACGGTTTACGAGCTCATTGCCGGCGTCGCGCCATACGAAGCCGCGCCGAGCACTTCGGGCACCTCGGGTTCGCGCAAAAAGACGCGCGACATCGCGAGCCCCTACCGTCTCAAGATGGACACGCGGCCCGACTATCCCATTGGTGCCCATGCGCCCGGTTGTGATTTGACTCAGCTGCTTCGTCGTGAGCCCGATGTGGCGCTCGCCGCGGCCGAGCAGGCCCAGCAGCTGGGGCTTGAGCCGGATTCCGAAGAGCTGCGCGATGCGCTGGCGTTTGTCGATGCCCAGCTGTTCGACGTGGTGACGGCCTGTCTGTCCAGCCATCAAAAAGATCGTCCCGAGCCGGCGGCGGTCGAGGCGGCGCTCTCGGCGTTTTGTGACCACTATGCGCAAAATGTCGGTCGTTCGCTCCGCGGCGAGCCGCTCGCGCCGTGCCCCATGGATGCGTCCGGCCGCGCGGTTCGTCGCGCGCTGATGGTCGGCGCGACGGTCGTCTGTGGCGTGGTTTGGGCTGTGGTCGTGGTTTCGGCCGCGCTGCTGGCGTCGGGCGCTCGCGTGACGGCGACTTTGGGATCGCTCGTGTGGTCTGGGTCGCTACCGGGTATTATTGCCGCACTGGCGTTGGCGCTGCCAGGCATAGCCGGCGTTGCCGCGGGGGCACTTGCGCGTGATCGGCGCTCGGGGTTCCTGTAGGGTGTGCTTGCGCTTTCTGCCTGCGAGGTTCCGGTGCTGGTTGTGGCTGCATGTAGCGTATTTTCCCAACGCGCCGTGATGGGCGGCCTTGTTGCCGCTCTGGTTGCAACCTATACGCTTACGTGGTTTTTGCTTGCGATGGGCTTTGCCTTTGAACTTCCCGTTTCGGCACCGCGACGCACAAAAGCCCAGATGGCGACTCCGCTTGCCGGTGGAGCCGCAGCTGCCCGTACTTTTGGCGGACCTGTCGAAGTATCGTCCGATTCTATTTCTACGACCAAGGAGGCCTAGGTCATGGCATCTCAAGTTGAGCTCACCCCATGCGGGGCCATGTTTGACATCTTTAAGCGCGCGGCGCATCTGAGCCATATCGAGCTGTGCGGCCTGGTGCTTTCGTCCCGTCCGCTCGCCGACGGCCGCAGCCCGCAGAGCCGAGCCGCCGATCGCTCTTGGGTTTCCCGCTTTATCGTTCGCGCGCCGGTCGGCACGCTTCAGCAGCGCTACTTTGCCGAATACGGTACCTCGGCTGCGCGTATTATGTCGCAACTGGCCCTGCGCCAGCGCAATCCCATGGACTCCACGGCTGTGATCAATATGGTGTGCGGTCCTGCAGGTGAACCGATGGTACGCGCGCTCGAAGAGTGCCACCAAGACACGAATCTCTATCGCAACGCGCTCGATCGCCTGTCCCAGGCGGCAGAACTCATGCCTGCCGAGCGCGCCGAGGCCGTGCTGGTGCTGTTTGTCGCCGTCGGCTGTTCGGCGGATGTGCGGTCCTCGGTGAACTATGCTATCGACTACGCGCACGCGACCTGTGGCGGAGGCACCTCCACGCCGCGTTCGCTTGGCATGTCGCTGACTGCGGGCGAACGCGAACCCGCCCCGGCGCACCCCTTGGGCTTGCTGCGCGTACAAAACAGTTTTGTCGTGAGCGCCCCGCGCTGGATTCAGCCGAGTGAGCAGGGTGTTGAGATTGGCGCGCTGGCCACTGGTGAGGGCGATATTACCGACGTCGGCGACGATGTCTCGGCCCGCCATGCCCATATCTGGTGCGATGCTCAAAATATCTGGCACGTCGAGGACTTGTCGTCCACCAACGGAACCGTGGTGGTAAACGGGGCCACGCGCGTCTGCATTCAGGTCGAGCCCGGCCGTTCCGCCCAACTCAATCCCGGCGACGAGCTCAAGCTCGGCGAATCCACTACCTACGCCATCCTCTTCGGTGCCCTCTAGCCAGTCCTGCCAAATGATCCCGGCAGTCATCCAAGGTAAACCTTTACCGCCCGCCTATATTTGTCGAAATTACACTTAACGGCGGGGTACAATAAACCCGCATGCGGATTTCCGTTGCGGGCGCTTCCCATCGCCGGGGCGTGCCCGGGAGCATCCGGCATGCGGCCTTTGCGGCGCTCGGTCATGTGCAAGACGGGCGGTCGGGTCTGTGGGGCGCACCAGCTGTCCCTCGCCTCGGCATGTCTTCTCTCCACGCCACGTACCTGCTGCTGAGCCTGCCTGCCAGATGATTGGAAGCAACAGCGTAAATCCCATCACGCCAACATCCCGGCGATCGCCGGGGCCTGTATACCTATATGAGAGGAGAGGGGTATATGGCGCGTAAGTTTAAGTCTATGGACGGCAACGAGGCGGCCGCATATGTTTCGTATGCGTACACCGAGGTAGCGGGAATCTATCCCATTACGCCGTCCAGCCCGATGGCCGACCATGTCGACCAGTGGGCGGCCCAGGGTCGCAAGAACATCTTCGGCACCCCGGTCAAGGTCGTCGAGATGGAGTCCGAGGCAGGTGCAGCCGGTACCGTTCACGGTTCGCTGGGCGCCGGTGCTCTGACCACCACCTACACGGCTTCTCAGGGTCTGCTCCTGATGATCCCGAACATGTACAAGATCGCGGGCGAGCAGCTCCCGGGCGTCTTCCACGTCTCCGCGCGTTGCGTCGCTTCCCACGCCCTGAACATTTTTGGCGATCACTCCGACGTCATGGCCTGCCGTCAGACCGGCTTCGCCATGCTCGCCGAGGGCAACGTCCAGGAGGTCATGGACCTCTCGCCGGTGGCTCACCTTGCCGCCATCGAGGGTAAGACCCCGTTCCTTAACTTCTTCGACGGCTTCCGCACCAGCCACGAGATCCAGAAGGTCGCCATGTGGGACTACAAGGATCTGGCCGAGATGTGCGACATGGACGCCGTCCAGGCTTTTCGCGACCACGCGCTCAACCCTGAGCACCCGCACACCCGCGGCAGCCACGAGAACGGCGATATCTTCTTCCAGAACCGTGAGGCCTGCAACAAGGTCTACGACGAGCTTCCCGCCGTCGTCGAGGGCTACATGAAGAAGATCAACGAGAAGCTCGGCACCGATTACGGCCTGTTCAACTACTACGGCGCTCCCGATGCCGACCGCGTCGTCGTGTGCATGGGCTCCTTCTGCGACGTGCTCGAGGAAGTCATCGACTACCTCAACGCTCACGGCGAGAAGGTCGGCCTGGTCAAGGTTCGTCTGTTCCGTCCGTTCTCCATCAAGCACTTCGTCGACGTTCTCCCCGAGACCGTCCAGAAGATCGCCGTCATGGACCGTACCAAGGAGCCGGGTTCCATCGGCGAGCCGCTCTACCAGGACGTCGTCTCCGCTCTCTACGAGGCCGGCAAGACGGGCATCAAGGTCGTCGGCGGCCGTTATGGCCTGGGCAGCAAGGACACGCCTCCCGCGTCCGCGTTCGCTGTCTTCGAGGAGCTCAAGAAGGACGAGCCCAAGCGCGAGTTCACCATCGGCATTGTCGATGACGTGACCAACCTGAGCCTGCCCGAGGCCGAGGATGCGCCCAACACCGCAGCCCCCGGCACCATCGAGTGCAAGTTCTGGGGT
>CABUKY010000097.1 GCA_902492185.1 uncultured Collinsella sp.
TCGTCTGCAGGCGCTTGTGTCGCCGTTTGTGCTGCGTCGCGTTAAGGAAGACGTGGTGACCGACCTGCCCGAGAAGATCGAAGACACGGTGATGGCGCAGCTTACCGGAGAGCAGCGCAAGCTCTACCTGGCCAACCAGGACCGCATCGCCCAGCAGGTGCAGCACCGCGAGGCATCCGAGTTTAAGAAAGACAAGCTCAAGGTGCTTGCCGAGCTCACCAAGCTGCGTCAGATCTGCTGCGACCCGCATCTGCACTATGCGGACTACAAGGCGGGAAGCGCCAAGCTCGATACGTGCATGGAGCTCGTGCACGGCGCGCTCGACGGCGGTCATCGCATCTTGCTGTTCAGCCAGTTTACGGGCATGCTCGATATCATCGGCAAGCGCCTGGCAAAGGAGGATATCGCCTTCCTTAAGCTTACGGGCGCATCGTCTAAGGAGAGCCGCGCCAAGATGGTTGCGCAGTTCCAGGCGGGCGAGGTGCCGGTGTTCTTGATTTCGCTCAAGGCGGGCGGCGTGGGTCTCAATTTGACGGCCGCCGACGTGGTCATCCACTACGACCCGTGGTGGAACGTGGCGGCACAGGACCAGGCGACCGACCGCGCCCACCGCATTGGCCAGCAGCACACCGTGACCGTGTACAAACTCATCGCCAAGGATACGATCGAGGAGCGCATTATGCAGATGCAGGAGTCCAAGCGCGATCTGGTCAACAGCGTGCTCGGCGGCGATGGTATCTCGTCGGCACTGTTTACGCGCGAGGATGTTCTGGCGCTGCTCGGTGGCGACGGTCGCTAGCCGCGCGCGGGGTGGGACTGCTGGAGTGGGCAGGACGGTCGACGCATTTTGGCCCGACCGCTTGCCTGATCCGTTATGTGTTCATTTGCAATGCCGTGGATGGTTTGTCTGCCTTTGGGCATAAGAACCATCAAGAACATTGGCACATCAGCAAAGGAGAACATCATGGCGAAATTCTTTAAGGACCCCGACGGTAAGCTCATCGCTGCCCTTGGCGACGGCGTTGCGACCCCTGCCGGTTGCACGGAGCTGACCGCAAATACTGAGGACGCGGCGCACGAGAAGCACGTGCCCGTCGTCGAGACCGAGCGCGACGGTCACGTGATTCGCGTACGCGTTGGCTCGGTCGAGCACCCCAGCCTGCCCGAGCACTACATTGAGTGGATCGCCCTTGAGGCCGAGGGCCGTCTGGAGGTCCATTACCTCCAGCCCGGCATGAAGCCCGCGACGTTTTTCGCGGGCGGCTCCAAGACCGGTACCGTCTATGCCTACTGCAACCTGCACGGGCTGTGGTCCGCGACATTCTAGGAGCGCGTCCCCGCTCGGGGTATCATAGCTAGCATATGCACATGCAAGCGCCGACTGCATTATGCGGCCGGCGCTTTTACTACGATTTCGATGGTTTACGACGGAAAGGGCTGGGCCATGAAGCTCGCGCTTGCACAGATCGATATGCGCCTGGGTGATATTGAGGGCATTTGCGGCCGCATCGAGGACCAGGCTCGTCTGGCCCACGAGCGCGGAGCGCGCGTGCTGTGCGTTCCAGCTCCGCTCTTTATGGGCGCCATGCCCGGTGGCCTGGTGGGCGCTGCCGACTTTGAGCACGACATGCTTGCCGGCTTGACTGGTGTCGCCGAGCGTATCCAGGAGCTTGACATGATCTGCATCGTGCCCGCGGCGGTTTCGTTTGAAGGCCAGCCGCTGCTCGACTACATGATGCTCAAGGACGGTCATGTGGTGCCGGCGCGTTCGAGCATTGCCTTGCAGCGTGGCGAGAACAACGACACGCGTTGGGCGCCGCCGGTGTTCGACGTGGACGGCGTGCGCATCGCCGTGATTTTTGACTTGGACCGCGAGCTCGAGATGTTGCCGACCGGCGTCGACCTCATCGCGTATTTCCAATTCAACGCGTTTGACATGACCGACCGCGAGACTGCCGCCATTGCCGCCGTTCGCAGCGGCGCCTACCGCAAGATCGCATCCAAGCGCAGCGTGTGGTTTGCCTGCATGGCGCCGGTCGGTGCCTATGACGAGTCGGTGTATACCGGCGGTTCGTTTGTGCTCGACGACTGCGGTCGCGTGGTGGCCCAGGCGCCGTGTTTTGAGGAGAGCCTGCTGGTTCAGGAGATTCAGCGCGGCGTGATGCTCGATGCCCTGGAAGATCACGAACTGCCCGAGTTCCGTTCCGAGGAGTGGTTGTGGCAGGCGCTGGTGCTCGCCGTGCGCGACAACGCTCGGGCCCACGGTGCGTCGCGTGCTGTGGTGGCACTCGAGGGTGACCTGCCGTCATCCCTGCTGGCGGCGCTGGCCGTTGACGCTCTGGGTTCGCGTAACGTAATTGGCCTGGTGCTGGGGCGCAACCGTATCTTTACGCCGGCGCAGGAAGAGGCCGAGGCTGCCCGCTGTGCCGCCGTCCGCGCCATCGCCGAGCGTTTGCACATTCGCACCGTCGAGCGCGATGCACCGGATGCGGCGCGTGTGCTCGATCGCGACGTGTCGGCGGGCGATGCCGAGCGTCTGCGCTCGCGCACGCTGGGCCTCATGCTGGAGGACACGGCGCTCGAGCTGGGTGCGATGGCGCTGAGCCCGCTGTCCAAAACCGAGTATGCGCTGGCGGCGCCGGCGCTTTGCGGCGGCTACCAGGGCGACTTTGCGCCCTTTGGCGATGTGTACCTGTCGACGCTTGAGTTTGTGGCACGTGTGCGCAACCGCACGTCTGCCGTGGTGCCCCAAGAGCTCGTGACGCTCAACGCGGTGGAGGATTGCATGGAGCGCGTGCTGGCGCAAGCGCTCTCGACGATCGACGGTCCGGTCGATATGCTCGACCGCGCGGCACAGCTGCTCGGCGGGCTTGAGCCGGGTGAGGTCGATGGCGCGCTCGAGGCGCACGTGGACCGCAATCGAGCTTTCGACGACATCCCGATGGCCGCTGGCAAGCCTGAGGCTTGCTCGCTGCTGCTGATGCTCGTTCGACAGGGTGAGGCTGCCCGCCGCATGTTGCCGATGGCGCCGATCGTCTCGGCCCGTTCGTTTGCCGAGCGTGCCTGGCCGTATATGCTCGCGTGGTCCGACCTGGGGCTTAACGGCAAGGAGCGTATGACGGTCGATTCGCTGGCGCGCGCCGAGGTGCGCCGTTTTGCTGACGAGGATACGAGCGAGCGCGTGCGAAACGAGATGATGGGCGTGCTGGGCGAGCTACTGGGTATTTCGCCCGAGCAAATGGAGGAGCTGCGCTCCGAGGACGGTCAGCGTCGTTTGCACGAGGGAATGAAAAAGTTCGAGGGCGAGGTTCAGGACGCCATCGATAAGATGATGGGCGGTCAGGGCGGCCCGCAAGGTGGGCCCCAGGGCGGACCGATGCCGCATCCGCCGGTGGATCCAAGGCAGTTCCCCTTTTTCTCTCAAAACTAACTCTGGGATAGGGCCAAGGTTACGCGGTTTTACCAAACCGCGTAACGAGTCGACGCTGCGCGAGCCCCTGCCGGGCAATCTGCCGCTCAAACCGTCGCTTGCGTACAGAAGTACGCGGCGCTCCTCTTTCGTGACACCTTGCCACGGCAGGGACTCGCTCGCTGACTTATGCTCAACCTATGGTTCAACCTTGCTTGCTAGATACGGTCGCTGTTGTGTTATTCTAGAACAGACGTTCGTGAATAGTGCGCGGGGCCTTGCCTTGTGCTTTGAAAAAGACGAGGGGAGGTTGGCTTGGTTATCTTGGGCATTGACCCCGGTTTGGCTCATACGGGTTGGGGGATTATCGAGGAGCGTCGTGGCGAGGTTCGCTGCCGTGCCTATGGCTGCATCGAGACCAGTGCCGGAAGTCCGCTCGCGGTGCGCCTGTCGCATATCGCCCATGACCTTAAGGATGTCGTCGAGCGTTATCGACCCGACACGGCTGCTGTCGAGAGCATCTACTTTGGCGCCAACGTTCGCTCGGCCATCCCCACGGCGCATGCCCGCGGTGCTGCACTCGTCGCGCTTTCGGAATGCGCGCTCGAGATTGGCGAGTACACGCCCATGCAGATCAAACAGGCTGTGGTGGGCACCGGCGCCGCGGACAAGCGGCAGGTCGCCTACATGGTACGCACGCTCACACAGCTCGACCACGACCCGCATCCCGACCATGCCGCCGATGCCCTGGCCTGCGCCATCTGCCACGTAAACCTCAGCCGCACCCGCGCCCTCACCGGTGGCGAGTTCTATCAACAGAGAGGAACCGGATACTGATGATTTCCCAGCTCCACGGAACGCTTGTCGAGGCCACGATGAGCTCTGCTGTCGTCGATGTGTCGGGCGTTGGCTTTGAGCTCGGCATCTCGGGCAGCACTGCGGTCACGTTGCCGACGCCCGGCGGCGAGGTCCGCCTCTACACGCGTATGCAGGTGCGCGAGGACGCCATGACACTTTTCGGTTTTTCCTCAAAGGATGAGCGCACGATGTTCGACCGGCTCGTGTCCGTTTCGGGCGTTGGCCCGCGCCTGGCGCTCGCCGTGCTTTCCACCTATACCGTGGGGCAGCTGTATTCGCTGGTGATGGCCGAGGACGACAAGGGCATGGCCAAGGTACCCGGTGTGGGCAAAAAGACAGCTCAGCGCCTGATCCTGGAACTCAAGAGCACCTTTGCCAAGGATAAGGGCTTTGTGCCGGTCGACGTGATTCCCGGCCAGGTTGCGATGCCGGTTCCCGCCGCCGCTCCTTCGGCGATCGATGATGCCCGTGCGGCGCTCCTTTCCATGGGCTTTAGCCCGCAGGAGACCGATGTTGCCCTGAGCGGGTATGATGGGCAGAATATGCGTGTCGAGGATCTGCTCGGCGCGGCGCTTAAGCGACTCGGAATGGATGCGTGATGTGGGAAGCCGATGATTCTCAGGACCTGTGGGCGACGCCCGGCAACTCGCCGGCGGCATCCATGGCGCACGGCGAGCGCATGGTGGGCTCGGAGCTGACGGCCGAGGACCTCGATGTCGACCGCACTTTGCGCCCCCAGCGCCTGGACGATTACTGTGGTCAGGAGCACATCAAGCAGAGCCTGCGCGTGTTGATCGAAGCGGCACAGAGCCG
Organism: uncultured Collinsella sp.; assembly: GCA_902492185.1. Lineage (GTDB taxonomy): Bacteria > Actinomycetota > Coriobacteriia > Coriobacteriales > Coriobacteriaceae > Collinsella. Next base: position 5,081 of record CABUKY010000097.1, read on the forward strand.
TGGCGAGACGCTCGACCACGTGATCTTCTCGGGTCCTCCGGGCCTGGGCAAGACCACGCTGGCCACCGTTATCGCCAACGAGCTGGGCGCTCAGATCAAGACCACGAGTGGCCCTGCCATCGCGCGCACGGGCGACCTGGCGGCCATCCTTACTAACTTGCAGCCGGGTGATGTGCTGTTTATCGACGAGATCCACCGCCTCAACCGTTCGGTCGAGGAGGTCCTGTACCCCGCGATGGAGGACTTTGCCCTCGATATCGTGATTGGCAAGGGTCCGGCGGCGCGCTCGATTCGCCTGGATATTCCCAAGTTTACGCTGGTAGCGGCAACGACCCGCTCAGGCATGTTGACCGGCCCGTTGCGCGACCGCTTTGGCATTTCGTATCGCCTGGATTACTACACGGTCGAGGAGCTCGCGCAGATTGTGACGCGCTCGGCGACTATCCTGGGTGTGACGATCGACCATCCCAGTGCACTCGAGATCGGCTCGCGTTCGCGCGGCACGCCACGTCTTGCCAACCGCCTTCTCAAGCGCGTGCGCGATTACGCACAGGTGCGTGGCAGCGGCCCTATCGAGCTCGATATCTGCCGCCAGGCGCTCGAGTTCTTCGAGATCGACGAGCTCGGTCTGGACTGGATGGATATTCGTATCTTGGAGACGCTTGCCAAGACGTTCTCCGGCCGTGCTGTAGGCCTGACGACCCTTGCCAGTGCGGTGGGCGAGGACCCGGGCACGCTCGAGGATGTCTATGAGCCCTATTTGCTGCAGTGCGGGTTGATGATTCGTACGCCGCAGGGCCGTCAGGCAACCCTTCGCACCTTTGAGCACCTGGGGATTGAACCTACCGTTTAGGGCGCTTTGTTTTGGCGGGCTGTTGGACTATCGCTGGGCATCGGGTAAACATATCGCCGTTCATCGGTTATGGGCGTTTTACTATTGCGCGCCCGTGCTATGCTGAATTGGTCTTTTTCTCATTCGGTAACGAAAGGACCGCCCATGCCTACTGACATCGAAATCGCACGTTCTGTCACGCCACTGCCTATTACCGAGGTGGCCAAGAACGCCGGCGTCGACGTTAAGCACCTTATTCCGTACGGCTTCGACAAGGCTAAGGTCGACTATTCACTGCTCAACGAGCCGACTGATCACCAGGCCAAGCTCGTCCTCGTGACCGCTATCAACCCAACGCCCGCGGGCGAGGGCAAGACCACCACGACCATCGGTCTGGCCGACGGCCTGCGTCGTCGCGGCGTCAAGAGTGCCGTTGCCCTGCGCGAGCCTTCGCTCGGCCCCGTCTTTGGCGTTAAGGGCGGTGCTGCCGGCGGCGGCTGGGCTCAGGTCATCCCCATGGAGGATATCAACCTGCACTTTACCGGCGACTTCCACGCTATCGGTGCCGCCAATAACCTGCTGGCCGCCATGCTTGATAACCACATCCAGCAGGGCAATCAGCTCGGTATTGACGTTAAGCGCATCACTTGGAAGCGCGTCGTCGATATGAACGACCGTCAGCTGCGCCACGTCATCGACGGCATTGGCGGTAAGGCCC
>CABUKY010000098.1 GCA_902492185.1 uncultured Collinsella sp.
GAGTCAGGACTGTCCGAGCAGGCGACCTTATATATTTGCCCTCCCCGGGGCTCCTCGCCCGAACCCCTCAGCTAGTTCTTGAGCGAGTTCAGCGGCGCCGGGAAGCGTCCGCCACGGTGGGCAAGCACGGTGCCGGCGTTGGGGTTCACCGGCATGATGGGTGCACGGCCGAACAGGCCGCCGTACTCGACGCAGTCGCCCACGCCCTTGCCAATGGCGGGAATCACGCGGACGGCCGTGGTCTTGTTGTTGATGACGCCGATGGCCATCTCGTCGGCGATGATGCCGGCGATGGTCTCGACCGGGGTGTCGCCGGGGATGGCGATCATGTCCAGGCCAACGGAGCACACGCAGGTCATGGCCTCGAGCTTCTCAAGCGAAAGCGCGCCGGCTTCGACGGCGGCGATCATGCCGGCGTCCTCGGACACGGGGATAAAGGCGCCGGAGAGACCGCCCACGCTGGAGCTGGCCATGACGCCGCCCTTCTTGACGGCATCGTTGAGCATGGCGAGCGCGCAGGTCGTGCCGGGGCCACCGCAGGTGCCCACGCCGATGATCTCGAGGATGCGGGCAACGGAGTCGCCGATGGCAGGCGTGGGAGCCAGTGACAGGTCGACAATGCCTTTCTCGACACCCAGACGGCGGGCTGCCTCACGGCTCATGAGCTCGCCGGCGCGGGTGATCTTAAAGGCGGTCTGCTTGATTTTCTCGGCAACCTCCATCATCGAGGCGGAGTCGGGGAGCGTCTCCAAGGCAGCAGCCATAACGCCGGGGCCCGAGACGCCAACGTTGATGACGGCGCCCGCCATAAACGGGGAGTCCTCGACCATGTTGGCAAAGCAGACAAACTTGGAGGCGCCAACGGAATCCTGGTCGGCCGTGAGCTTGGCGGCATCGATGATGGTTTGGGCGGCCATAAGCACGGCGTCCATGTTGATGCCGGCGCGCAGGCTGGCGACGTTAACGCTGGAGCAGACGCGGCTGGTGGTGGCGAGCGCCTGGGGGATGGACTGGATGACGCGGCGGTCGGCGTCGCCGATGCCCTTCTGGACGAGTGCGGAGAAGCCGCCCAGGTAATCGATGCCGAGCGTCTCGGCCGCGCGGTCGAGGGCATGCGCGATGGGGGTGAGGTCCTCATCCTTGCAGCACGCGGCGATTTGCGCCACCGGGGTGACGGAAACGCGCTTGTTGACGATGGGGATACCGTACTCGCGCTCGAGGTTCTCGGCGGTCTCGACCAGATGCTCAGCCGTGTGCGTCACGTGGTCGTAGATCTTCGTGCACATGCGGTCGAGGTTCTCGTCACCGCAACCCATGAGCGAAACACCCATGGTGATGGTCCTGATGTCGAGGTTCTGCTCCTCAACCATGCCGCGGGTTTCCGCGATTTCTGCGGGCGTGATCGCCATCCTTGCGCTCCTATCTGCCAAAACGAGCATAGTTCTTTCTATTTTAACGTGCCGCACGTGCCAAGTGGCGCATGCGGCACGTTTTGGTGCTCGGTTGTTTCCGTTGTGTTACTGCCCAAAGACCTCTTCGGCGATGCGCGCGCTCTCGGCGGCATCCTTGGCGTAGTAGTCCGCGCCGATCTGCTTGGCGTATTCGGGGGTGAGCACGGCACCGCCTACGATGATCTTGACGCCCGGAACCTCGGCATGAAGCAGCTTGATGGTCTCCTCCATGGCCACGACGGTGGTAGTCATAAGCGCCGAGAGGCCGACGAGTTTGATATCGCGCTCCTTGACGGTCTTGAGTACCTCTTGTGGGTCGACGTCGCGGCCTAGGTCAAAGACGGTATAGCCGTAGTTATCGAGCAGCATTTTGACGATGTTCTTACCGATGTCGTGGATATCGCCCTTGACGGTGGCCACGCAGATCTTGCCCTTGTCGGCAATCTCGCCGGCGGGCATCAGGCGCTTGATGGTGTCGAAGCCCACACGCGCTGCCTCGGCCGAGGCCATAAGCTGCGGCAAGAAGAACTTGCCCTGGTCAAAGAGAACGCCAACCTCGTCGAGGGCGGGGATAAAGTGATTGTTGATGAGGTCCATGGCGTCATGGTCTGCCAGCAGACGCTCGGTCTCGGCAGCGATTTCGCCTTTGCGGCCCGAGACGACCATGCGACGAATCGGGTCGTCGTTGCCGTCGGTGCCGGCGGTGCCAGCAGCGGGCGCGGCATCACTCGATGCGGCCTGAGCTGCTGCCGGGTTTGCGGCGATCTTGTACGGATCGGTCCAGCCGGCGTAGCGCTCGATGTATCCGGTCGAGCCCTCGTCCTCAACGCTCAACACACGATAGCTGTAGACAGTATCCATAAAGCGCTTGGAACCCGGGTTCATGATGGGGGCGTCCAGGCCCGCGCCAAAGGCGGCGGCCAAAAAGACCGAGCCCAGCAGCGGGCGGGCAGGCAGGCCAAAGCTGATGTTCGACACGCCGAGTGCGCATTTGACGCCCAGACGCTCCTTGCACAGGGACATGGCGCGCAGGATCTGCTCGGCCTGGCGTTGATTGGTCGAGGCGGTCATGACCAGGCAGTCGATGAGGATGCGGTCCGGTCCGATGCCGTAGCGGGCAGCCTCGGCCACGATGCGCTCGGCGATGGCGAAGCGAGCCTCGGCGGTATCGGGGATGCCGCCTTCGTCGAGCGTAAGGCCGACAACGTTGGTGCCGTAGTGGGCGACCAGCGGAAAGATCTCATCCATGATCTGCTGCTTGCCATTGACCGAGTTGATGATGGGCTTGCCGGCGTAGCGGCGCACGGCGGCCTCGACGGCGGCGGGGTCGGTGGAGTCGATCTGCAGCGGCAGCAGCGTGGAGCCCTGGAGCTGCTCGGTGGCCTGTTGGATGATCTTGACCTCGTCGATCTCGGGCAGGCCCACGTTAACGTCCAGGATGTCGGCGCCCTGTTCCTGCTGGCTAATGCCCTGGCTCACGACGTAGTCCAGGTCGCCGTCGCGCAGGGCCTGCTGCAGGCGCTTTTTGCCGGTGGGGTTGATGCGCTCGCCGATGACGGCGATCTTGTGGCCGTCGCAGGGAAGGTCCACGACCGTTTGGGCGCTCGTGACCGACATACTGGGCTTGCGGCGGCGCGGGCTGGGCGTGTGGTTGTCGATAAGCGTGCGCAAGGCCGCCATGTGCGCCGGCGTGGTGCCGCAGCAACCGCCCACGACGCTCACGCCGTCCTCGATCATGCCGGCGACGGCCTTGGCGTATTCGGGGGCCTGGATGTCAAAGACGGTATTGCCGTCGTCGTCCACGCGGGGCAGTCCCGCATTGGCCTGCACCATAACGGGCTTGTCGGTGACGGTGAGCATACGCGCGGCGAGTCCTCGGAGCTCGGCCGGGCCCTGGCTGCAGTTGATGCCCAGGACGTCGGCGCCGATGGCGTCGAGCGTGATGGCGGCGACCTCGGGGCTCGTTCCTAGGAAGGTACGGCCGTCTTCCTCAAAGGTCATGGTGGCAAAGACGGGCAGGTCGGAGTTCTCGCGGCAGGCGAGGACAGCCGCCTTGATCTCGGCCAGGTCGGTCATGGTCTCGATAATAAAGAGGTCCACGCCCGCATCGACGCCTGCGCGCACTTCCTCGGCAAAGAGGTCGTAGGCCTCGTCGAAGCTCAGGGTACCCAGGGGGCGAAGCAGTGCGCCGATGGGGCCGATGTCACCGGCGACGTAGCGGGCGCCGGCCGCGTGGGCACAGGTGACGGCCGCGGCAAAGACGTCTGCCACGGTGGCGGCACCGTCGAGCTTGTGGGCGTTGGCGCCAAAGGTGTTGGCGGTGATCACGTCGCAGCCGGCCTCGACATATTGACGTTGGATATCGGTGATAACCTGGGGTTCCTCAAAGTTGAGCAGCTCGGGCAGGGCGCCCGCCTTCATGCCAGCGGCCTGCAACATAGTGCCCATGCCGCCGTCGAACAGCAGGTGTCCTGTGCCCTCGATGGCCGCACGCAGGCGATCGTCCTTAATGCGCAGATCGTCGATCGTGCGCGTCTTGTACGTGGCACCGTTGCGACGTACGGCATCAACGGGTGCCGCCAATGCAGTGCCGTCAGAATCATGAGTGATAAGCGGAGTAAACATCGGGGGCTCCTAATGGCTGGAATAGCAGGTGGTGTGGGCGGCACGGAAGCGGCAGTTCTCGCGCATGCGGCAGATATTGCAGGTGGGGCGGCTCTGGGCGTCGTGGACCTCGCCGTCAAACAGACCGATCACCGCGGTCACGCTTTTGGTGGGCATGAGTAGGCTGGTGGGGGTGACGGTCAGGCCGATGAGCCGTGTGGCGTTGAGCGCATTGACGATCGAGCGCTGGGCCGAGAGCGGGCAGTCGCCATAGCCGGGACTAAAGCGCCAGTTGCCGGCGAGCCCATGAACGGCGGCGTCCGTCTTGACCTGCTGGTCCATTTGCTCAACGGCGGCTTCCACGTAAGCGGAGCACGCGGCGTCGAGCACGGCGCCCTCCAGGGGATGTTGGGCTCCCGTGGTGCGCAGGCGACGCTCGGCGTCCATGCCGAGGGTGCATGCCATGAGCGCGGCAAAGCGGGCATCTTTGAGATGTCGATAGATATCGCGACCTCGCAGCTCAACGTTGGTGCCAACCAGACGGATGCTGGGCTCGCCCTGCTCGTCAACGCCCGTGGCATCGACGGCAAACACGCGTCGCACGCCACGGGGCTCAATGTCCAGTTCCAGACGTTCAACGACAAGCTCAATACGTCGTGATAGTTCGGGCTCAATCTGCTGGCCGCCGTAACCCAGATACCGCAGCATCTCGGCACGGTCGACACGGGGATGGTGCGCAGCATCGACACGGTAAAGCGCCGGCGACGCAAGGTCGGCCGGCACTTCGACAGCGATTGTATCGATGCGCGGTTTTTCCATTACCCCAGGCGCTCCATAATGGTCGCGGCGATCGCAGGACGGTTCATAGTGTACAGGTGCAGGCCGTCGGCGCCGTGCTCCTTGAGGTCGCAAAGCTGGCGGGCTGCATAATCTACACCAGCTGCCTGCAGGCTCTCGGGGTCATTCTCGTACTTGGCGAGAATCTTGATGACGGGGGAGGGCAGCGACGCGCCGCACATAAAGACCATGCGGCTGATCTGTGACTTGCCCATAAACGGCATGATGCCCGCGGTAATGGGCACGGTGATGCCGACCTTGTTGGCAAGCTCGCGAAAACGGTAGAAGCACTCGTTATCAAAGAAGAGCTGCGTCACAAAGAAGCTCGCGCCGGCGTCCTGTTTTTGCTTGAGGTGTTCGACCGAGAGGTTGAGATCCTCACAGGCAATGTGGCCCTCGGGGTAGGCTGCGGCGCCCACGCAAAAGCCGGCGTCGACGAGCTCGGGGATGAGGTCACGGGCGTAGGCGTAGTCCGAGGCGGGCTTGTCGTCCTCGGTCGCGCCGGCGGGGAGATCGCCGCGCAGGGCCAGGATGTTTTCCACGCCGGCGGTGCGATACTCGTCGATCTTGGCGGCGATATCGGCGTGCGACCGGCCCACGCAGGTAAGGTGTGCCACCGAGGGCGTGTCGAATTCGCTCGTAATCATATGCGCGATGGGGGCGGTGGCGGCACCGTTGCCCGAGCCGCCGGCCGAGCAGGTGACCGAGACAAAGCTCGGCGAAAGCTTGCACAGATTGCCTGCCACTTCGCGAGCCGTGTCGAGGGTCAGCTCGCCCTTGGGCGGGAACATCTCAAACGAAATGGGCGCGGTGCCCTGGGATGCTGCCTGCTTAAAAACCTCGTCGACGCGCATATCGTGCTCCTCTAGATACGCAATAGTGTGATGTGTTGTAAGGATTCTACAGCACCACTGTGTCACGGTGGAGTTTCACTCGTTATTCGGGGATACCAATCAAAGATGCCTTGCTATCGGCTTTCTCTATAACAGAGCGGCTAATCTAGGCACGGACTATAAAGACTGGTATCTGATGCAAAATACCAGTTAATAGAGCTCCATCCCAAATTGACTACCCTTAAACCATGGGGAGAGGTCTGCAATTTATGCAGTTGATTGGCTGTTGAGGGTGGCAACGCCGCCTCGATAGGGTAACCTCATTGATTGGTTTCGCGACAGCAACATAACGGTAATGTCGCGGAAACACGGCGAGTCTAAGCTATGACTCGTTCGTTAGTAATCAACACCGCTTCTCACGCGGTGCCGATACGAAGGGAGTTCCGTATGGCCGATCTTACTGACCGCTTCGGGACCATGGTGTTCTCTGAGGAAGTCATGAAGGACTACCTCCCCAAGGACATTTGGAAGCGCCTTGCTGCAACCCTCGAGGGCGGTGAGCCGCTCGACCTGGATGTGGCCAACGCCGTTGCCCATGCCATGAAGGTCTGGGCCATCTCCAAGGGCGCGACGCACTACGCGCACTGGTTCCAGCCGCTTTCGGGTATTACTTCCGAGAAGCACGACAGCTTCTTGGAGCCCAACCACGACGGCACCGCCATTACCAAGTTTACGGGCAAGAACCTCATCCAGGGCGAGCCGGACGCCTCCAGCTTCCCCAACGGCGGCCTGCGCGCTACCTTCGAGGCCCGTGGCTACACCGCTTGGGATCCCACCAGCCCCGCCTTCATTAAGGACGATGTCCTGTGCATCCCCACGGCTTTC
>CABUKY010000099.1 GCA_902492185.1 uncultured Collinsella sp.
GCAGTGAGGGCGATAACGAGTTCACCAACGCTTTTGTCTCGACTTCACTCACCGTGTGCATTGGCGCCATGGCCATTGTGGGATCGATCCAGGACGGCCTGCTCGGCGACTGGTCAACGCTTGCCCTCAAGGGCGCACTGGACTGCATCATCGTCTGCACCATGACGGCCTCGCTTGGCCGCGGCTGCATCTTCTCGGCCCTGCCCGTCGCCGTGTTCCAGGGGACGATCACGTTGTTTGCCGGCGCGCTCTCCCCCATCATGACCACAGCGGCCCTCAACAGCCTTTCGCTCGTAGGCTCCATGCTCATCTTCTGCGTCGGCGTCAACCTCATCCGTCCTCAGACCTTCCGTACGGCCAATATGCTTCCCTCCGTCGTCATCGCCGTCATCTACGCCCTCCTGTTCTAAATCTATCTACGCAGCAGTATCTCGAACACCTGTTTGATGCTGTGCTATGATATGAGGTCACCGAAGCTGCGTTAGGAGAGGAGAAGCGGTGGCCGACCAGGACATCAAGATGCTCATCGAGCGCATTATGGCCGAGGCCCGGACCCATCAGTCCGCCCGTTTCTCACATGAGGTCTATGCTGACGAGCCGATTCTCAAAACCGGTCGTCAGATGCAGAATTTCCTTCCCGACCAGTACCGCAAGATGCGCGAGATATCGCGCTGGCAGGATGACCCCAAAGGCGGCGCGGGTCGCTGGCTTTCGGAAGCCGAGCTTTTCTACCGCCAAGGCCTGCTGATGGCCGACTTTGAGGACGACTGCCCCTACAACGGTACCTTTAAGTCGTACTTTCCCACCTATAACGCCATGAGCGATCGGCAGCTGCGCGGCTATTTTACCTGGCGCGCCCAAGTGCGCCGCGGAACCGTCGAGGAAACGTCTACGTCCTTTGCCTTCCTGTACCTCTATGAGCTGATCTGCGGCATTGGCGTAGATAACCCACTTGATGGTTTTAACAAGATCAAGGCTTTTTGGGATGCCTATCGTGCCTTCGAGCCCGGCATCGACCGGTTTGCACGCGTGTGGTTGCAAGATTACGCCGTGTTCCACGGGCTCAACCCCGAGCTGCTTCGCGACTCTAAAACCGTCGCATTCGACAACGCCCTCATCGAACTGCGGCGTGCGGCGCGAGACCTTGCGCCCGCGCCGACGCCGTCAGACCTGGCGCCTGCGCGTCGCAAGACCTCCAAGCCTACGCTCCCCCTTCCGCCCGACGAGGCGCGCGAGGAGCGACTCATGGCCGCCATCAATGCCCTCTCCACGTATAACCTCAATAACTCAAGACTCGATCGCGGCCACCATCGCGATCTACGCCACGTGGCATGCGCCGTGTATGTCCGTATGGCGCGCTACTATGACACGCACCGAAAGACCGGTATCGTGGCAAGCTTGTTTGGGGAGGAGACGGCCATGCCCTATACCATGTTTGCCTCGGCTGTGTTCTTTTCGCCTAATCGCCACGAGGATTGCGAATACCGTCTGGACCCCATCCATATTTACCGTTGTCAAAATGGCTTTTGGGAATGCATGCGCATCCACGGCAGCAGACAAAAAAGTAGCAAGCTCGGTGAGATGATGCGCGCCTGCGACCAACGCCTGCGCCTGGCCCTAGACCCCACCCATCCTCTAAAGGAGGAGAAGGTCCCCAAATATCTGGCCAAGATCATCGATGACGAGATCGTGGCATGGCTTTCGTGGGACGCCGCGCACCAGCCTGTAAAGATCGATATCGATTTGAGTCAGCTGGGGCACATTCGGAGCGCCGCCGCGCAAACGCGTGAAGCGCTTTTGATTGATGAGGAGCGCGAGGATGATGTGCCTATGGAAGCCGAGGCGACGCTTATCGAGCAACCGAACACCGAGTCTGCGCCCAGCATGACCGCCGGACCTGGCGAGATGGTCACACGGCAAGACGAACCCGACGAGCCGACTGTCTCCACCGAAGAGTTTGGCGTCGTGGCACCGCTCCTCGTGTCTGTGCCCGCGCCCGTAACGCCCGCGTCTGCCGAAGCTGCGAACAAACTCGCGCCCGCCGCAGATGCCTTCCTTCGCGCGCTCCTCGAGCGGAACACGGCGCAGGCCACATTGGCGGTGGCACGGTCGGGCAAGAGTGAGGACATGCTCGTCGATAGCATCAACGAAGCGCTCTTTGACCTGGTGGGTGACACCGTTATCGAGTTTGGAGCGGCAGGACCGCAGATTATCGAGGACTACGAAGCAGACGTGAGAGGATACCTAGACCATGAGTGATACCGCATCCGCAGCACCCCGTGTGCCCAAGCGCGTCGCCGCCGTCATTCTCAACTCGCTCAAGGGCGGCGTTGTCCCGCGCATCGGCCTTCCTTACATCACCGTAGGGCGCGAGGTCGAAATCCGCGCCCTGCTCACCGATCTGAGTCTCATCGCCGACGGCGGCGCGAGCTTCCGCTTTCTGGTCGGTCGTTACGGCGCCGGCAAGAGCTTTTTGCTCCAGACCATCCGCACGCACGCCATGGGCGAGGGATTCGTCGTCGCCGATGCCGACCTATCCCCTGAGCGCCGCCTACAGGGCGGCCAGGGACAGGGCCTTGCCACCTACCGCGAGCTCATCCGCAACATATCGACCAAGACGCGCCCCGAGGGCGGTGCGCTCAACCTTATCCTGGATCGCTGGGTCGCCTCGTGTGCCGATGCCGACGAGTCTGCCGTCAATGCCCAACTGGCCCCGCTCGAGGAAATGGTCCACGGCTTCGACTTCGCCCGCATGCTCCGCCGCTACCGCGCGGCCGTATCCGAGGGCGACGAAGAAGCTATGAGCCGCGTGACCAAATGGATTCGCGGCGAGTACCGCACCAAGAGTGAGGCACGCGCCGAGCTGGGCTCCTCGACCATCATCAGCGATGACGACTGGTACGACTACGTTAAGCTCATTGCGCGCTTTTTGGTCTGCAGCGGCTACAAGGGCATGCTGGCGCTCATCGACGAGCTCGTGAATCTGTATAAGATTCCCAACGCCATCACGCGCCAATACAACTACGAGAAGATCCTGACCATGTACAACGACACGCTCCAGGGCAAGGCGCAGTACCTGGGCATGATCATGGGCGGCACGCCAACCTCCATCGAAGACCGCCGCCGTGGCGTGTTCTCCTACGAGGCCCTGCGAAGTCGACTCGCTCAGGGCCGCTTTGCACGCGAGGACCTTAAGGACATGCTCGCGCCCATCATCCGCCTGCAGCCACTCACCTATGAGGAGCTGCTGGTGCTCATCGAAAAACTCATGCAGATCCATGCCGGCTACTTTGGCTGGACGCCCACGCTTACCGAGAACGACTTGGTAGACTTTCTCAAGATTGAGTTCGGCCGCGTGGGAGCCGATACGCATTTGACGTCGCGTGAGGTCATCCGTGACTTTATCGAGCTGCTCGATATCCTGTGTCAGAACCCCGATGCAAATGTGGCCGAGCTGCTGCAAAGCGTCGGCGGCGACGCGCTGGCACCGGCAGCCGCAACAGGCGACACCGGCACCGCAGACGGCGACCGCAACTTCGCCGAATTCACCATCTAACCTGCCAAAAAGGGACAGGTCTATTTTGGCAGCTTTTATCTGCACAAACGTTGAGACAGCAATGCAGCAAACCATTGCCAACCGCATTGAGAGGTTCGTATTTGAGAGGAGGCCCCGTGAACGCCTTTGACCGATATGCTCCGTTTATCCAAGACTTCATCTACTCCCACGATTGGGAGAGCTTACGCTCTATCCAGGTTGCAGCAGCTGATGCCATCTTTAACACGCAAGACAATGTGCTCCTAACGGCATCCACAGCTTCCGGCAAAACCGAGGCAGCCTTCTTTCCCATCCTGACCGAGTTTTGGGAGAACCCGCCCGCGAGCGTGGGCGCCCTCTACATCGGCCCCCTCAAAGCGCTCATCAACGATCAGTTCGTCCGCCTCAACGACCTCTGCGAAGAGGCCGATATCCCTATCTGGCACTGGCATGGCGATGTCTCGCAGTCGCACAAGGCTAAGCTCATCAAAAAACCGAGCGGCATCTTGCAGATTACGCCCGAGTCACTCGAAGCGCTCTTAATCCATAAGCACATGGCGATCCCGCGCATGTTTTGCGACCTGCGCTACGTGGTCATCGATGAGGTCCACTCGCTCATGCGCGGCGACCGTGGCGGGCAAACGCTCTGCCTTATCGAGCGACTCTCGCGCATGGCCGGCGTGCAGCCTCGCCGCATTGGCCTTTCGGCTACCATCGGCGACCCCGAGCGCACGGGCGCTTTTCTCTCACAGGGAACGGGGCGCAACTGTGTTATCCCCCGCTTTGAAGAACCGCGCCGCGTGTGGCGTATCTCCATGGAGCACTTCTACAACTCGGGCCCCCAGGCGCAGCAGCGGGGATTCATGGGCACAGGTCCTCAAGAGGCCGAAGTGCTTGCGTGCGAGCGCATCGAGGCGGCGGCATCCGCGGCACTGCCCGCCGGCGCCCAAGACATGCGTCACAGCGGACAGCCAACACAAGAGGAGCGCCGTCAACGTCGTGAGCGGGCACGGGGCAAGGCCGCTCCCAAAGACCGTCGCACTTCTTCGGCCCCCGAGGGCGAAGTCGATATCCCCCGGGCCGATGAGCAGGCGCTCCTCAACCCCACCGACACCGCGCCCGAAAACGCCGATCCCGGCATGGGCTATATCTTTGAACACACCCGCGGCCGCAAGTGCCTGGTCTTTGCCAACTCGCGCGAGGAGGCGGAGGCCGTATGCTCCATGCTACGTAGCTACTGCGAGAGCCGACACGAGCCCGACCGTTTTCTCATCCACCACGGCAATCTTTCGGCATCGCTGCGCGAGACGGCAGAAGAGCTCATGCGCGACGAGGAACAGGCACAGACGACCGTCACCACCTCTACGCTGGAGCTCGGTATCGATATCGGCCGCCTGGAGCGTGCGTTTCAGATCGATGCACCATTTACCGTCAGCTCTTTTTTGCAGCGAATGGGCCGCACGGGACGACGCGATCTTCCGCCCGAGATGTGGTTTGTCATGCGCGAGGAAGAGCCCGAGCCGCGCACGATGATGCCCGAGACCATTCCGTGGAAGCTCCTGCAGGGCATTGCGCTCGTACAACTCTATCGCGAGGAAAAGTGGGTCGAGCCGCCCGAGCTCGATCGACTCCCCTACAGTCTGCTCTATCACCAGACCATGTCGACGCTTGCCAGCACCGGAGAGCTCACGCCGGCAGAGCTTGCCCAGCGCGTGCTCACGCTCAGCTATTTCCATCGCATCTCGGCCGATGACTATCGCGTACTGCTGCGTCACCTCATTAAGATCGACCATATCCAAGTCACCGAGGGTGGCGGGCTCATCGTGGGTCTCGCGGGCGAGCGCATCATCAACAACTTTAAGTTCTACGCCGTGTTCCAGGAGAACGAGGAGTTTACCGTTCGCAGCGAATCGGCCGAGCTGGGCACGATTGTCAACCCGCCACCACCTGGCGAGCGCATCGCCATCGCGGGCCATTGCTGGATCGTCGAGGAAGTGGACTGGAAGCGTCACACCGTCTTTGCCACGCAGGTCAAGGGCCGAGTGCCGGCCTACTTTGGCGACTGCCCCGGAGACATTAACACGCATGTGCTCGAGCGCATGCGCAAGGCGCTCAACGAGCACGCGGCGTATCCGTACCTTATGGGTAACGCGCGGGCCCGTCTGGCGCAGGCTCGCCATACGGCCGAGATTTCGGGTGCGGGGACCAAGCCGCTCATTAACCTGGGCGGCGACACCTGGGTGCTCTTCCCCTGGCTGGGCAGCTACGCCTTTTTGGCACTCGAGCGCATGCTCAAGATTAAGTGTGCCGCAGAGCTGGGCCTTCGCGGACTCGACCCATCACGCCCGTACTTTATGCAGTTTAAGATGAAGGCCGACGAGGAGACGTTCTTTGAGGCGCTCGCCGCCGAGGCCGAGAAGGACTTTGATCCCATCGAGCTCGTCTATCCTGGCGAGGTGCCTTATTTTGATCGCTACGACGAGTACGTTCCCGAGGAACTCGTGCGCAAGGGCTTTGCCGAAGGCGTGCTCGACATAGAGGGCATGAAGCAGCGTGTCCGCAGCTGGAGCGACCACGCCTAAGACCCGTCTTTTTGGGACGGGGAGACTTACTTGTCGTGAAGGGCAGTGCCGAGGAAGTCGACGTCAAAAGGCACGGCTTCGGCAAAGGCATAGTCGCCGTCGCTGGCGATGAGCAGGTAGTTCTCCTCGCTGCCGAACTCTGTATCGCCACATGGGACCACCCAGGCGCGGGCGAATACCTCGAGTGCCGTGGCGACGCAATCGCGCAGGAACGTCACGTCGCTCCCCCTGGTCGCACTCACGATATTGGCAACATAGATGCCCCCGGGGTTCAGGCTACCTCGCACCAAACGCAACGCCTCAACCGTCGCCAGCTCGCGTACGGGCTCGGCACCGCCAAAGCAATCGCTCACGACCACGTCGTAGCGACGATGGCCCACGCTCGTCACACCCAGATACGAGCGAGCCTCAGCGGTAATCACTCGCAGGCGATCGCCCACCGTGCGCTCCAGCTCGTCCAGGTAGAACCAACGGCGCGCC
>CABUKY010000100.1 GCA_902492185.1 uncultured Collinsella sp.
CGCAAAAGCCATGTGCTCGCGATATCGCAAAAAGTCTACTCACTTAGCCGGTAACTGCGCCAAACGGCTAGGCAGAACGCCCATTTCCTGCATTTTCTCGCGCGCTGGCACCCCGCACCGCCGCTACGCCATAATAGTTGGCGGACAATCGCGAGAGAAAGCAAACACATGGCACAGACCACGACAGATATCGCCGCCAGCACCGTCTCCGTCGCCGGCGCTGCCAGCTCATTCTCGGGCGGCACGGGAACCGAAGCCGAGTTCGGCTCGCTCGGCGCGCTCTCCCCCACCTGGTGGGAGCCCGAGGACGGCAGTGAGCCCGAACCATGGCTCACGCCCGATCAGGCCTTCGAACGCTTCTTTGAATGGACGAGCGACCGCGGCATTGAGCTGTGGGACCACCAAGAAGAGGCCCTCATGGACCTGGCTGCCGGCGATCACGTCATTTTGGGCACACCGACCGGATCGGGTAAATCGCTCGTCGCGCTGGGCATGCTCTTTATGGGCATGGCTCAGGGCAAGCGCTGCTATTACACGGCCCCTATCAAGGCCTTGGTCAGCGAAAAGTTCTTCGACCTGGTGCAGGTGCTCGGCCGCGATAACGTAGGCATGATCACCGGCGACACGCATATCAACACCAAGGCACCCGTCATCTGCTGCACGGCAGAGATCCTTGCCAACGACGCACTGCGCGAGGGCGAAGATGCCGATGTGGGCTGCGTGGCCATGGATGAGTTCCACTACTTTGCCGACCCCGATCGCGGTTGGGCCTGGCAGGTGCCGTTGCTCACCCTGCCCCACACGCAATTCATGCTCATGAGCGCCACGCTCGGCGATGTCACCGCCATCGCCGCCTCGCTCGAGGAGCACACCGGCGCTGCTTGCGACTTGGTTGTCGATGCCCCGCGTCCTGTTCCGCTGAGCTACGACTATGTGACGACCTCCCTCGAGGGCACGGTCGAGCTGGCCATGCGCCGTGGCGAAGCCCCGCTCTATATCGTGCACTTTAGCCAGGATGCCGCACTTTCAACGGCACAGTCGCTCGCCAATTTTGGCATCGCCAGCAAGGAGCAACGCGAGGCCATCAAGGAGGCGGCCAAGGGCACGAGCTTCTCGACGGCCTTCGGCAAGATTCTCAAACGTCTGCTTGGATGCGGCGTCGGCGTGCACCATGCTGGCATGTTGCCGCGCTATCGCCTATTGGTCGAGCGCCTGGCGCAGCAGGGCCTACTGCCCGTCATCTGCGGCACCGATACGCTCGGCGTCGGCATCAACGTACCCATCCACACCGTGGTGCTCACCGCGCTCACCAAGTTCGACGGCTACAAGATGCGTCGTCTGCGCGCCCGCGAGTTCCATCAGATTGCCGGTCGCGCCGGCCGCTCGGGCTTCGATACCGAGGGCATGGTGATCGCCGAGGCACCCGAGCACGAGATCGAGAATGCCAAGCTTATGGCCAAGGCGGGCGACGATCCCAAAAAGCTCCGCAAGATTAAAAAGAAGAAGGCCCCCGAGGGCTTTGTCACCTGGAACAAGCAGACCTTTGAGCGCCTAATCGAAACGCAGCCCGAAACGCTCAAGCCACGCCTTCGCATCACACACTCCATGGTGATTAGCGTGGTCGAGCAGGGCGGCGATGCCCGCGCCCGCGTACACGACCTCATCGAGACGAGTCTGCAGACTCCCGAGGAAAAGGCTAAGCTCGAGGTTCGCGCCGACGAAATCTTCGCCACGCTCATCGATTCCGGCGTCGTCGTTCGCACCGAGGTGCCGCCCGCACCCGACGCCCCGACTGACGCCGCACCAGACATCGACTATGCGCTGACGGTCGATCTGCCCGAGGACTTCGCGCTCGATCAGCCGCTCTCGCCGTTCTTGCTTGCCGCATTGGAGCTGCTCGATCCCGAGAGCGAGACCTATACCATGGACCTGATCTCAATGGTCGAGGCAACGCTCGAAGATCCCAAGCAAGTGCTGCGTGCGCAGGAGCGCACCGCACGCGATCGCGCTATGGCCGAGATGAAGGCCGACGGCATCGAGTATGAGGAGCGTCTGGAGCGCATTCAAGACGTCACGTACGAAAAGCCGCTCGAGGATTTGCTCGACGCCGCTTTTGACAAGTACTGCCAGGAAGTACCCTGGGCAAACGACTATCAGCTCTCTCCCAAGAGCGTCCTGCGCGATATGCTGGAAAGCGCGAGCGATTTTAAGGGCTACATTCAAAAGCTCGGCATCGCCCGCTCCGAGGGTATTTTACTGCGCTACCTGGCAGAGGCCTACCGTTCGCTCGACCGCACCGTGCCCATCGAGAAGCGCGACGTGCGCCTGCGCGACATTATCTCGTGGCTGGGCTTTGTGGTGCGCTCGGTGGACTCGAGCCTGGTGGACGAGTGGGAGAACGCCGGCAACCCGGCGGCCCTCGATGCCGCGCCGCCACAGGGCATCGACGAAGTCGTGGCGGACCGCCGCGGCTGCACACTGCTGGTGCGCAATGCGCTCTTCCGCCGCGTGACCCTTGCCGCTCGCGAGCACGTTCGCGACCTGGGCGAGCTCGATGACGACTGGGGCATGAGCGAAATTCGCTGGCAAAAAGCGCTCGATGCCTACCATGAGCAGCACGAGGAGATCCTCACCGACGGAGATGCCCGCAGCGCCGCGATGTTATCCATCGATGAGTCCGACGAGAAGACCGCACACGTGTGGCACGTGCACCAGATCTTTGCCGACGAGGATGGCGACCATGACTTTGGCATCATGGGCGATGTCGACCTGGACGCCACGCAAGACGGCGGCGAGGTCATCTTCAAAAACTACCGCGTCGGCTTTATCGAGGACCTGCTCGAGGGCTAGCCGAACATACTGGATTGAAACGAAGCGGGGCCGTTGGCAATATCGCCAGCGGCCCCGCTTTTGCACTATACGCTATGCCTTACTCGGCATCCTCGACCTCATACGAATACGCCTCGGCGGGCTCATCGTTTGTCTCTGGCGCAGCCCCACGTGCCTCGTCAAACGCCGCCTTCATGGTCTTGTTGCCCCAGGTGAGCTTGCGAATGGTAAGGTCGTCGGCCTTCTTGTTGGCTAGGCGCAGATTGTTCTCGGAGGACAGCAACGCCTCCTTGGTTTTCTGCAGATGGCTAATCGTCTTGTCAATCTCATCGATTGCCGTTTGGAACTTGCGGCTCGCGATCTCGTAGTTGCGGCCGAAATCGTTCTTGAACTTCTCCATCTTGGCTTCGAAGTTCGTGACGTCGATGTTCTGCTGCTTGTACTCCGCCAGCTCCTGCTTATAGCGCAGCGAACCCATGGCGGCGTTGCGAAGAAGTGTAATCATGGGAATGAAAAACTGCGGACGGATCACGTACATCTTCTCGTAACGATAGCTCACGTCCACGATACCCGCGTTATAGAGCTCGCTCTCGGGCTCCAGCAGGGTGCAGAGCACCGCGTACTCGCAGCCTTTCTGGCGACGATCGTGATCGAGTTTCTTAAAGAAGTCCTCGTTTTTATGCTTGGTCGCGGTCTCATCGTTCTCGTTTTTCATCTCGAACATAATCGAAATGACCTCGTTGCCGCTCGCGTCGCACTCGCGGAAGATAAAGTCGCCCTTGGTACCCTCGGACGCATCGTTATCTTTCTCGAAGTACGCGTTAGGAAATGCCGTCATGCGCAGACGGTTAAACTCGGTCTCGCAGTGCTGCTCGAGCGACTCGCCCACCATCTTGGTGGACAGGCGGACCTTCATGTCCTTAAGGCGCTCAATCTCTTCATCCTTGTAGCGAATCAGGTCATCGCTCGCGCGCTTGGCCTGCGCAAGCTCGAGCTCGTGTGCCGCCTTGGCTTGCTCCTCGCGAGAATCGCGCACCGCCAGCTCGCTCGTCAGCTTGGCACGTGCCTCATCGCGCTCTCGTTCCGCCGCGGCGACCGCCTCTGACAGGTTCATTTTTGCCATCAGTTCCTGCTCGCGCAGCTGGGCACGCAGGCCCTCGGCCTCTTGCTCGGACTGAGCCTTTGCGGCGGAAAACTTCTCTTGCACCTTCGCGCGATAGTCAGCAAGCGCGCGCTCGGCCTCGCTGCGAGCGGCATCGAGCTCACGCTGCGACTCTGCCGCGGCAGCGGCAAGCGCCATCTCCTGGGCCTTGTCCGCCGCGGCAAGCTTGGCCTGCAGCTCGGCAATCTGAGCGTCGCGTGCAGCTAAATCGTTTTGAGCAGCGTTGCGCGCCGCCGACTCGGCAAGCTTTGCTTCGTCATCTTTGCGCCCAAGCTGCGCACGCAGGCTATCAATCTCACGCTGGAGTTCGGCATTCTCTTTTTGAGCATTGGCTCGTGCCTCAACCGCCGCGCGCTGGCTTGCACTCTCGCGCTCTGCGGCAGCGCCCTCGAGCTTAGCGCGCAGCTCGGCAAGCTCAGCATCGCGCTTGGCAACCTCTTGCGCCAGTTTCTGATCCGCAGTGTTCTTCTGCTCGACAAGCTGGGCATTGCGCTGAGACTCTGCCTGTTGCAAGGCAGCCGTCGAACGCGAGCGCTCAAGCTCCAGCGCCTGCTCACCCTCACGCTGGACTGCCTTCACACGCTCATCCAGGTCGCGCGAGAACTCGGCATCGCGCACCTGCTTGACGATATCCGCATAGCCGGATGCATCGACCTTAAAAACTTCGCCGCAATGCGGGCACTTGATCTCGTTCATAGCAGCTCCTCGATGGACGCAAATTTCAACCGCCTACACTCTACCGCGCCACGCGGACAAAAAAGGCGCCGCCGCCATAATGGCAACGGCGCCAGAACCACCACAAAGGTGCCTGTCCCCTTTGTGGTGGTTCGAGAATTACAGTCCAAAGAAGCCCAGGATTTGATCGCGGCTTACGGGTCTGTAGTCGTTGGCATCAAGGCCAACGTCATAGCGCAGGATCGGGCGCTCGCGATCGCGGTTGCGTGCGTTGGTGCGGTCACCCCTGCTGTGGATATGCCCATGCAGCATAATGGCGCCACGTGCCTTGCCGTTCCAGCTGAGCATGGGGTAGTGGCTCATAACCAGACGATGGCCCTTGGCATAGCCGGGAGCAATCTCCAGGTAATCGCGCACGTCTTCCCAAATTTGCGGGGCGTCGGAATCTTCCCAGTCGCCGTCATGGTTACCGCGGATGAGCGTCGCATTCTTGCATTCGATACGCTCGCGCAGGCGCACCGCCTCCGCCATGGGCAAGCGATACGTAAAGTCTCCCAGGATATAGAGGCGGTCGTCCGCAGCCACGCACTCATTGATGGCATCGATGACCTTGCGGTTCATCTCCTCGACCGAATCAAACGGTCGATCCATGTCGTGCAAGATATTCGTATCGCCCAGGTGCAGGTCGGCGGTAAACCACATCATCGTCTATGCCCTCATTTCGCAATGCATCCAACTCGTGCTAAGTATACAGACACAGCGATGCGGCGGTTAGCCAAAGAGCCCGCCGAACAGTCCGCGGCGGCGCTTGTCTTGCTTTTTCGAAGCGTCACCCTGGGCGTTCTTGCCCTGCCGCTTCTTACGATCCCGCTCCAACTCATCGTCATCGAGTAGCGTATCCCACTCAAACGGATCGTCTGTCAGATCGAACAGGTCATCGTCATCAAACATGGCAGTCTCCCATACCGATTAGCGAGCATCCACCACATAGAGCCCAACGCGCACCTGATGCCACGGGCTGCGCTCGGGGGCAACCTGTTGCACGCGGGCCTCAAATACGTCCTCGTGGCCGTAATACATCATCAAGGACAGTGGGCCAACCTCGTTTCCCGGAACGTAGCCAAGTTTGGTCTTGCCATAGTAGATCGCAACTGCCTCGGGGTCATGGGGATTATCGCGCTCGGCACACAGCGTCAGTTTATCGCCCGCTTTAAGATCGCCCAAGACCAAGGCGCCATCGGTATACTGAAATCCTGCAATGTGAAATGACAGAAGAACACGCGAAGGCTCGTACATAGCAGCTCCTCTAACGGCCGGATAAACCGGTGTGTAACCTTATTGAGAAGTCTACGGTCCCGTGCGGACACAAATACATCCTGTCTGCGTCCTTCAATCGTTTGCCTCAACGCTTGCGCGACAGAACGCTTGCAGATAAGATAGGAACACGGATGGCACCCGTTGCCGCGGGTCTTGCCAACTCCGATACACGTTTTCATCGTGAGAAGTGGCCGTCTTCGCTTACGCGGGGGCGGCTATTTCATTCGGCCGATAAACAGACCGAGTTCGATAGCCGCAATCAACAACGCCAATAACGAAATAACATCGCTTACGTTCATACCAAATCCCTTCTAAAGGGAGTTGGCCCATCCGTGCTCCATAACAGTAGTCTAACGCAAAATGCAGGTAATAGGAACACTTGTTCGTATTACCTGCGCCCTTTTCTAATGCACAAACATGCGCACGAACTTGTGCTTCCAGCTTGCGTAAGGAGCATAGCGGAATGGCACGTCCAGCCACGTTGCCTTGTTCACGATGCTCTTCTTGTGGCTAAACGTATCGAAGCTCTCGCGTCCATGGTACTGCCCCATACCGCTCGCACCCATGCCACCAAAGCCCATATGGCTCGTAGCCAAGTGCATAA
>CABUKY010000101.1 GCA_902492185.1 uncultured Collinsella sp.
ACCGGCATTCTTGTCCCAGAAGCCCTTGCGTTCGTGCATGGCTATCGCCCCCAAACAGTTAGAGCAATCTAACTATAACACACGAATCATGCAGTAAGATTAGGCTAACCTTATTTCTTGGCCAAGACGCATCTCTCCGACCCTTTGAATCGCCCCTTTTCACGCCACCCGCTACGAACTCCGGCGGAAACCAGAGAGTGATTAAAGGAGCGACCTGCGGTTTTGCGAATCAATTGAGTCATTCCCGAAACCGCGAATTAAGGGCCTGATTCGCTCAAATTGCGCACGAATCAGCCCTCGGGCGGTACGACGCGACACGCATCGACAACACTCGGACTGGATTAGTCACCGAGTGGGAGTAGTAATAGAACATTTGCTCTTGTTTTTCATACGGTTTCGTACGGTTCCGATGGCGACCGATGGGGGGCGTTTCGGAACCGCCGCACCTGCAAGCCACATGGTTTCACAATCGGGCAAAAACTCAGAAGGCTCCTCGTGAAAAACGAGGAGCCTTCCTGTTTCCTTCGACGCGGGCGGATTGGGACCCGCTGCCGATCTAGAGGCACTCGGTCAGAATCTGGAACACCTCGCTGCGCTCCAGTTTCTTGGCGCAGCCGCCGGTGAGCACGCAGGTGTCCGCAACCTTGTGCAGCGTCTCGTCGGACGCATCGGAGCCCATCTCGGCGAAGCTCGTGGGAAGCCCCATCTCGCCGATGAACGTCTGCAGGCGGTCGATGCCCTCGAGCGCCACCGTAAGGTCGTCTTTGCCCTTAGCGTCGACGTCCCACACCTCGCGCGCCCAGCGGGCGAACTGCGCGGGCGCCTCGGGGGCCAGGTGGCGGAAGAGCGCAGGGTGGATGACCGCGAGGCCCATTCCGTGGTTGGTGTGAGTGTACGCGCCGTACTGGTGCTGGATCATGTGCGCCTGGAAGTCCGTTGACTTGCCGATCTTGAGCACGCCGTTCTCGGCCATGGCGGAGTCGTATACGAGCTCGCTGAGCGCCTCGAGGTTCTGGTCGTCGTTCGCGATGATCCGCATGTTGCGGATGACGTTACGCTGGATGGCGAGGTTGATGTCGTCGGTGACATTGCGCCCGCGCGGGCTTCCGAAATAGCTCTCCATGCAGTGCGAGAGCGTGTCGAACGCGCCGCTCATGAACTGCGCGTGCGGTACGGTGAGCGTGAGTGCCGGGTCGAGCGCCGCCCACATGGGCATCGCCCCCAGATAGGCGCCCTTCACGTGCGTCTCCTCGTTGGTGATGACGGCGCCGTTGTTCTGCTCGGCGCCCGTGCCGGAGAGTGTCACGATGCAGCCCATGGGGATGAACGAGCTCGGCATCTTGCCGTCGGCGTGCTCGAACGTCTCGATGTCCTCGTCAAGCATCGCCTGCGCGGAGACTACCTTGCAGCAGTCGAAGACCGATCCGCCGCCGACGGCGAGAATGAAGTCGACCTGCTCCTCGCGTGCGAGCGTGGCGCCTTCCTGGCACTTCTCGTAGGTCGGATTGGGCATGATGCCGCCGAAGTCCACCACGCGCTTGCCCGCGCTCGTGAGCTTATCGACCACGTGGCCGTAGACGCCGGTTCGTTTGACCGAGCCTCCGCCGTAGGCGAGCATCACTGTCTTGCCCATGGCACCCATCTCGGCGTCGAGTGCCTGGTCCATGGTCCCCTCGCCGAAGTAGTTCCTGACCGGGTAGTCGTACGTGAATGAGTTCATGGCAATTCCTCCTAGTAAGTTATCAGTGCGGTCTGACGCTCGTCTACACGTTGCGCACGAGCCCGGACATCCATTCGATGGTGGCGGGGTCGTGGTGGTCGAAGAACGCGCTGCGCCCGGTGTCGAGCGCGGCGATGGCGACCATCTCGTCGTCGCCCAGCGCGAAGTCGAAGACGTCGAAGTTCTGCTCCATGCGATCGCGGTGCGTGCTCTTAGGGATGCAGACCACACCGCGCTGCAGCAGCCAGCGCAACACGACCTGGGCGACCGTCTTGCCGTGTGCCTCGCCGATGCGAGCGAGGACCTCGTTGCGGAAGAGGTCGTTTCTGCCCTCCGCAAAGGGCGCCCAGCCCTCCATGGCTACCTCCTTGCCGACCATGTACTCCTGCGCCTCGCGCTGCTGGAAGAATACGTTGCACTCGACTTGGTTCACGGCGGGGGCGATGCGGTTGAACGAGATGAGGTTTGCGAGATGATCGGGGTAGAAGTTAGCTGTGCCTATGGCGCGGATAACGCCCTGCTCGTAGAGCTCCTCCATGGCGCGCCACGCGCCGAAGACGTCGCCGAACGGCTGATGGATGAGGTAGAGGTCGACGTAGTCGAGCCCCAGCCTCTTGAGCGACGCGTCGAAGCCGCGCTTGGCCCCCTCGTAGCTCACATCCGACATCCACAGCTTGGTCGTCACGAACACCTCGTCGCGCGGCAGGCCGCTCGCACGAATGGCGGCCCCGACCGCCTCTTCGTTGCCGTAGCTCGCGGCCGTGTCGAGCAGCCGGTAGCCGACCGAGAGCGCGTCCTCCACGGCGCGCTGACATTCCGCGGCGTCCGGGATCTGATACACGCCGAAGCCGAGCTGCGGCATCCTGACGCCGTTGTTCAAGGTGATGTAGTCCATGGTGCCTTCCTTTCTCGCAACTTGACGTATCCACCATACGAGGGGCGCCGCGCCGGCGGAAGTTTCCGTTGGTGAGGGTTCTATAACGCTGGGGTGCGCACGGGGCTATAACCCGCGGGTTCTAGGCGTCACCTCAAAGAGATCGGCGCCGAGCTCGTCGGCGATGGCCTGAGCTACGACAGCGGTGTGGCCCTGTGCCGAGTAGTAGGCCACGAGGACGTTACCGTCTGCAGCGGGCACTGCGGCGGGCTCGTCCTCGACAGCCGACTGGTCCTCGGCGGCGGCTTGGTTGGTCCGTTATCGTCTGAGCGCTACTCCTGCGCGTCGAAATCGGGGCGTATGGCCAGGTAGCCCGCGAGTGCTTCCTCAGTGGCGGTGTAGTAGGTCATGGTCCCGTCGAGCTTGGCAATCTCGGCCATCTCGTCTTCGGTGAGGGAGAAGTCGAAGATGTTCGCGTTGTCGGCGATGTGGGCGGGGTTCTTGGAGCCGGGGATGATGGAGGTTCCCATCTGCACGTGCCAGCGCAGGATCACCTGGGCCGGGGTCTTGCCGTACTTCTCGGCGAGAGCGACGAAGACGGGCTCCTCCAGAAGACCTTTGTCGCCGTGGCCGAGCGGGTACCACGCCTCGATCACCGTGCCGTACGGCGCGAGGTAGGCGCGCAGGTCGCGCTGGGCGTGGTAGGGGTGGCACTCAACGGTCACGAGCTGCGGCTTGATGTCGGCGACCTCGATGACCTCGGCAATCTTGTCTTGCGGGAAGTTGGAGAGGCCGAGGGCGCGCACCTTGCCCGCGCGGTAGGCCTCCTCCATCGTGCGCCACGCGGCCAGGTAGTCGCCTACCGGCTGGTGCAGGATGAGCATGTCGACGTAGTCGAGCCCTAGGCGCTGGAGCGTGGCGTCCACCGCCGGCATGCCCGCGTCGTAGACACTCGGCCAGAGCTTGGTGGAGACGAAGATCTTGTCGCGTGCGATGCCGCTTTTGGCGATGGCACGGCCCACGGCGCGCTCGTTCATGTAGGCGTTGGCGGTGTCGATGTGCTCGTAGCCAGCCGTGAGCGCGGCGGTTGCGGCCGCCTCGGCCTCGGCCGGGGTCATGAGGAAGGTGCCCAAACCCTCGATGGGCATCTCTACGTCGTTGTTGAGCTTCAGATACTCCATGGTCTCCTCCTTAATGGTGACTTTTCGAATACGAGGCTACGGCGTTTACTGACGCGCGAGAAGTTCACGTTGGAATGATGGATATAACCATGGGGTATATACGGCACATAATGCGTGACAGGAGGATCGATGTACAACCCACAGCTTGACACTTTCATCCGCGTGGCGGAGGCGGGCAGCTTCTCCAAGGCGGCACAAGAGTCCTTCATCACGCCCACGGCCGTCATCAAGCAGATGAACCTGCTGGAGTCGCGGCTAGGCCTTACGCTGTTCCACCGATCGCATCAGGGGCTTTCGCTTACGCGAGCAGGCAGGTCGCTGCTCGCCGACGCCCGCCATATCGTGCAGTACTCTCAAGAATCAATCGCACGCGCCCGCGTCGCCGAGCGCGGAGAGAAGCGCATCATCCGCGTGGGAGTGTCGCTCATGACGCCCAGCACGCCGCTCACGAAGCTATGGCCGAAGGTGAAGGAACGTTGCCCTGGCATGAGCCTTCAGGTGGTCACGTTTGAAAACACACCCTCGGCGGCGCGCGGTTTGGCGAACCTCGGGCAAGACATGGATATCGTGGTGGGGATTTTCGACGATGCCTTTCTTAAAGAGCGCGGGTGCCTGGGCCTCGAGCTTTCGCGCGAGCCGCTCTGGTGCGCCGTTCCCGTCGACAGCGAGCTCGCCAAACGCGACATCGTCACATTCGACGACCTCCACAATCACAGTCTTATGCTTATACGCCGGGGCTGGAACACCGAAATCGACCGCGTACGCGACGAGATACTCTTGCATCATCCTCAAATCGCGCTCGTAGACTTCCCGCAATATCGGGTGGAGGTGTTCAATCGCGGCGCGAACGAGGACCTCGCGCTTGCGACGCTGCCGTTGTGGGCCAACGTCCACCCCATGCTCAAAACCGTCCCTACCGATTGGGACTGTCTCGTGTCTTACGGGCTGCTTCATTCGCCGCACCCCGCAGACCATGTGCGGGAGTTCCTCGATGCGGTGTCTGCCGTGCTCGAGGCAAAGCATCGATAGGCAATCGCGAACAGATGCGCTTATGCCTATGGGAATAACGGGAACTGGCTTCTGAGCTTGCGTTTTGATACCGTCGAGTACCGCCCGATGTTGTTTCGGCGTCGCCATAGAGCAAAGCCATCAGCGAAATGACGGGAATAACAGCCTCCGAACCTTCTGTTCGGAGGCTTTCTTTTTGCATGTCTGCCTAAACGACTCCTTGCCAAAGCCCCTTGAGCATCGGGCGGCATTATTGAGCGTAGGCGCTATCGTAGGTATCTTTGATCTCTTCCGGCAAATCGTCGGGAATCAGCGCCTTCACTCTATCCTCGTTGCCATCTTGGATCGCCTGCTCGTAGTACCAGCATTTGAACTTCAACATATCCAGCGCACGGTTCATGTTCGCGATTTCCGATTCCATGTGGGCCTTCCGCTCCTCGAACATGGCCTTGCGCTCGGGATATGTCGATGGGCCCTCCGCGCACCATTCCATGAACAGCCGGATGTCCTTGATCTCCATCCCAGCCTTCTTTAAGCATTCGATGACCCGAAGCGCCTCGAGTTCCGTATCGCCGAATCGGCGAATGCCGGATGTTCGCTCCAATTCCGGGAACAATCCCTGCTTGTCGTAATAGCGCAGCGTGGAAACGGGCAGACCGAACATATCCGCCACCTGTCCGATTGTGTACATGGTTCCTCCGGACAAATCTCGAATTTACTCCTTGACCTAAAGTTAGGTTTAGGTATTACCTTTATTTTCGTCAATATATATAAGGAGTGCAAGGGATTTTCGCCAAAGGCGCGCGCTTGCCGGAACGGTTTTCGCCGGCGGCGTGAACGGCGTGGGCGAAATCGCCGGGCATCCCGCTCTGGAGCAGGCGCATCGAATGGGCATGGAAATCTAGGCGCGGCTTAGCTGCGCGAAAGCAGTTTGTACTCAAAACCATCGACAGGAGGAATCAAACATGACGATTAAGCAGACAGCGGGGAGGGATGCCCTGGGGGACTTTGCCCCCAAATTTGCGCAGCTCAATGACGATGTGCTGTTCGGCGAGGTATGGAGTCGAGAAGACGGGCTTTCCCTTCGAGATCGCAGCATAGTGACGGTGGTTGCCCTAATGGCGCAGGGCCTGACGGACTCTTCGTTTCAATATCATCTGATGTCCGCAAAGAACAATGGCGTGACCAGGGCTGAGATAGCGGAAATCCTTACGCATGCGGCGTTTTATGCGGGATGGCCCAAGGCGTGGGCGGCCTTCCGCATGGCGAAGGAGGTCTGGGCGGATGACAATGCCGCTGATGCAAGAGCTAAGCATCAAAACGAGATGGCCTTTCCCATCGGTGCCCCCAACGACGCATTTGCGAAGTACTTTATCGGGCAAAGCTACCTCGCGCCCCTTTCCACCGAGCAGGTCGGCATTTACAACGTTACGTTCGAGCCAGGCTGCCGCAACAACTGGCACACCCATCACGCCAAAAGCGGCGGCGGGCAGATCCTCGTCTGCGTGGCAGGCCGAGGGATTTAACAGGAATGGGGCAAACCGGCACAGGAGCTGTGCCCCGGCGATGTAGTAAATATTCCCGCAGGCGTAAAGCACTGGCACGGCGCGGCGCCCGACAGCTGGTTCTCCCATCTCGCGGTGGAGGTTCCGGGCGAGGAGGCCTCCAACGAGTGGTTGGAGCCCGTGGACGACGAGCAATACCTTAAAGCTGTGTTTCGTCAAGAGGATTTGAGCAAAAAGAGCATCGGAAATTGA
>CABUKY010000102.1 GCA_902492185.1 uncultured Collinsella sp.
CGGCGTACTCGGGATCGAGCATGAGGGTCTCGACCAGGCCGGTGGTCACAGCGCCGGACTCACCGGAGATGACGCGCGGGTCGCCCTTCTCGGGAGCGCCCAGGGTGCGCATGCCGCGAGCGGTGACCCAGTCGGGGCAGGACACGAAGGCGGTGGCGTGGTTGCGCAGGATATCCCAGCCCAGGATGTTGGGCTCACCGCAGCACAGACCGGCCATGATGGAGGGCATGTCGCCGTCCACGATGCGCGGGTCACCGTCGCCGGCGGCAGCGCCCTTGTACAGGCAGGCGGCAGGCGCGCACTCAACCACGACGAAGGTGGGCGGGTTATCGGGATACAGGTTGGTGAAGTAGCCCACCACGGCGCCGGCGAGCGAGCCTACACCGGCCTGGACAAAGACGTGCGTCGGGCGGTTGATGGCCATCTCGCGCAGCTGCTCGGCAGCCTCGGAAGCCATGGTGCCGTAGCCCTCCATAATCCAAGACGGGATCTTCTCGTAGCCCTCCCAGGCGGTGTCCTGAACGATGACGCCGCGCTCGCAGGCGTCGGCCTCGGCGGCGGCCATGCGCACGCACTCGTCGTAGTTGACCTCTTCGATGGTCACCGTGGCGCCCTCAGCGGCGATGTTGTCGAAGCGGGGCTTGGTGGAACCCTTGGGCATGTGCACGACGGCCTTCTGACCCAGCTTGTTGGCAGCCCATGCCACGCCGCGGCCATGGTTGCCGTCGGTGGCGGTAAAGAAGGTGGCCTGGCCAAAGTCCTTGGCAAGCTGATCGGAAGTCAGGTAATCGAAGGTGCAGTCGGCAACGTCCTTGCCGGTCTCATCGGCAATGTAGTTGGCCATGGCAAACGAGCCGCCCAGAACCTTAAAGGCGTTGAGGCCAAAGCGATAGCTCTCGTCCTTAACGCACAGGTTGGACAGGCCCAGGCGCGCAGCCTGACCGTCCAGACGGGCAAGCGGAGTGACGGTATATTGAGGGAACGACTGGTGGAAGGCACGGGCCTTCTTCACGTGGTCGAGGCTCATGATTCCCAAGTGCTTGTCATCGCTCTTGGGCATCGTGTTGCCCGCCCACTGGATCTTATCGGCCATACGGTGAACTCCTTAAGTCCTCTCTTGCCGGCCCCCGCATACGCGTTTCAGCCCGATCCCATTCACACGGCTGAACTTTTATGTGGATGCCAAACAAAAAGTTTGTTAGTAATGTTCTATCACACTTTTTGATTGGCATACCTAACGAATTGTTTGTTGCCGTAATCGGTACTTTTTCGCCGCCGAACGGTCATGAATTGCCTTGTTGATGGATTTGTTTGCGGTCAAGTGTGGTTTATGGCAAAGTGTGCCCAAACTAATTTTTAGGAAGGCACCCATGACCCCCGCACAGATTGAGTTTTACAAGCGCCTAGCACACGGCCTGGCGCTCCAATTTGGCCCCAACTGCGAAGTCGTCGTCCACGATCTGGAAACCGAGGACGTGGACCACTCCATCGTAGTGATCGAAAACGGCCACGTCAGCGGGCGCAAACTGGGTGACGGCCCCAGCCATATCGTGTTTGAGTCCATGCACGAGGGCACCACCGACGTGCACGACCGCCCGGGAGCCATACCTCACCAAAACCACCGATGGCAAGCTGCTCAAATCGTCGACGATCTTTATCCGCAACGACGAAGGCAAGCCCGTCGGCATTTTGGGCATTAACTTTGACATTACGCTCATGAAGGCTTTTGAGCGTTCGCTCGACGCCTTTACCGGCACCGGCGGCACGGGCTATACCGAGCCCGAGCCCATTACCAAGAACATCGGCGACCTGCTCGAGGACCTGCTGCACGAGTGCGAGCAGTTTGTGGGCAAGCCCGCGGCACTCATGACCAAAGACGAGCGCATTCGTGCCATTGGCTACCTCGACCGTCGCGGCGCCTTCCTCATTTCCAAGTCGAGCGAGCGCGCCTGCGAGTTCTTTGGCATCTCCAAGTACAGTTTTTATAGCTACCTCAATGAGGCCAAGGCGGCGGCCGGCGACAAGTAGGCGCTCGCCTGGATTGCCCCTCCCCTTTTGGGCGCGAGTTCTGGAAAGCACGAATCCAAGACCGAGCCACTTGGGAAGTTCCATATAATCGATGTCATTAGTATTTCGAAAGGATGGAACAGAATGGCGTTGAGCAAGGCATCATGCACCGGTCGCGGATTGATTCCGGCAATTGGTGGACATGTGCACCGCATGTTCGATGAGGGTGAAGACGACCTGTTTTCGCTGAGCCTTGACGATGTGATGGATGATCGCCCGTGGACCGCCGACGAACTCATGGGCGGCGGCGCGGCTCGCCCGTCAAGCCCCAATCCCGCACTTGCGCCTAAGACCGCATCTGCGCCGACTCCTGCGCAGTCGGCTGTTTCGACGCCCGCGCCTACACCCGCACCCACTTCGGCGCCCACGCCCGCTCCCCGCCCCGCAAGTGACCCATCCGAGACGGCGGCATTTCTCGCAGCAGCGACGCAGGGCAAATCGGCCGACAGCACTGTTATGTACAGCGCCCAGCAGTTGCCTGTTCCTGCGGCACGCAAGCCTCCGGTCGCAAGGCTCGATGAGCCCGTTGCCCATCAGGTTGCCTACGATTCCTGGGCTGCAACCGATCTGGATGAGACCTCTACCGGCATGCCGGCGCTCGACGTTCCAGTTAACCCGCTTTTTGCCGCCAACACGAGCGCCGCAGACTATGAGGGCGGTACGGCATATTCCGATTATTCCGATGGCTATGCTGGCAACAGTCGCATCGAGACCGAGGACTATGGCACCGCGTCGAGCGATTATCCCAACGATCCGTACGCTGCCACGCCCGCACCGGAATATGACCCGGAGGCCGCGTCCGCGCCGGCGTATACCAAAAGCACGGGCGAAGAGCGCTTCGCCGATTATTACGCCGAGGAAAAGGCACTGCGTTTCTCGGAATTTCCGCAGGCAGTCAAGGTTGCCTTTATCGCCATTATCATTGCCCTGCTCGGTGTCATTGCATTTGAGGGATTCCAGCTGTTCCGCGGCCCCACCCAAGCGGAGTCGGAGACCCAGCAAAAAGAGGACGATAACCAGTACCTGGACATCAACACCCTCAAGGGCGACCCCAACGACGGGGACGACGAGTAGCGAGGGCTGAAGGCGGCCACAGGATCCCGCATCCAGCACCAGCTTCTTAGTGCTGTTTTGTCATCCAGCTACACTTTTCCGAAGTTTTAAGGTGCCTATTTCGACACTTTTCCGGATTTTATACTCTGTCCCTCCAGATGCGCTTTACGGTGCAGGCGTTGGAAGAAGGGCCATGTGCCGCTGGCGGCCCACATGTTCTGCAGATCAAGCTGCTCGGAGACGGCTCGCGCGAGCCGTCCAGCTGGAAGCTTTTTGCCGACGGTGCGTGCGTTGCGGACGGATCCGGCGCCTTTGCCCGCGAGTGCTTCTGCGAGGGCGCCGAGGTGTTCCTGGACCTGTGTCGCGACGCCGTGCACGCGGCCGAGCTGCACCAGTGGAGCCAGAGGGAGTACGAGCTGCTGAGCGCGGCGCGCGGGATTGCGGGGGTGTAGGTGGGCAGATAAGCCATCGGCAATTCCGAGATGGCAAGGGCCGGGAATTAGATTCCCGGCCTTTAACCTAGCACTGCTTTATAAGATCGAGCACCGCGGGAATGTCATCGGCATTACGAAGAGCAACATAGGTCGGTAGGCCTGGGCCAAATCCACCCTGCGTACGTTTGTCCTGGCACATGTCCTC
The DNA here is from genome assembly GCA_902492185.1 of uncultured Collinsella sp. Lineage (GTDB taxonomy): Bacteria > Actinomycetota > Coriobacteriia > Coriobacteriales > Coriobacteriaceae > Collinsella. The sequence continues at coordinate 3,760 of CABUKY010000102.1, forward strand.
TGGATCAATTAGGTCATCCACGCTCTTTGCCAGGCCGACGGCAATCCAGCCACCGTTGCTGGTCCTACCTTCTAACACGGCATGCAGTTTTCGCTTGCCCGACCTGAAGCCTACATAGTACTTGGCTATGTAGGACTCCCACGAAGGGTTACCACTCAGAACGGACTCGCGCACCTCATCGAAAAGCTTCTGGTTGAGCCCACCTTCGGCAAAGGTGGGGTGGTTCTCATGCAGAGTCCAGACAGGAGCCTCGTCAGGCTCCCCACGAGAAGGACGGTACTTGTCGACGACGTCTGCCGGAAGGTCGGGATACTTCCATATCTCGCACGCTTCTTTCGCCAGCTCGTCCGCGCGCTGCCCAATCTCTTCCTCACCCCATTTTTCATGCGAGACAATCGATTTGTTTAGGTAGAGCGGGCTGCACTTAAATCCGACGTCAGGCAGATTGAGCTTGTCCGAGAACGACCGGTTTGAGTACTCCTGGTTGTAGCCCGTCAGCGTAAGATTTCCCAAGTTGTTGCACAGCCTGTCGTGGACGTCTTCCCAGTTCTCACCAAGCGATTCCTTCCAGCCGTGCTCATCATCAATCGTCTGGGGCATGATGTGCTCGATCTGGTAATCGTCGGCTGAGATGGACTCCTTCGGGTGGTGCCAGTTCTCCATGCGTTCCAGGTAATAGCGCTTTTTAGAGAAGCGGTTGTAGCAGTCACGCGCCTTAAACTCCTCGACAAAATGCTCGTCTGTCGGAAAGTATGCGGTCATACCGCTGCTGTGGATAAGGAGCATCGCCGTAACGTACTCCTCGATATCGTCCTGCTGCTCGAGATTGCGATACATGCCGGCAAAGAAATTATTTAGGCCCGTGGTAAGTCTGCCGCAAACCGCTCGCCTGAACAGAAACGACTCGATAGTCTCGCAGATACGTAAAAACGCATTGCGGTCTAGTCCATTCCCCTCGTAAACCGAATAAAGCAACATTAAGAGGGGCCTTATCTGCTTCACGTCGAGGCTTACGATTCTGCCGAACACTCGGCGCAGTCCGTCGTCCTTCTCCTTACCAAGGAACAGACTGGCGTATCTATGTGCATACCCGCGCAGCTCCTTAAGCAGGCCCTCGGTGTCACCATCGTAGTCGTCGGCGAAATAGCGCTTAAACTCGTAGTAGGCCTCGTTCTCCTTCGGCATCCTATTGGGAACTTTAAGCCACAGCCAGTACCAGATAAATGCATTGAACTCGTCCTCGCCGCCTTTTCCGAACAAGCACTCGAGTGGATGCCAATAACCCTCATAAAGCTTGGTCTGTTCGTCGTTGGGAAGCGACATTAGAACGTAGTTACGGATGAGGTCAATGGGCGTGAGCGGCTTGCCCTTGGAGTTCATGGACTCAAATATGAGCCGGGCATTATCAACGCCAGCGGTGAGCTTAGTGTCGATGACCTGCACGCGGTTTAGCCCCGCCCAAAGCCTTGCCGGGTCAAATGATTTACCACGCATCTTCTCGCGGAAGAACGCATGGTTCTCGACAATCCGATCCGATTTTTCATCTGGCACGGGAGCCCCAGACACGATGGAGAACAGCGTCTCTTTATCGTCCTGCGAGAGCACCAGCTTGTAGCGTGCCAGACCGTTGTAGTCGTCATCGTTAAAGAGGTAATTTTTCCTCAGCGCCGAGATTTTGAGGTCGCCAAGGAAGCCAGCCTTGTCGGGGTTGCTCTCCAAATAGTCAGCCAAAGCTGCAATCATCAACGAAAACGTCGTCATGCGCTGCTGTCCGTCAATCAGAAGCACGCGCGAAATGCTCGTGGCAGAGCTCTCGGACTCGGGGATATAAAGCATTGACCCCACGAAGTGCGATACGCCATCACGACCCGCTCGCATGACGTCATCCCAAAGCACCTCGCACTCTTTTACACTCCACGAGTAAACTCGCTGGTACACGGGAATGACAAACTGCATCTTCGCCACGCCCATAAGGTCGAGCAGATTCGCCTCGGTTGCTTTCATTTACGCTTGTCCCCTTTCTTGTTTACGCCGCTTGCGGTCAGTCCCCCACTGAACGAAAGACGCTAAAGACCAGAGCATCGAAGCGCTGGAGCAACCGGGATGCTCGTCTCACTAGATTTTACAACGCTTGTCGCGAATACAGTTGAAAGCCAATCCGGTTCCGATGGCTCCCCCTATGAGAAGAAGGTGGATGCCAAGGGTCGCGTGACTAGCGATAAGTGCATCGCGAACGAAGTGCCGTTTGAGGAGCTGCCCGAGGGGTGGGCTTGGGCAAGGCTGGAAACCGTATATAACTTCATTGATTACAGGGGTAAAACACCTCACAAATCACCTTCAGGTGTTCGACTAATGACTGCGAGCAACATTCGCCAAGGCTATATTGATTACACACGCGAGGAGTATATTTCAGAAGACGAATATGCAACACGCTTGTCTCGCGGAGAGACCCACCGTGGCGATTTGCTGTTTACAACCGAAGCCCCGATGGGGTATTGCGCGATATGCGAAATGAAACGTTGCAGCTGTGGACAGCGTGTCATTACCCTTCAGAATTACGGCACAGTTGGTCCAGACAATGCCCTGTTCTGCCAAATAATTCTATCTCCACTGTTCCAAATTCAAGTTAAGGATCATGCCACGGGGACGACCGCAAAAGGAATCAAAGCAGCAGTGCTAAAAGAGCTATTTCTTCCGATTCCGCCTCTCGCCGAGCAGCGCCGCATCGTCGAGCGGGTGAACGAGCTCATGCC
>CABUKY010000103.1 GCA_902492185.1 uncultured Collinsella sp.
ACGCAAAGAAGGCCACTTAATGTGGCCTTCGTCTTGCGCAGGACTGTAGAGCAGGGAACTTCGTGCCCCGACGCCCGGGGGGGCGTTGCGTTTAGAAGATGGATCCAATGTGCTCTCGGTGCGAGCAGGACTGTAGAGCAGGAAACCTAATATTCCGCCGCCGGGCGGGCGAAACATTTTGAAGATGGACCTAGCGTTTATTCCTTCGGGACAAGATCAGCGCAGCCATGAAAGCGATAATCGCTAGCGTTAGCAGCGTCAAAAGCAGAGCGAGCGAGTTGTCGCCCGTCGCAGCCAGGCCAAACAGGCTGGGCTTTTTGGAGCCAGCGGGCTGCGCAGGAATTGTTTCGCCATCGTCCTCGGCGGTGATCTCCCAGCGAATGGTCTTGTTTGCGTCGGCAAGCTCGTTACCCACCGACGTCGGGACATTCAGCTGCAGATTGAGCACCGTGCTGCCATCGCTCGTGAACGTGGCGACCTGCGTGGGATAGGCAAACACGCTGCCCGGCGTTCCCGTCTGGAGCCAACCGTCAGACGCATCGCCAGCCGACGCCGTTAAGGTAATGGGCGACAGCAGGTGTGCCGTCTCGTGATCGACAACGGCCCGCACAAACACGCGTACCTGGGACTTTACGCCCATGGCACGAACCTCAATCTGTTGCTCGCGCACATCGCCGGGCATTAGATCTTTAAAGGCGGGAAACAGATCGGGCTCCCCCGAGGAGCCCGTCGCCCCCGATACCGTCAGCTGGTGCGCATTTCCGTCATAGGCAATCGCGGGAGTCTCGGCAAACGCGCGGGCAGGAACGGCGAGCGCGACCATGCAGAGAATGGCCGCGACCACCCAACGCACGGAGCGCGCAACGCCTTTGCGAATCGGGAATGCCATACTCACGCACCTCCGTGCGGCGGCACCAGCACGCCATCATTGACCGTACATTTCCATGCCTCGGTGACCGCATCGTCGGGCGTGGACTGAATCGCCTGGGTCGAAATGTCGACTACTAGGTTTTTACCATCCGCCTTCTTCTCGGACACGCTCTTGATGAGCACGCCCGTCTTGTCCATCGGCGCAACAGAAGACGTCCAGTAGTAGAACCCGTCGGCCGAGCGAACCCAAGACGAGGCGCTGCTAGTAGTTGAAGCATCGGACACGTCGCCCCACACAATGGCGTAGTCGGTACCCTCGACCGGCTCATTCCACAGGCGTGCGCCATCCTTGTCCTGCCAGTAGATATCCACCGCAACACGCAGGTATGCCGGAGCCGAGCCCGTGTTTGCAATCCTAACATCGCTCTTCACGTTGCCCTCGAGCGTCTCGTCCACCGAGGGCTCCACCGAGCCAAAGCCAAACTCGTTGACCAGCACGCCCGTAACCGAAAGCCACGCAAAGGTGCCGGCAGCGCCGACCAAAAGGAGAACGCCGACAAGGAGGGCGACGATCTGCTTGCGCTTAGTCATCCTAGTCATCCCTCCTCAGCGTGCGGTTTTCCCAAACATTCTTGGCACGCGAGCCGCCATCGACCCACTTGTCCTTCGCGCGCGTGTTGACGCACGTCACCACGGTGTCGCCCGCGCTCGAGGCGGACGAGATGGTCAGCTCGGCAGATTTACCGGGCGCCTTGCCCGGCGTGCTCAGTTCACCCTCGTAGCGCCATGCCCAAGCCGTATCTTCCTCGACGGTATAGAAACCCGCCGGAGCGGCAAGCTGCACGCTGCCGACATACCAGGTTTCACCGTTTTCCTGCTGCGTTTTATCGACTTTCACCTCGACCATGCGCGTCTCGGGAGAGGTTCCCTCTGCCGTCTTCGTCACCTTAAAGCGGAACGTCTGCCCCATAGCACTTGCATCGGTGGTCTTTTTAACGATCGTCAGCGCATGAGTCTGGTCAAAGTTGAACACGGCATTGCCGTCGCCTTGCTCCCTTCCGCCCGTCTTCTTGGACTCCAGGCGGTTGGCCAAGTCGAACGAACCGTTACCCGAGCCCAAGCTGTAGAGCGAGACATACTGGTCGTTAACGGGTTCCTCCGTCATGGACGCATCAGGACCGTAGCTCGCCCGCTTAACGGTAACAGTCAGCTGCGTCCCCATAAACGGCTCAGCAAAGCAGACCTTAAAGGGTGCTTTGTCGGCGTTGTTGTCGACTGTGTTGCCAGCGGTGGGATTGAGCAGCCACTTAAGCTGCGCGGTCATGGCTACGGGCCTCTCGGTATCGGACGTATCGTTGGCGGCCACTCGATACGTCACGGGATACAGGTCCATGTCTCCCTTGACCGGCTCGCTCTTAAACTCATTCCAAGACTTCGGAGCGCCAACGGCAGGCACATATCGCCACTCCAGGAAGAGCTCGCGTACGTCACCGCTGGCCGCCTGTTCATCGAGCAGCGCGACGATCTTGGAGTGGGCGTCCGGGTCGTATGCCACGGACTTTTTCTCCATCTCGGGATTGCCGTTTTTGTCATAGACCGGGTTGCCGCTCTCATCCACCTTGGGAACATCGACGTTATGGACAAAGCCGGCGCCCGTCGCTCGCTCGCCGTCCGAGTCGACCGTCGCCGTAAAGACGACCGACCCGTCGACACCGTGATAGCGCACCTTATACGGCGCGATCTTGTACACCGCGGTGTAGGTCACGCTCTCAAAGGGCTCGCTGCCCTCGAGGGGATACTTCTCGTCATCGGTCAACAGGGTGTATTTGCCATCGGGTTCATAGTCGCGCGACCAGCCGACAAAGTCGTACTTGGTGCCGTCAATGTCCTCAACCTCCTCGGCGGCCTTGACCTCAAGAGAAATCTGGTCGCCGGAATCAGTGCGGCCGAGGCTACGGACAAGATCGGGATTCGCAAGATTGGAGTCGATGTTCGATTGAACGGTAACCAGGCTGGGACGGTAGACCGGGTACAGCTCCATGGGGGCCTTGACCACGGTAGAAGCACTCACCATACGGATGCCCTCCGACCAAGCGACATAGCCCTTGCCAGGTGCCGGCTGGGCTTCCGTCCAGCCCACGAAGACGTTGAACTTACCTGTATCCCCATCGATAGTGCGGACGTCATAAGTAGGCTTCGGGATGCCGCCATCAAGGTTGCCGAGCATATCGCCTTGCTGAGCAACTTTGCCGTCCACTTTCGAGGCATTGAGATGATACACGACCGCCAACGGCGAATAGTACGCCACAAATGTATAGGCCCCGCCGGGTTCCACCTGATAGGAATACGAGTTATCGCCGTTAGGTTCGAGCTTTTTAACTTCGCCGTTCGGAAGCTCGATCTCAACCTTCTGCAACTTATACAGCTCACCGCCTGCTTTATAAACCGGAGTCGTGACGTCAGGGGTCACCGTTGCCGTAGCAGGGTCGGTGCCCGCGTTGATAACGGGATCGATATCGTACCTAGGCGCATTGACCTTGTCCGTGCCATCAAAACCTGCGCGGTGCAGGTTGGTGGTGTAGTTGACGTCGTACTTTGCGTAGACGGGATAGGCATCCTGACACTTGGTGACCTTGGAGTCATCCGTCGCCAAGTATGGCGCCGCCTTTTCCGGATCGCTCGTCACATAGGGGTCGTTGGCGACATCATAGATATAGTTCCAGACGGCAGATCCCTTCTGGACCTCGGCCGTAGAAATCCAGCCCAGGAACTTATAGCCCCGCACGGCCATTTCGGCATCGGTCGGGGAAGCTTCGAGGGTCAGGGGGTTATCATACGATCCCTTCTCACCATCTTCTGGCTTTTCTGCCACTTTAACCGACGTATTAACATGCGGGTAATAATACGTGAACGTCGGATCAACCCCGTTCACCTTGGCCTGCAGCAAGTTACTCTCATAGCGCCGCGTGGCAGTCCTCACGACATTATCGCCCTTGTTGTAGAAATTAACGTCCGTGGTAATCATCGCGCGAACGTAGTACTTCTTATCTGTACGCACCATGCTCTCGATGGGATTTTTCACATATGTCCAATATTCACCATCGCGCTCAAGCGTCCAGAAATTCAGGCGATAGCGATCGTTCACCGGTTTGACCGTTACGTTCAGCGAAGCCGAAGTCCAAGTATCGCTTAGCGTTGCAGCGCCTGGAAAATCGGTATCGGCATAGAGGTTTTTCAGAGTATCGGCTCCCGTATCGTTTTTAACGTTGTGCGAGTACGCATTAAGGGGACTCACGACAAGGGTATTCGCCGTGAAGCGCGTGCCACACGTTTCGTCATACCTATCCTTTATACCGTGGTCAACATGCTCCGGACCCCAGTGGACGACGTTTTCACGCACGAAGGTACTACCGACGTTTTCCTCAAAGGGCGTTTGATAGCGATTCCAAACGGAACAAAGCAGCTTGCTGTCCGTAAACCCATGGTTGGTATAAGCCCGAACGTAATAATCCACGCGGTACTCAAAGCGGGCGATGTAGGTATGCGGCACGGTTAGATCGACATCGGCAGGGAGTGTATAGCTGGGGTCGCGGCTTACGCGCACCTCGAGCGGGGCATCCTCGGTCCCCTTGTTTTCATACCAACCCAAGAAGCGGTAGCCGTCGGGCAGGGTGCCGCCATCGGATAGAGGCTTATTGTTCACATCGCGTACCTGCACGGTATAGGAGCTCGTTCCATTCTCGCCCGGCTGCACGTCCACATGAGTATTGCCCACGTCAACGCGCTGGGTCACATCACCGAGTTCATCCTGCTCATTGCCTTCGAACACCGTCATGATGTTCGAAACGTAGTCGCTGTACACGGGATAGAAATCGGTGGGACCGACCACGGTGATCTCGCTACCCTCAGGATAAAAAGCTCCCTGATTTTTAAGATCTGCCAGCTGAGGAGAAGTAATGGCGGCATAGGCGCCGTTCATGCTCTTATCGTCGTTCGGCTGCGTGGTCCAGCCGATAAACATCGCGGTTTTCGACAAGCCGCCGCGATCCGCGGGGGCAGCGGGCGTCAAACCGACGCCATAGCGGTACCAGTCCGTAGACTGATCGTGCGCCTTGCCGTCTTTCCAATTGAGCATCTCGCCCTTAACGTTATAGAACAGCACCTGCGCCTCGTACGAAGCGATAAAGAGGTCGTTGCCCTTGAAGCCCTCGCTTTTGGCATGATCCTTGCCGTTGTCGGCAGTGTAGCTCGAGGCCGCCTCGTGCTTCGTGTTCTTCTCGACACGCTTGCCGTCCTTAACAGCAGCAGTATCGGTCTTGCCGTCAAACCAGCTGTTGTCTTGGCCAATGTGGTTCACACGCACATCGGGTTCGCGGAACCAACCCATAAAGCGGTAACCGTCGTTCGCCTCGCTCAGCCCCTCAGGCTTTGCAGAGGTCTCCTGCTTAAACGTTACCGACGTATCGCCTTGGGCCAAGCCCTGTGCCGTTCCGGCTAGCACGGCGCTCACCGCAAAGGCGTACGGATCGCTGGTGGACTGGTCTTTGCCCAACATGGTTGCCAGAACAGTTGCCGTGCCCGCACCGGGAAAATCAATCGTCGCCTTAACGCTCTGGCCATGCACGGGGATATTCAGCTTGTAATCCATCGCCCACTCATTGGTGTGCTGGCCACCCAGGGCATCGTCGTTAGCGGTCGAGCGCATGGTACCGGCACAGAAGTCGTAGTCGTGCTCTTCCCATAGCTCACGCGTGATGTAGCGCTCGTCATCCCACGGACCATAGCTGTCGCCCTTGGTGGTACCGTCACCGCCAAACGAAGGGATCTTCTTTTTGGCAGGATTGCCCTGGCTATTGCCAGAAAGGCTCACGCTCGGCTTAAAGTAGCACTCGGTGACCGTGGCGTCGCCCTTGTTGGCGCGTGCAGCAATACCGCCCAGGTTCACATCGTTTTGAATAATGGGGATCACGGCGATGGGGTTGTACTGACGCGAGCTCAGATCGCCCGCAAAGTGGCTTCGGACAAGCTCATTGCCTTCTTCGGTTAAAATACGGCCCGCCAGTCCGCCTGTCCACGCGCGCGTCACGGAAATGACGCCCGCGTACGACGCGGCATAGCTGTAGCACTGCGCCGTCGAGAAGCAGTCGATAATCTTGGCGTTACCCGCCATACAGCCCACAAAACCCGAGGCGTACACGTTGTTGCCGCCCAGGGCGCCAATGGCCACATCGTATTTATTGGTGACGTCGGTCATGCCCTTCTCGGCAATCGAGCCATCCTTTTTGCGCGTAGGCGTCACGCGGCAATACTCGATGGTCGAGTTCTTAACGTAGCCGGCAAACGCCGCCATATACAGGCCCTCGCCACCGATTGCCTGTACGCCCGAAGTCGTGTTGTTAACGGCGCGACCACCACGGACCTCGCAGTTGTAGAGCGTGCAGCCGTCGAGTTCGCCGGCAATCAGGCCCCCCTCAAAGCCCGCATTGGTAATCACGTTGAGCATGTTGTTGGCGCACGTAACGTGCAGGGTGCTCTCCATGACCATAACGTTTTCGAAGCGAGTGTTGACGGCCTTGCCCACGATAATGCCGCCGCGAAAGTCAGCCCAAATGTTGGCATCCT
>CABUKY010000104.1 GCA_902492185.1 uncultured Collinsella sp.
AAATGGGACGGGCCCCAGATTGCCCAAGCGCGCGCAAAAGCACGCCGTGGCAATCTGGGGCCCGTCCCCAAATACCTATAAATTTGCAGGTCAGCGATGAGTTAACGATGCGCCAGCGGGTGCGCCGCCAGATAGACCTCGGTCAGTTGCGTACGATCGACATGCGTGTAGACCTGCGTGGTCGATATATCGGCATGTCCCAAGATCTCCTGTAGCACACGGAGGTCTGCGCCGCCCGCAAGCATATGGGTAGCAAAGGAGTGACGCAGCGTATGGGGATGGAGTCCCACCAGCCCCACCTGGCGCCCGTAGCGCTCACAGATGGCATGGATGCCCTGGCGCGACAGACGGCGGCCGTTCTTATTTAAAAAGACCGCCGAGGTCTCGGTTCCGCGCGCATGGGCCGCCAAGCGAGAACGCCCCTCAGTTACATAGAGCGTCAGAGCTCGCGCCGCGCTTCCCACCAGCGGGGACAGGCGTTCCTTTGAGCCCTTACCGCGAACGAGCACAAAACCATCGTCGATATGGATATCGCCCACATCGAGCCCCACCAACTCGCTCACACGCAAACCGCATCCGTAGAGCACTTCCAAGATGGCATGGTCGCGCAAGCCCATCTCGCCCTCGGGGAAGTCTTGATCGAGCAGCGCCGAGACATCCTCCACCGATAGATACTCCGGCAAACGCTCAGCCTTTTTAGGCAGGCGCAACGCCGTCGTTGGATTTTGGGCCACAGCCCCATCGCGCACCAAAAAGGCATGCAGGCCCTTCACGGCCGCAAGCGCACGCTCCACCGAGGCATCGGAATAGCCCCCATCGCGACGGTCGGCGACAAAGCCCTCCACGACCTGACGAGTCACCTCTTCAAAAGACACAATACCCGCCCGCTCCAGATAGGCGCAGTACGTCGTCAGGTCACGACGATAGGCCGCAATCGTGTTGCGCGCCAAACCCCGCTCGACCGCGAGGTAATCGAGATACTCCCCCGCCGCCACGGCGAGCGACGAGGGAGTAGCTTCGGTATGTTCCTTATTCGACGGCACCCTTAGTCCGTAGCAAGGTTCATGGGCGTCACCTGCAGACGGTCGACACCCTCGTGCTGGCCGATCGAAGCGCGCACGAACTCGCGGAACAGCGGCTGCGGGTTGGTCGGGCGGCTCTTGAACTCGGGATGAGCCTGGGTTGCCACATACCACGGATGCACGTCGCGCGGCAGCTCGACCATCTCGACCAGGCGCTCGTCGGGCGACAGGCCCGAAATAACCAAGCCGGCGTCCTCGAGCTGGTCACGGAAGGCGTTGTTGAACTCAAAGCGATGACGGTGACGCTCGTAGACGAGCTCCTCGCCATATGCCTCGCGAGCAAGGGTATCGGCGGCGAGCTTGCACGGATAGGCGCCCAGGCGCATGGTGCCGCCCTTCTCGGTCACGTCCTCCTGCGAGCTCATCAGATCGATGACGCTAAACGGGCCATCCGGATCGAACTCGGAGGAGCTGGCTCCGGCAAGGCCGACGACGTTGCGGGCGAACTCGCACACGGCCACCTGCATACCCAGGCAAATGCCCAGATACGGAATCTTGTGCTCACGGGCAAACTCGGCCGCGAGGATCTTGCCCTCCAGGGCGCGCTTGCCAAAGCCGCCGGGGACCAGGATGCCCGAGGCGTCGCCCAGAACCTCGGAGACATTCTGCTCGTCGAGGCTCTCGCCGTCGACCAGCTGGACGTCCACATGGCGATCGTAGAAGACGCCCGCATGGTGCAGGGCCTCGATAACCGACAGGTACGCATCGGGCAGCTGCGTGTACTTGCCCACGACGGCGATCTTCACCTTGTCGGCGTGATGGTTGGCGTGATTCTGTTTGCGCAGGAACTCATTCCACTCGCTCATGTCGCGCTCACGCGGGTCCAGACCCAGGCGCTCGCAAATGCGCAGGTCAAAGTCCTGCTCGGCAAGCAGCTGCGGAACATCGTAAATGCTCGCGCAGTCCTCGTTGGTAAAGACGCAATCGGTGTCGACGTCGCAGAAGCTTGCGATCTTTCCGCGGATAGCGTCATCGATATGGTGGTCGGAGCGCAGCACGATGATATCGGGCTGGATGCCAAAGCTGCGGAGCTCCTTGACGGAATGCTGCGTGGGCTTGGTCTTGACCTCGTGGGCGGCGGCGATATAGGGAACGAGCGACACGTGGATGTAGCAGACGTTCTCGGGGCCGGCCTCCTTGCGGTACTGACGGATGGCCTCGACAAACGGTTGGGACTCGATGTCGCCGATCGTGCCGCCCAGCTCGGTGATGACTACATCGGAGCCGGTCTGCTCCTCGATGCGGCGGAACTTGTCCTTAATGGCATTGGTGACGTGAGGAATCACCTGCACGGTACCGCCCAAAAAGTCGCCGCGACGCTCGCGGGCGATCAAGCTCTTATAGATGGCGCCGGTCGTAAAGTTGGAATCGCGGGTCAGGTTCTCATCAATAAAGCGCTCGTAATGACCCAGGTCCAGGTCGGACTCGTAACCATCCTCGGTAACGAAGACCTCACCATGCTGGAAGGGGCTCATGGTACCGGGGTCGACGTTCAGATACGGATCGGCCTTCTGCATCGTTACTTTGTAGCCACGCGACTTGAGCAGACGGCCCAGCGAGGCCGCGGTGATACCCTTGCCCAGGGACGAAACCACGCCACCGGTTACGAACACATGCTTGGTCATATTGAGTTACCTGCGCTTCCCGTAGAAGTTGTTTATCCACATCTTACGGGTCTTCATTGTAATACTCGCGCCGCGGACCGTTCGCAATTTTTCTCGCGTGCGATTGCATTTCTCAATCTTGAAACAAAACGCCGCCCGGTTTCCCAGGCGGCATCGCTATGGCAAGGGTTACATGCTGCTATCGATCAGCAACCTCGTCCTCAAGCATTTCTTGAACGAGCATGCCGGTACGGACGCCCTCAAGATACCACTCGCCACGTTCGGTGAGGCAAATGCCATTTGCAAGCTGACCGCCGTCGTCGCTATAACGCGAGACGACATCAATCATGCCTTCGGAATCCAAGCGATCGATTGCGGCGCGGGCACGATACGGCGAAACCCCCACGCGCTCGGCAAGCGTTTTGCGCGAGAAACCATACGGCCCGCCATTGTCTTCGGTTTGCTGGTCGATCTCCATCAACACCAGCACCTCGACACGCTTCATATCGTTGACACTCGCACGACCCTTGCCCGCCATAGCAGCCTCCTCAAACCGAGCACGAGCATCTAACGCGCCGTGCGCGACCGACACACCTCACGATGGCAGGTAATATCCATCATGCGGCATCCCGCTAAGGATGAAACAGTTACGGTTATTGTATACCGCTCAAATTGTTTCTAGGCAGGTAAACAGCTATTTTTCGCCGAAATAGGCGCTTTATTGATCAAAAAGCCGTACCGGGCGCTAACCCGATACGGCCAAAATGCAATGCAATTACCGCGGTGCTTCAAACTTAGCGATGGAAGAAACCGCGGCGCTCAAACTTGGGCTCGCAGCACACGTTGATACCCAGTTTGCGCAGTACCGTCTCGTCCGTCGGCGAGATAATCACGCTAAAGAAGGCATCGCAACCGCGCAGCTGCTCCAGGCCCGAAAGGACGCGAGCGGCCGTCTCACTCGTGGCCGAGGTGATCGACAGCGCCATAAGCGTCTCGTCGGTGTGGAGGCGCGGGTTTTTGCTGCCCAGGAAATGCGTCTTGAGCTTGCTGATGGGCTCGATCGCTTCATCGCTAATGACCTCGAGCTCAAGGTCGACGCCCGAGACATGCTTAAGTGCATTCATGATGAGCGAGCTCGCGGCGCCCAGGCGCGTGGAAGTCTTGCCGGTCACCACGGAGCCATCGGGCATAACCATGGCACCCACGGGACCACCCGTCAGCTGCTCCCTGGTGAGGGCCGCCGAGCGCGCCGGTGAGTAGTTCTTATCGATGCCGGCTTTCTTCATAATGATCTTGAGACGGTCGACTTGCTCATCGCCCACGCCGGTACGGCGCACATTTTCGACCGCGGTAAAGTAGCGGCGGACGATCTCCATCTTGGAAGCGTCGCGGCAGGCATCGTCATCGGTGATGGCAAAGCCGACCATATTGACGCCCATGTCCGTAGGACTCTGGTAGGGGCTCTTGCCCAGGATCTTTTCCATCAGAGCACGGACCACCGGGAAGGCCTCGACGTCGCGGTTGTAGTTGACCGTGGTCTTGTTATAGGCCTCAAGGTGGAAGGAGTCGATGATATTGGCATCGTCGAGGTCCGCCGTGGCCGCCTCGTAGGCGATGTTGACCGGATGCGTGAGGGGAAGGTTCCAGACCGGGAAGGTCTCGAACTTGGCATAGCCGGCGGCCGTGCCATGCTTGTGCTCGTGATAGAGCTGAGACAGGCAGGTGGCAAGCTTGCCCGAGCCAGGACCGGGGGCAGTGACCACGACGAGCGGTCGGGTGGTCTCGACAAACTCATTCTTGCCGTAGCCATCGTCGGACACGATCAGATCGACATCGTGCGGATACCCCTCGATGGGATAGTGCAGCTTGGCGGGAATACCGAGCGCGTTCAGGCGGTTGCGGAACACATCGGCAGCAGGCTGGCCGGCGTACTGGGTGATGACCACAGCCGCGACAGCAAAGCCGTTGCCGCGGAACAGGTCAACCAGGCGCAGCACATCCTCGTCATAGGTAATGCCGAGGTCACCACGAGCCTTGTTTTTCTCGATGTGGTTCGCGTTGATCGCGATGATAACCTCGACATCGTCGGCGATGCTCTTGAGCATGCGGAACTTGCTGTCCGGTTCAAAACCCGGCAGCACGCGGCTCGCATGATAGTCATCGAACAGCTTACCGCCAAACTCCAAATAGAGCTTGCCACCAAACTGCGAGATGCGCTCCTTAATGTGAGCAGCCTGCAGCTCGATGTACTTCGCGTTGTCGAAACCCTGGCGCATGTGTGGCTCCCGTCCCGTTTCCATTTAATGTCCTAGGCGATTATAACGGAGCCCGCCCTCCCCGATACCCAGACCATCAACAGGCACCAACCAAACACGCTCACCACAACCACCGGGGACCCGGGGCAGCTCGTTTAGAACGGGGAACAAGTCACTCAGCACCAACAACAAAAACGTCGCAGGCAGAGCTGAAGCCAGCGAACGGGCACCAGAGCGAGCAAGCTTCCCCCTGCACCAACAAGGGGAACGTCGCAGGTTGAGCATAAGTCAGCGAGCGACGTCCAGAACGTACAAGTTGGCATGAAAAAGGCAAGGCATAGACCTTCTGGTCATGCCTTGCCTTTTGAATGACAAATTGTCGTTCTGGGCGGTGCGCAGCGTCGACTGGTTGCGCGGTTCGTAGAACCGCGCAACATGAGAGCGCCCCCTCCCGCGCACGGAACGGAAGGGGGCTAAAGGTAGGAGTCTACCGGTGGGTTTACCCCACCGGACAGACGATGACCAGGTGATCCTCTACAGGATCGTCAAGGTTTCCGTGGGGTACCCGTTGGGTACTTAGATCAACACGCAGGCGACGGTCAGGATGATGGCGCAGACGACAGAGAGCGCGACGATGAGCTTAAGGGCAAACTTGAGCCAGGTCGTCCACTCGATCTTGGCCAGGGCGAGACCGCCCATGATGGCGCCGGAGGTCGGGGTGAACAGGTTCACGACACCGATGGCGGCGGAGAAGATCATGACCATGACCTCAGGCGAGAAGCCGAGCTTAACAGCCAACGGTCCCATGATGGGCATGGAGACGGTGGCCATACCGGAGGTCGAGGGGATCAGGAAGGACAGGCCGAAGTAGACCAGGAAGCTCATGGGAGCGAAGATCACGCCGGACAGGCCAGCCAGAGCATTGGCGGCAGCGTCGAGGACGAAGACGTCGAGGCCGGTGTTAGCCATGAGGACGGAGATACCACGGGCGAGGGCGATGACGAGAACAACGGACATCATGTCGGCAGCGCCGGTGATAAAGGTGTTAACGATCTGCTTCTCGGACAGGCCACCGATGATACCGATCAGGACGGCCATAAGGAAGAACCAGGTGGAAGCCTCGTCGAAGTACCACTGGCCAATGGGCAGGCCGGTGATCAGGGCAGACCAGCCCTGGACGACGGCGTTACCGTCGGCGTCGTAGACAGCGCCAGCGTCGAAGAAGTTAGCGACGCCCTCGTTGAGGTCGGCCAGCGGAATGAAGCCGACGATCATGACGACGAAGGTGAAGGCGAAGGCAATCAGAACACCCTTCTGACGACCGGTGAGCTTGACCTCCTTGTGGACCTCGGAAGCAGCCTTGCCGTGAGCCTCTTCGGCGTCCTTGAGCTCCTGCATCGACAGGATGGTGGAACCCTTGTCAGCCTTGACCTTCTTGGCGTAGCTCATCACGAAGAAGATGGACATAGCGGTAGGGACAATCCACAGGACGGCACCGAGGCCGATGATGATGGACTGG
>CABUKY010000105.1 GCA_902492185.1 uncultured Collinsella sp.
ATTATTTTCCGTTTCGACGAACAGCCGATCGTGTCAAATTTGGTCTAACAGAGCCTTTCCAATAGGGGCAGGTCGCACTTGAGGCGAACATCTCGAGGCATCGAGCCAGCAACTGGACCAGACAACCTTGACACGCACGCGCTTTCCCTCGATGCTTCGGTAAGGGGAGCTGCGAAAATCGCAGCACGGGTGATCGGCGCCGCGCCCCCGAAGGCAAAAGCGAACACGGGAGCGATACGATGGGAAAAGTCCTGGACGAAGATTTGGTTTATGAGATTCTCTCCGTCGTGGCAGAGATTCCGGCGGGATGCGTCGCCTCGTACGGTCAGATAGCGCGCCTCATCGGCAGGGAGAAAAACTCTCGCCTGGTCGGAGCGGTGCTGAGCGAGGCGGATCGCTACGGCGATTATCCCTGCCACCGCGTCGTCAACCACGCGGGACGCCTCGCGCCAAACTTCCCCGACCAGCGAGCACTACTGACGGAGGAAGGAGTCGCCTTCCGAGACAACGGCTGCGTCGACATGAAAAAGCACCAGTGGAACGAGTGGCCAGGCAGCGTAGCGTCGAAAGGAGCGACGCCACGGGGAACGACCTGCGCCCCGCCGCCGGACAACCTATGGCAAAGTGACACGTCCCACAAAGAGCGGCGCACCAGTACGAGACACGACCGCGACGTAAAAAGACCCTATGATACTCGTAAGCATCTATCTGATTGCCCGCCTCGAGGTACCCAAAGAACGAGAGATGCCGAAACCCCTAGACAAAGAAAAAGGTCGGGAGCTTTTATGCTTTCGACCTGAAGTTTCATGGTCGCGGGGGGCGGATTTGAACCACCGACCTTCGGGTTATGAGGTCGCTACGACGTTGTTTCATTCAGACATTTCGACCCAAATTGAAGTCAATATAACTCCAGGTCATTTGATGTTTTCATAGATTTACGAAAGAAAAGTACGCGGAATAATTCGACCCAAATTCGACCCACAACGAGCTTGAAAGCGGTCAGGCGGAGCATTACCCTTGGGGTGTGACCCCACGCAGGGCCCACCACCAAGGGTAATGCCCACCCGCCCCAGCCCTTTGCGCCATTCCGCGCAACCGAGCGCGATTCTCAGGCACTTCAGGCAAGGAACACGACGAACGACCGACCTCTCGTCATAGGCAAAGGAACGAAGCAACGCCGCGACAAATACACGTGGCGCTACCGTCACAGCCTCGGCAAGGATCCGGTCACGGGCAAATACCGCTATTCGCCGTGGCAGACCATACATACCACCAAAAATCGAGGGACACCGTCGGCTCGTACGCAAAAAAGTTCCACGACAACCGCGAAGGAACCATCACGCCGCTCGCCTACTCGACATCCTACTCAATCGAGAACCGGACGCGCACATCACATGCGTGATGCTCATGCTCGACACCGACATGAGAAGGGCAGAAGCCCTTGGGATGACGTGGTCCGATGTCTCCGTCGAGAACAGAAGCATCCTCATTGAGCAGCAGTTCGCGGCCGATCGAAGCGTTCGCTCGCCCAAAAGCAAGAAAAGCGTGCGGAGGATCTCGATAAGCGAGACGCTGACGTCGTATCTCGAATTCTGGAAAAAGGAGCAGGCCCGCGAAATGGAAGCCTTCGGCCTGGAACAAGTCAAAGGCACTCCGCTCGTCCACTCATTCGAACGAACGAAAGACAGGCATCCCCAAGTCAACTTCATGGACCTGAATGGGTTTTCGCGCTGGTTCAGAAACTTCAGCGTCGAGAACGGGTTCGGCAAGTTCGAAGGCGTTCGAACATACCATTATGTGAAGGAAACTGTCGACGGGGAAACGATTTCGAAGCGTTATGAGCATAAAGAGTGGCTCGAATTGAGGGATTACCTCAGGAAGCATCCCAAGGTTCGCGAGGCGAGGCATATCAGCACATATGAGAGCGAGCACCTTCCTTACGGATATTCGGGCCTATCGAGCCACACCGCTACTGCCGCTACTGCCCGCTACTGCCCGCCAGCTTCCGAACCAGCGGGCGGTAGCAGCACCCCGAACATCTCGCCGACAGCGCAGAGAGTCGTCGACCTGGCGGCCAAGGCCGACATCGAGGACGTGATGCTGTGCGACCTGCCCGGCGTCCTGTCCTTCCTAGGGCTGCCACCTGAGACGGAGATGCCGCCGGGCAACAAGGGGAAGACGAAGCTCAAGAAGCTCTACAGGAAGGTGGCGCCGAACAAGGCATACCACTCCGGCGAGCGCGCCAAGGATTTGATCTCGCACCTCGACATGGCAGAGATCAGGGCATCGGCGCCCGTCCAAGAATTGGGATGCAGTTCAATACGAGCTCGGGGCTCTTTTCGTCTAGATTGGGGACGCATGGCCGGACGAAAACAATTTGCGTCTGGTAATAAGCGTACGAAAGCGCAATTTACGTCTTAATTCCGTACGCAAATCAAGACGAAAACCGTTTGCGTCTGCTATAAATCCGCACGAAAACGGTTTTCGTCTTGCAGGGCAGTTACCGCTTCTACAGTTCAACTTCCAGTTCGGCTTTGTGTTCGTAGAGGTAATTGCGCATGTAGGGGATGGCAAATGAGACCTTGCCGTACGAGGGGGCCTCGATAACCGATTCTCTTAACAGGCGGCTGCGGACGGAGCTCACCTGTTGAGGCGTTTTGTTTAGGGCATCGGCAACCATGCTAGTCGAGCTCGTCTGCCCCAAAGACGCCATGCTCAGCAGATAAGCGATGCACGTGGGCGGAATGCGCTGCAGCGCGGGCTCAATCACCATGGCGCAGAAGCGTTCGCGTGCCGTTGCAATGCCACGCTCGGCTTCTTCTTCTCCAATAATCGCTGTATGTGCGCGTCTTGCCAACTGCCATGCGTAGTATCCAACGAGTTGGATCATGAAAGGATAGCCTTGCGTTGCCTCGGCAAGTTGGCCGGCAATACCTGGCTGCAACTCCATGCCAGACGCTTCAATGGTTTCCTCGAGGGAGTACGACACTTCGGTTACTGCCACAGCCTTCAGACCAAAGGGGAGGGCATGGCGCAAAAACGCAAGTGTCTTTCCGTTGATGATGCTTTCAATCATCGAAGGCAGCCCAGCAAAAACAAAGGCGATATCAAGGTCTTCGCCGATAACCTGCTGAATCGCAATGGAGAGCGTTCGGACCTCATCGAGCTCTGCGTCTTGAACCTCGTCGAGAGTGATGAGCAGGCCATTTCCATTCTTGGATATTGTCTGTCTCATGGCGTCGCGTAGCGATGGGCCGATTCGCTCAATATCTATGCTGCCGATGGATATGCCAGCTACGGTGGGCTCAAATCTGGCGTGTTTGGCCTGGAATTTGGGCTGCAGCTGTTCGAGAATGCGCTGGCAAAGTCCCTCGGTTGCGACCTCTTTTATGACCGTCCAGCCACGGCTTTGCGCCAAACGTGAGCACTCGTCAAGGAGGACCGTCTTGCCCGTTCCACGGACGCCGGCTATGCGCATTAGGCGCCCAGGGGCACCAGGCCCGTTGGTGAGGCCTTCACTGAATTCTTCAAGTACATCTTCGCGGCCGATAATCGTGGGAGGTGTTTTACCTGCTGTGGGCTTAAAAGGGTTTGTTTGCATGTGAGCCACCTTTGCTCAAGATATAGCAAGATATAGCAAGATATAGCAAAGTATAGCAAGATATAGCAAAGTATAGCAAGATATTGCAAAGTATAGTGAGATATAGCAACGTATAGCGCTGTTCTCGGGTTCTTACGGTGGTGCTATTTTCCGAATGCCGCGCGGATAAAGCGCTGGGCGAACAGCTTGTTGGCAACTCACGAGGGCTCGGGGTGCCAATTTGGGGTGCAGTAGTGCTGCGCCACGAAAAGGGCCTATCTACTACGTTTAAGCCGCAGGGGTCAACCATAGTCGGCTTTTTCGAAAATCGACAAGCTGTCTACCTGCGGTTTTGTTTTTGCACTTTTCAGCATGGTCTGGGCTCTCCGCGTTAACGTAGTAGATGGGCCCCTTTTGTGGCAAGGGGCCGACCTGCGGCTCAGGGTAGCCAAAAAAGCCACGTCCCAAAAAGACTGTTGGAAGTTGCGGTGGAATAGTTCCTGTTTTTGCTGCTGAAGGCTTTGAGCAGGAACTATTCCACCGCAACTTATGAGGGGGGCGGGGGATGCGATAGTATTGCATGGTGGTATTCGATTAACCGAGGCTTCATCCGAGGGCTTTATGGAACAACACCAGCATAATCAGAGCCTGCAAGATCAGGCATACACCGCATTGCGCTCCAAGATCATCTATGCCGAGCTCAGGCCCGGCACGCGTCTTTCGGCGATTGGTCTGGAAAAGGAGACGGGAATCGGGCGCACGCCCATTCGCGAGTCCTTTGTGCGCCTGCGTGAGCAGGAGCTGGTGGAAACGCGTCCCAAAAGCGGCACCTATGTCTCAAAAATCAGCATGGAGCGCGCCGAGAACGCCTGTTTCTTGCGCGAAAAACTCGAGAGAAGCGTGCTCATTAAATGCTGCTCTGCCGCCACACCCGAGCAGAAGTGTCGGCTCGAGCAGATTCTTGCCGAGTCCGAGTCGCTCGACCATAGCGAGACGCGTCGTTTCTTTGACCTGGACAACCTGTTCCATGAGACGTGTTTTGAGATTGCCGGTCGTCACATGTTGTGGGATTGGATGAAGAGCATCAACACACATTTTGAGCGATACAACTGGTTGCGTATGGTGTCGCAGGACCTGGATTGGGAGCCGATTCGTCGGCAGCATCGCCGGATTCTCGAGGCCATTAAGAGGGGCGATACCGACACGGCGAGCTATCTGGCAGAGACGCACTTGCACCTGATGCCCGAGGAGCAGGGCCCGGTTATCGCCTTGCATCCCGACTATTTTGAGCTGTCCAAAGACTCGGCCATCTAATTTGTCCCTTTATTTAGTTGCGGTGAAATAGGGATTGTTTTGCGGCTCTGATGGTGTAGGCAGTCCGTATTCCACCGCAAGTGACGGGGCACATCGGGGCACGAAAAAGCTGCGGCGCTGCTTGGAGGAAAAGACCGGAAGCAAGAGTCCATTCCTCCAGACGGCGCCGCAGCTGTTTTGGTGGCTCGGCTTTTGTCGAAGTGGCTCAGTTGAGCGCGGTTGCCAACCGAGTAGGCAAAGCGGCTCGGGGGCGTGTCGCTTCCGTCACGTTCTATCAGCATACAAGACGTTTTCGGTTCTTGTCCGTGACGGAAACGGCGCGCTTCCGAGCCGCTTTAAAAGAAAGGGGGCGAGGTCTAGGGCACGCCCCCTTTCACGATAGAGAGCTAAACCTAGCCGCGGACCTTCTTGACGACGTCCATGGCCTCGCGGGCGATCTGCTCGACCTTGGAGAAGTCGCCGTCGGCAAACAGGGCCGGCTTGACCATCCAGGTGCCACCGCAGGCGATGATGGCGGAGGAGCTCAGGTACTCCTCGACGTTGGCGGTGCTCACGCCGCCGGTAGGCATAAAGCGGTGACCGACAAACGGAGCGGCGAGGGCCTTGATGGTGTTCAGGCCGCCATACTGGGACGCGGGGAAGAACTTGGTGACCTTGAGGCCCAGGTTCTCGGCTGCGGTGACCTCGGAGGGGGTCACGGTGCCGGGAAGGACGGGCAGGTCGATGTCGATGCAGTGCTTCACGACGTCCTCGTTGTAACCCGGGGAGACGATGAACTTGGCACCGGCTGCGCGGGCCTGCTCAACCTGCTCGACGGTCAGGACAGTGCCGGCGCCAACGCACATCTCGGGCTCGGCCTCGGCCATAGCGGCGATGCACTCGGCGGCGCAGGCGGTGCGGAAGGTGACCTCGGCGGACTTCATGCCAGCTGCCATAAGGGCGTGGGCGAGCGGAGCGGCGTCCTCGACCTTGTCGAGCACAACGACCGGCACGATGCCCAGGGACTCAAGCGTGGTGTAGAACTGATCGAACATGATGTTCCTTTCGATGTGTGGCGCGCATGGGCGCGTGATTGCCAAATGTGCTGGTCAGGAGCCGATTTTGGATTGGTTATCGGAGGCACTGCTTGGGGTTCAAGCAATTCCAAAACCGGCTGCTCGACCAGTCATGTAGGAAATGCCAGGCAAAACCGGAATGGGACTGGCGGTTTTGCCCGGCCGGAGGAATCGGGGAGCGGGCCGCAGGGGTATGGGATTGGAAAGCTGCGGCCCGCGGAATGGAGACGGACTAGCGTGCGACGCGAGTGCCACCGTCGGCGGCTGATGCCACGGCTGCGATCTCGTCTGCGGTCACCAAGTTGGAATCGCCCTTGATGGTGAGCTTGAGGATCGAGGCCGCGATGGCGTAGTTGACGGCAGCCTGCGGGTCAAAGTCGTTGATGAGGGCATGGACGAGGCCGGCGTTGAAAGCGTCGCCGGCG
>CABUKY010000106.1 GCA_902492185.1 uncultured Collinsella sp.
CCGCGACGGCGGGCATCGTCTCCATCATGTCCAAGATGGGCATCTCCACGGTGCAGAGCTACCACTCCGCGCAGATCTTCGAGGCCGTTGGCTTTACGCCGGAGTTCGTCAACGCGTACTTCGCCGGCACGGTGAGCCGTGTGGGCGGTATGGGTGTCGAGGACGTTGAGCGCGAGCAAAACGAGCGTTACGACGCCGCGCTCGCTATCCTTAAGAGCCCGGCTCCCGATCAGCTGCCCACGTTGGGCCTGACCAAGTGGCGCCCGCTCGGCGGCGAGGATCACCTCATCGATCCGCAGACTGTCTACTTGCTGCAGACCGCCTGCCGCGAGGACAGCTACGACACCTTTAAGGAGTACAGCGCCCGCCTGCACCGCACCGGCCGTGCCGTGCGCCTGCGCGACCTGCTGGACTTTGATGCCAGCGGCCGCACCCCGGTTTCGCTCGACGAGGTGGAGCCCGCGCTCAATATCGTCCGCCGCTTTAACACCGGCGCCATGTCGTACGGTTCCATAAGCAAAGAGGCACACGAGTGCATGGCCATCGCCATGAACCGCCTGCACGGCCGCTCCAACTCGGGCGAGGGCGGCGAGGACCCGCGCCGCGAGACCCCGCTGGCCAACGGTGACTCCAAGAACTCCGCCATCAAGCAGGTGGCAAGCGCGCGCTTTGGCGTGACGAGCCGCTACCTGTGCAGCGCCTTCGAGATTCAGATCAAGATGGCCCAGGGCGCCAAGCCCGGCGAGGGCGGCCACCTGCCCGGCAAGAAGGTCTACCCCTGGATCGCCGAGGTTCGTCAGTCCACGCCCGGCATCGGCCTGATCTCGCCTCCGCCGCACCACGACATCTACTCCATCGAGGACTTGGCGGAGCTGATCTTCGATCTTAAGAACGCCAACCCCGGTGCGCGCGTGTCGGTCAAGCTGGTCAGCGAGGCCGGCGTCGGCACCATCGCCACCGGTGTGGCCAAGGGTGCTGCCGACAAGATCTTGATCAGCGGCCACAACGGCGGCTCGGGTGCCGCGGCGCGCGACTCCATTTGGCACGCCGGCCTGCCGCTGGAGCTCGGTCTTGCCGAGGCCCAGCAGACGCTGCTGCAAAACGGCCTGCGCTCACGCGTGGTGCTCGAAGCCGACGGCAAGCTCATGGACGGCACCGACGTCGCTGTCGCCTGCCTGTTGGGCGCCGAGGAGTTTGGCTTTGCGACCATGCCGCTCATCTCCATGGGCTGCCTCATGCAGCGCGACTGCCAGCAGGATACCTGCCCGGCCGGCATCGCCACGCAAAACTGTCGCCTGCGTCGCGGCTTCCGCGGCAAGCCCGAGCACGTCGAGCACTTTATGCTCTTTGTTGCCGAGCAGCTGCGCGAGGTCATGGCGAGCCTGGGCTTCCGCACCGTCGACGAGATGGTCGGCCATCCCGAGTGCTTGCGCCAGATTGAGGTCCCGGGCAACCGCAAGGCCAACCTGCTCGATCTGTCGCCCGTGCTGGCGAGCGCGACCTGCGAGTTCGGTGCCCACATCCCGGGTGCCGACGGTCGTCACTTCCTGCCGCAGATGGCTGCGGACAGCGAGCTCGAAAAGACGCTCGACTTCACGTTGTTTGTGCCCTATACGGCCGATGCCCGTGCGCACCTGCGTCCGATTCGCTTCCGCGCCGATATCGCCAACGTCAACCGCTGCGTGGGCACCATCTTGGGCAACGCGGTGACCAAGGCGCATCCCGAGGGCCTGCCCGCCGGCTCCATCACCATCGATTGCGACGGTTCGGCCGGTCAGAGCTTTGGCGCCTTCCTGCCGCGCGGCATTACGCTCAACGTGTGCGGCGACGCCAACGACTACTTTGGCAAGGGCCTTTCGGGCGGCGAGGTGTCGGTGCGCCCCAACCCGCATGCGACCTACAAGTTCGACGAGAACATCATCGTGGGCAACGTTGCGTTCTTTGGCGCTACGAGTGGCCGCGGCTTCATTAACGGCCTGGCCGGCCAGCGCTTTGGCGTACGCAACTCCGGTGCCACGGTGGTGGTCGAGGGCTGCGGCAACCATGGCTGCGAGTACATGACGGGAGGTCTGGCGCTCATCCTGGGCGAGGTCGGGCAGAACTTCGCCGCCGGCATGACGGGCGGCGTGGCTTACGTCTTTGACCAGTACGGCACGCTCGATGCCCGTGTGAACCACGAGAGCGTTGAGCTTAAAGCCCCGACGGCCGGTGAGCTGGCGCAGATTCGTGCGCTCGTCCAGGAGCACGTGGACGCGACGCAGAGCCCGCGCGGCATTAAGTTGCTCTACAGCTTTGAGACGATGAGCAAGCACTTTGTGAAGGTCATTCCGACCGAGTACGAGCGCGTGCTGGCGATTGTCGCCGCCGCCGAGGCCGTCGGCAAGACGCATGAGCAGGCCGAGGAGCTGGCGTTTGACATTGTGACCGGTCGCGCCGACGCCGCCGATGTCGCTCGCTTTGATGTGGCGGGTGGTGTCGCTGGCGCTGTGCCCGCCGCCGCCAGCTCTGTTGCTTCGACCAAGAAGGAGGCGTAAGTGCCATGGGTAAGCCCGGTGCTTTTCTTGATATCGATCGCGTGACCCACGAGCTGCGCCCCGTGGAGGAGCGCAGCCGCGATTTCGATCTGCTGTACGTGGAGCTCGACGACGATGCGCGCCGTGCCCAGGCGAGCCGCTGCATGATGTGCGGTGTGGCGTTTTGTCAGATGGGCGCGAGCTTTGGCAAGGCGCGTCCGAGTGGCTGCCCACTGCACAATCTGATTCCCGAGTGGAACGAGCTAGTGTATCGCGGCCGCTGGAACGAGGCTGCCGAGCGTCTGTCACTCACCTCGCCCATGCCCGAGTTCACGAGCCGCGTGTGCCCGGCGCTGTGCGAGGCCGCGTGCAACCTGGGCTCGGTCGACGGCCAGCCCACGACGATTCACGACAACGAGCGTGCGATCAGCGACCATGAGTGGGCCAACGGCGGCCCGCGCCGCTTTGAGCCGGCAGGGGAGGATGCGCCCACGGTCGCTGTGATTGGCTCTGGCCCGGCTGGCCTGGTGGCTGCATGGGAACTTGCGCGTCGCGGCGCGCGCGTGACGGTGTTTGAGCGTGACGACCGCCCGGGCGGCCTGCTCATGTACGGCATTCCCAACATGAAGCTCGAGAAGTCCGTGGTCGAGCGTCGCGTGACACTTATGCGCGAGCTGGGCATTGTGTTCGAGCTGGGTGCTGACGTTACGAACCCTGCGGTGGCGGCCAAGCTCAATGGCTTTGACGCCGTCGTGGTGGCTGCCGGCGCTCGTGCTCCGCGTGGGCTTTCGGCTGCGAACATTGATGCCCCGGGCGTGGTGTACGCCGTGGACTACCTGACGGCTTCGACCGTCTCGGTGCTCGATGGCGGAGAGCCCGTGGTGAACGCGTGCGGCCTGGACGTCGTGGTCATTGGCGGCGGCGATACCGGCAACGACTGCGTGGGTACCGCGGTGCGCCAGGGTGCGCGCAGCGTGCGTCAGTTTGAGTTCTTGCCGGCGGCGCCCGATAAGCGCGCGGCGAGCAACCCCTGGCCGCAGTGGCCCAATGTGAAGAAGACCGACTACGGCCAGCAGGAGGCTATCGCTGCCATGGGTGGCGAGATGCGCGCCTGGGGCGTGGATACCCTCGAGGTGCTGCTGGACAAGAAAGGCGCGGCCGCGGGTCTGCGTGTGGTCAATCTGGACTGGTCGGCCGGTAAGCCGGAGCGCATCGCGGGTTCCGAGCACGAGGTGCCGGCGCAGTTGGTGCTCATCGCCTGCGGCTTTACGGGCCCGGAGCACGGTGTGTTCGACGCCGTTGGCGTGCCCGTTGCCGCTGCTGGTCGTCCGCTGCCTGTGATGGCTGCCGAGGGCTCGCATCTTGCGGCGCGTGTCGACGGCGTCGCCGCGGACGCCACACCGGTATACGTGGCCGGCGATGCTCGCAATGGCAGTTCGCTCGTGGTAAGCGCCATGGTCGACGCCCTGGCCTGCGCTGCCGAAGTCGCCGAGGCGCTGGAGCTGTAAGGCGGCTGTTCACAATTGAATCGTCAAGGGCTGTCCCCAACTGCCGGCACATAAGGAACGTCCCCAAGTGCCGGCATGCTGGGGACGTTCCTTTTGGGTCGGCATTCGGGGACACTTCTTGCGGGTTTGCGACCGATTTGTTCGTTTGTCGACGCGCGAGTGTCCATTCGGCGTCTTTTTGAGCTGTGGTCACCTGTTGTTTCTGTGGTGGCTGTGGGCATATGGCTCAAAAGGGCGGGTTGGCCGTCTATGTTTACCTGCGGTTTTATTGCGGTTCGCATTTTCGGTCAAGCATCCCGTCAAGTGTTTGGTCAGCAGTTGGTTTGCAGCCGGAGGCCTATTTTGTCCGTGCTGACAGTGGCTGCCCACCCTCCTCGTAAGCTCAAATTGAGGTTCATCAGTTTGAGGAGGATGCCGTGACTGACCACGTTTTAGACCGAGCGCATCTGGCCGAAGCCGTTGGCAACGATATTGCCGACATGGCCCATTTTTGGATGCTGCGGAAGTTTCAATTCCTGGAGTCGGCGCGCGAACAGTTCGAGATTATCGTCGATCCGTGGCTCAGCTATTGCGAGGAACCTTCTCAAAACGAAATCATGGCCTACAACATGGCATTTACCGATTGGCTGCTCTTCGAGCGCCCCTATCGCCATGGCAAGACGCTGCTCGAGCTGTATGTTGATGAGCCGCCAGCATCGCTTTCGCCTGCCTCGCTCAAGCGGCTCGAGCAGGTATGCGACACGCAGTATTTCTCGCGCTTTGGCATTTTGGACAAGGATCCTGCGACTGGTATGGTCGCGCTGAAGGACACACGCACCGACCGTCGCTTTGACGTCTACGATCCGCATATCGTGCAAAAGGAGCATTGGAGCGACGGAGCGATTGCGGTGCGCCTCGCCTGCGTCGACGATGTCTGGCTGACGGCGGGACAACTCTATCTGTATGACATCGCACGCCTGAGTGACACGGCGGTCGATGGGCCTGGTGCGGTGCATCCGGAGGACCTGCAGGATGGCTTTGACACTTCGTGCATCAGTTTCTTCTTGCGTCTGGTCCGCGACATCATGGGCGCCCAGGGGCGGTACGTAAAGTCGCTCAACATCTACGAGCAGGAGTGGGAGTAGGGGATGGGCTGTCGCAGCGCCGCCGCGTGTCTATTTGTCTCGATCTGTAACGTTTAGGGACAAAAAACCGGTCTACCTGTTACAGATCGAGACGAATGCTTGGGCGCTGCTGATTTGTCTAAATCTGTAACGTTTAGGGCCCTGGAGAACGTCTAACTGTTACAGATCGAGACGTTTGGCACCTGGTTGGGGGAATGTCTCAATCTGTAACATCTACAGGCCAAAACTCGACCTACCTGTTACAAATTGAGACAAAGGTTGGACGCGGTGTCGAAAGATCTCGATCTGTAACATCTAGCGGCCAAAAATCGGTCTTCCTGTTACAGATCAAGACATTTGTCAGCGGAGGCAACGGTGACGATGGTCCATTTGTCTGACGTGGTGGTGATGAAAGTGTCTAATACCGTTCTCAAACACAAACATGCGACTCGCAACACGTTGGCGCGGAACAGGATGCTCGCGCGGCTCACGGAGGCGACCGAGCAAGGTACGCTGCTCGCAACGCATGACAATACCGAGCTCATGTGGTTGCGACGCCATGTTGGAACCGACGATATTGCGGAGCCCGAGCCGTACTTGTTCTGTTTTCAGCATGATTGGGATGCATTGACGCTGACGGAGCGAGCACTGAGGACTATCAGAGGGCTTGCGGAATTTCATCCCGATTGGGCGTTTTGGGGATATGACGCCGCACTGATATGGGGTCTGGAGGTGCCGAATGATCTGCTCGGGCCGCGTTATCTTGTTAAGACAGGTTGCTCGGTGCCGCTGAGTGCAGGATGTCGGCTGTTGCGTCCGCAGGCGGCGGGTGCGCTTGAACAAGTCGACGGCGTGTGGGCGACGCCGTTTTGGCGCACGGTAGATGATTGCTTGCTGCGTGCGCCGTTCTCCTACGGGTTGGCGATTGCCGATTCTGCACTGCGGGCGAAAGGCGTATCGCGTGGGGATTTGTGCGAGCGCCTCCGCGTCGATTGTAAGGGCAGACGAGGGTATCGCAGGGCACAGGTGATTGCGTCGTATGCGGACGGGCTGTCCGAAAACGGCGGCGAGTCTCGGTTCCGAGCGTTCTTTATTGCGTACGGCTTTCCGGTTCCGGAGCTGCAGGTGGAGTTTCGCGACCCGCTCGATTCGAATCAGGTATTTCGAGTCGACTATTTTTGGCGGCTCGAGAACGGGACGTG
>CABUKY010000107.1 GCA_902492185.1 uncultured Collinsella sp.
GCACGTAGAACAGACGGCAGTCGGCATCGACGATCGTCTCGCCCTCGACGAACAGGCGGAAGTGGCCAGGCTCGTCGGAGGTAATGTGCAGCGGGCCCATGGGGACGAGCGTCGTCTCCTTGCCCTTGGTATCGGCCAAGAACTCGTAGTTTTCCATGTCACTCGCGGGAGCGGGACGGAAACGGTAGTCCATGGAGTCCTTGCGCAGCGGGTACAGGCCGCTGGGCCAGTCATCGGGCAGCACCAGGCGGCGACGGTCGGGCAGACCCTCGGGGATCAGGCCGAACATGTCGCGCAGCTCGCGCTCGCCCCACACACAGGCAGGGACGAACGGCGTCACGGACGGGAACGTCATCTTGGCGGGATCGACCTCGGTGCGCACGGTCACCCAGCCGGGGTCCTCCCCCTCCATGGAGATGACATAGTACACGGCGTAGCGACCGCACAGACTGCGCTCGTCGTTGCCGATGATCACGGGAATCCAGCCGTAGCGCTCGTAATACAGGTAGTGAACGGCCTCGGGCAGCTTGTCCTGCTTGACGGTAATCGTCAGCTGGTCCTCGCACTGCCACTCGACCTTCTCGATGCAGCCCGGAACGGCGCGGCGCAGGGCCTCGACATGGCTCTCGCAGCGACGGGCATACACCTTGTTCTCAGTTTCAATCATTCGTTACTCCACCTCGCTCTGAGCGGTCTCGGTACCGAACACAGCGCGGTACATCGGCGTCGCGTGAAGCTCCTCGGTGCTCTGCTCGAGCACGATGCCGGTCGCGGTCTCCACACCGTGCACGAGAGGCAGCGGGGTGGCGATGC
This sequence comes from uncultured Collinsella sp., assembly GCA_902492185.1. Classification (GTDB taxonomy): domain Bacteria; phylum Actinomycetota; class Coriobacteriia; order Coriobacteriales; family Coriobacteriaceae; genus Collinsella. The sequence continues at coordinate 814 of CABUKY010000107.1, forward strand.
CAAACCACAAGATCATGACAGCCAGGATGATTTCAGGGATAAGCATGAGCGCCGGGGCCTCATGCTTGCCCATGCCCTGGGGCGCATGGCCGAATACCGACTTGAGCGCGATGCGGGTGAGCGCGGAGATGGCCACGGTAAGACCGAGGGCGACCACGACGACCAGCCACATGGGACCAGCGGTAACACCGGCGACAAAAGTCAGGAACTCGGAGATAAACATGCCAAAGGGCGGGAAGGCACCAAGACCGAGCAGCGCCAGGACGGCGAGCGCGGCGGTTGCGGGAGCAACCTCGACGACACCCTGGATCTTAGCCAGGCTACGCGTGCCAAAGGCGTGCTGAATGTTGCCGGACACGCAGAAGGCAAGCGTCTTGGTAAAGCCGTGGAACACGCAGTGCAGCAGGGCCGCGGCGATACCCAACGGGCCACCGATACCCAGGCACAGGGCGATAACGCCCACGTTCTCCACAGACGAGTACGCAAAGCGGCGCTTGAGGTCGTCCTGGCGAAACATCGAAAGTGCCGCCACCAAAATGGACAGCGTGCCGACGATCAGCAGCAAAAGTTGCGGATACTCGACGCCCACGGCCTGGATGGTAAAGCCGTAGAAGCGCATGATCACAAGCATGGCGCACTTAAGCAGCACGCCCGAGAGCAGGGCCGAAACAGGGCTCGGGGCCTGGGAGTGGGCATCAGGCAGCCAAGTGTGCATGGGGAACAGGCCGGCCTTGGTGCCAAAGCCGATCACGATAAACGCAAAGGCGAGGCGCATGAGCGTCGGGTCGAACTGGTCGGCATACGGCAGCACGCACGACAGGAATGCGGCCTCGTGGGCGTTGGGAATCACGTCGGCGGCGTTGGCGTAGATCAGCAGCGTACCGAACAGCCCAAAGGCCACGCCGGCGGTGCAGACCATCGCATACTTCCAAGAAGCCTCGAGGGCCGTCTTGTTCTTGTAGATACCCACGAGGAACACGGTGGAAAGCGTGGTTGCCTCCACGGCGGCCCACGTGAGGATCATGTTGTTGGACAGGCACGCGAGCAGCATGGTGAACACGAACAGGCTAAACAGCGCAAAATACTGCTTGGCGCGCTCGGCGGGCATGGAGCCCTCCTCGATATCGGCCTTTACATAGGGCAGCGAGAACAGCCCCGTAAGAAAACCGATAAAGCCGATGAGCAGCACAAAGATGGCGCCCAGCGAATCGAGGTGAAACCACAGGCCAAGAGAGCTCGCGGTGTCGCCGCTCATAAGGACGTCACCGGCCGTCATAATCGACAGCACCAGGACGGCTGCGACGGAGACCAGGTTGAGACCGGCAAACACGTTATAGGACGTGTTCTTGGGCAAAAATGCCATGACCAGCGAGAACACCAAAGGAGTCGCGAGCAGGGCGAGAATCAACGTTTCCATGGACTACCCCCTCAGCTCGGACAGGTCGCGCGCATCGAGCGAGTGGGAGTCGTCCCAAATGCGACGCACGACGATGGACATGATGATGACGGCAAAGATGGCGTCGGTGGCGATACCGATCTCGATGATCTCGGGAGCGGTGGGGGCCAAAAGCGCAAGCGTCACATGGCTGCCGTTTTCCATAAGGCAGTATCCAAAGATCTGCTTCATGATGTTGCGCTGCGAGATGATGCAGGTGAGGCCCACAAAGAAGTGAGCGAAGCTAATAGCGAGCGCAGGCGTTGCGACCTCGGCCGTGGGCAGGCTGATCTGCGTCACGACGGCAAAGCAAATCGCGACCTCGACGGCGATGATGCAAATGGCCCACGCGGGCTTAAGACCGGCCTTGAGCGATGCGTCGCTCGGCTCGCCCATCTTCTTGTATGCGCGGTTGAGGATGTAAGGGACCAGGACGACCTTAGTGATAAAGGCAGATCCAGCCCACATAAGCAGCTCCTGCGCACCAGTGGTGACACCGAGCGTGGCGAGAAGCCCCACGAGCGCCAGCGACTGCACCGCATACCAGTGGATGGAATGTTTGATGTTCTTGGAGACAACCACCATGGTGGACGTGACGATCAGAAGGCCGCCAAGGATGTTGACGATCGAATAACCCATGTCGTTCTACCTCCTAACCGATCCAGCTGGCCGAAAGCGGGCCGCTGACGATGACCATGATGATGAGCACGATGAACACGAACGCCATCGCGCGGGGAAGCGGGGCTCCCGCAGCAACCTCTTCGCTCGGCTCGCCGGGCAGGCAATAGCCCATCCACTTGAGGAACCAGGCGAAGGTGGCGACGGTCTCGGCGACCATGATGCACACGAGCACCAGGATCGCGACGTTACCGGCACCCACAGAGAAGCCGCCGGCGATGATCTGGAACTTCGAGAAGAACGTATTCATAGGCGGCACGCCGGCGATGGCGAGCGCGGCGACACCAAAGCCCACGCCCGAGATCGGGTACTTCTTTACGATGCCGCGAAGCTTGGGCAGCATACGCGTGCCGAGCGTAAAGGAGAACGAACCGGCGATCAGGAAGAACAGGGTCTTTGCGAACGCGTGGTTAAAGATATGGCACACGGCACCGTCAAAGGCCAGCTGGCTGCCAAAGACCGAAAGGCCCAGACCAAAGAACACATAGGAGAGCTGGGCGATCGTGGAGAAGGCCAGCAGACGCTTCATGTCCTTTTGCGGCAGGTACATAAGGAAACCAAAGAGCATGGTGACCATGGCGTCGATAATGGCAACCCAGCCCACGATCTCGGGAATCTCGCCGGCAGAGACGAGTGCACGCGCGAACACGCACACGCCGACCTTGACCATCGAGGCGCCATGCAGGTAGGCCGAAACAGGCGTCGGCGCCTCCATGGCCGAAGGCAGCCACATGTACATGGGAACCTGTGCGGACTTGGCCCAGGCCGCAAACAGCACGAGCAAAAGGACGATAGCCTTGAGCTTGGCGTCGAGGCCGGCAATCGCGGTAATGGCGAAGGTACCGGTATGGGCAAACACGATGGCGGCGCCCAGATACAGGCCGAGCGCACCGATATGCGTAATGATGAGGGCCTTCATGCCGGCCTTCTTGGCCGTAGGCGTCATGTAGTAGCTAATGAGGCCCCAAGAGCACGCACCCGTGATCTCAAAGAACACGAGCTGGCCCAAAAGGGTCGAGCTGTACACGAGGCCGGCCATGGCGCCAATGAAGGTCGCGAGGTACGCGTAGAAGCGACGACGCGGTGCGTCGGGATGCTCACGGTTATTCTCGCTCATATAGGGAATCGAATAGATCACGACAAGCAGGCCGATACCCACAAAGGCGGGCGCGAGCAGCGTGCTCATGCGATCGAAGGTGAATCCCATGACGAGGGTCTGCCCAAACGAGATCAGGGGGACCTGCGTGTCGGGCATGCCGGCGCCGGCGAAATTCGCGGCGAGGGCGATGGTGCAGACCGTCGAGACGGCGGCACCCAAAACGCTGAACCACTTGGCGTACGGACGGGGGAACAGGGCGACGAGCACCGAGGCCACCATCGGGGCCGCGATAGCGACCAAGCCGAGAAGGGACAGACTGACTGCAAATGACATTGTTTCTCCCTTCTCCTACACGCCGACGACCACGAAGACAAACGCCAGAACGGCGATGCCCACGACGGCCCAGGTCTGATTGCCAAGCACCTTAAAACGCGAGCGCGAGCAGGAGTTCTCGATCACGCCGCATATGACAAAGTCGATCAGGCACTTAACAAGGAAGATGACCGCGCCCAGAACGGCCGCGATACCCACGGCCGCGGGCTCGCCCCAGGGGACGAAGATCGCGCAGAACCAGGCGACGACCAGGACCTGCTTCATGGACATGGCGAGCTTGGCCATCGCAAGCGACGGGCCGGAAAGCTCGGCGAGCGGACCTTCCTGGAGCTCCTGCTCGGCCTCGGCCTGATCAAACGGCAGCTTGCCGAGCTCCATGTAGCAGGCGATCGCAAAGGCGATGCCGGCGAGGATCACGGCGACCGGCGCGTCGATGGCGCCCGTCATGATGTGCTGACCCATGGTGGCGATGTCGGTGGAACCGCACACCAGGGCGGCGGCAAACAGCGCCAGCAGCATGGACGGCTCGATGAGCACGCTCATGAGCAGCTCGCGGACACCGCCGATACCGGCGTAGGCGTTGGACGAATCCACACCGCAGAGGGCGAAGAAGAAGCGGGCGAGCGCCAGGCTGTACATGATGGTGATGGCGTCACCAAAGACCGGGATGGGGCTTTGTGCCGTAAAAAGCGGCAGACCCATCGCGAGCATAAAGGCGACGGCGAAGAACAGCGGCGGCATAATGCGCAGCGCAAAGCTCGCGTCCTCGCTCTGGGACTCGGGGCGCGCAAAGAGCTTGGCCAGGTCGCGGTAGTCCTGCATGATGCTGGGGCCGCGACGGTTGTGCATCTTGGCGCGGATCACGCGACCGAGACCGGAGAAGAACGGCGCGACGGCCATAACGACCACGCCCTGCAGAACGGCAAGTACGATGTTGTTCATGCTCTCCCCTCCTTAACCCATTTGCACGGCGAGCACGAGGAACACCACGAGTGCCGCGACGATGTAGCAGATATAGATGCTGTAGTTGCCGCCCTCGAGCTTAGTCGCGAGGTCGGCGAGCTTCTCGACACCCTTATGCGGGGCATCGACGAGAACCTTGTCGGGTACGGGCTCCACAGCCTCGGCCACACCGGTGAGCTTCTGGAAGAAGTGCGCGATGGACCAGCAGACGGCCGTGCAGCGGTCACGCAGCGTATAGAGCGGCTGCATAAACCAGGACACCTCGGAGGCAAAGGTCGTGGCCACGACGGGCATATGCTCGTTGGGAGCATAGCCGCATGCCCACGGCTGGGACTTCTGCACCTTGCCGACGGTCTTGAGCTTGCGATAACCGCAGGCAAGGCCGACAAGCACCACGAGCGCAATGGCGATCGCAGGCGTGGAGGTGGCAGCGCCGGAGTACTGGTTCATGAGCTGCATGCCCTCGGCGGCAAACACGCCACCGTACGGATGCAGCACGGACGCGGCGACATCGACCAGCACGGGCGCGATCACGGGAGCGCCAATGCCCAGCACGACGCAGATAGCCGCGAGCAGGCCCTGCGCAAACACCATGGGGGCGGGAACCTCCTTGGCATTGGCCGCGGCCTCGGAGCGGGGCGCGGAGGCAAAGGAGACGCCATAGGCCTTGACGAAGCACGTGACAGCCAGCGCGCCGGTAATGGCAAGCGCGACGGCAGCGAACACGGCCACGATCATGACGGCCTTGTCACCCTGCATGGCGGCATTAAACAGCGACTGATAGGTAAACCACTCGGACACAAAGCCGTTGAAGGGCGGGATGGCCGAGATGGCAAGCGCGCCAACGAGGAAGCAGATGGCCGTTGCCGGCATACGACGGAACAGGCCGCCCATCTTCTCCATATTGCGCGTACCCGTAGAGTA
>CABUKY010000108.1 GCA_902492185.1 uncultured Collinsella sp.
CATCAAGAAAGGAAATGCGGAAGCGTTTTTCTCTGCCGGCTCCACCGGTGCCATGACCGCCGCTGCCACCGCCTACGTGACGCCGTTTAGGTATCAGGCCGAAGGCAAGAAGCAGCCGGTGCGCCCCTGTCTGACCAATGCGCTGCCCAATCGCGCAGGCGGTCTGACGGTGCTGTGCGATATGGGCGCCAACCCCGATGTCGAGGTCGATGACATGGTACGTTTTGCCCAGATGGGTAGCGCCTATGCCCGCGTCGTCCTGGGCATCGAGCATCCCCGCGTGGGCCTGCTTGCCAACGGCACCGAGGACGAGAAGGGCTCCAACTTTACCAAGGCCTGTTTCCCTGCTATGAAGGCCGCCGTTCCCGGCTTTGTTGGTAACTGCGAGGGAACGGACATCACCTCAGGTAACTTCGATGTCGTCGTTGCCGATGGTATGTCGGGCAATATTGCGCTCAAGGCCACCGAGGGCGCTGCCAAGTTTTTGCTGCAGGAGCTCAAGGGCGCCTTTATGGCCTCGCTCGGCACTAAGATCGCCGCGCTGCTCATTAAAAAGCAGATGCGCGAGATAAAGTCCAAGCTTTCGGGCGACGCCAAGGGCGGCGCGATTCTTTTGGGCTTGCGCGGCGTGGTCCTGATCGGCCATGGCGCCACCTCGGTCGAGGCTGTCAAAAACGGTACGCTCGCGGCGGCCGAAGCCGTGCGCGCCGGGCTGGTCGAGAATGTCGCCAACTCTATGGACGGTATCGTTTTATAAGAGCGAGTTAGAGCGCTGTTATGTGCTTCGCGGTGCACGTCGTGGGGTAGAATCAGAACCGTGTCTTGGTACCGCCCGGGCGGTACCATTCTTTTGGTATTCATACACTATGAGAGGAAGCGCTATGGATCGCTCCGAAATCTTCGATAAGATCGCCGAGGTCGCTGCTGACGTTTTGGGCGTCGATGTTGCCGAAATTAGCGATGAGACCACCTTTGACGACCTCGATGCCAACTCGCTCGAGCGCCTGCAGCTGGTTACGGCTATCGAGGACGAGTTCAACCTCGAGATCGATGACGAGACTCTGCTCTCGCTCAACTCTGTCGCCGACGCCGTCGACGCCATCGAAAACGCCAGGGAGGCCTAGGTCTTGGCTTTGTCTGAACGACTTACGCGCGCCCAGGAAATTCTGGGCCACGAGTTCAATAATAAGGTGCTGCTGCGCGCGGCCCTTACGCATCCGTCGGCAGTCGAGGGCCAGCCGGTTTCTGCCAGCTATGAGCGCCTTGAGTTCTTGGGCGATTCCATTTTGGGTGCTGTGGTCGCACGCTCCCTGTTTGAGTCCTATCCGGAGTTTGACGAGGGCAAGCTCACGCGCCTGAAGGTGTCGCTTGTCTCGGGCGCTACGCTGTCCGAGGTTTCTCACGAGCTGGGCATCGACGACATCATCATCTTTGGTGCCTCCGAGACCGGTACCGGTGCGCGCGGCCTTCATTCGGCGCTCGAAAACGTCTACGAGTCGCTCGTGGGCGCACTGTACCTGGATGCCGGCTGGGACGTTGCGGCGGAGTTTATCCATCGTACGCTTAAGCCGCATTTGGCTTCCGAGCGTGCCGAGCATCCTGCGAACCCCAAGTCGTTTTTGCAGGAGTGCGTGCAAGCCGACGGTCACGAACCCCCGGCGTACAAGCTCGTTGGCTCCGAGGGCCCGGCGCACGCGCCCACCTTTACCGCCGTGGTGTTGATCGATGGTATTCGTCAGGGACGCGGCTCCGGCTCCTCAAAGAAGGAAGCCGAGGGAGCCGCCGCGCTCGAAGCGCTCGACCGCATGGGTTACACCACCAACGGCGTGATTCTGAACAAGAAGCCTGTTTAAGCGAGGAACCGTGTATCTCAAGTCCCTCACGCTCAAAGGGTTCAAGTCGTTTGCCGACCGCGCCCATATGACGTTTGAGCCGGGCCTGACCGTCATCGTCGGTCCTAACGGCTCGGGAAAATCGAACATCTCTGACTCGATTCTGTGGGTCCTGGGCGAGCAGAGCGCCAAGCAGCTGCGCGGCCAGGCCATGGAGGATGTCATCTTCTCGGGCTCGTCAGCGCGCAAGCCGGTGGGTGTCGCCGAGGTCACGCTGGTGCTCGATAACTCGGACCATATGCTGCCCGTCGATTTTGACGAGGTCGCCATCACCCGTCGCATGTATCGCTCGGGCGAAAGCGAGTACCTCATCAACTCGAGTCCGTGCCGCCTGATGGACATTCAGGACATCCTGCACGATTCGGGCCTGGGCAAGGATACGCATTCTATTATTAGCCAGGGCAAGCTCGACGCCATTTTGCAGAGCCGCCCCGAGGAGCGCCGCGCCCTCATCGAGGAGGCCGCCGGCATCTCCAAGCACAAGCGCCGCAAGGAGCGTGCGCTCAAAAAGATTAAGTCGATGGACGAGCACCTGACGCGTGCCCGCGACATCAATAAGGAGATCGCCCGTCAGCTGCGACCGCTGGAGCGTCAGGTCGATCGCGCGCGCAAGTACAAAGAGCTGTCCTCGCGCGCGAACGAGCTTACGCAGATGCTGGCCGTCGACGAGCTGCGTTCGCTGCAGTCGCAGTGGAACGACCTGGAGAGCCGCTCCAAAGAGGGCGCGGCCGAGCTTGAGCTTGCGCAGTACCGCTTGGGCGAAAAGGAGCGCGAGCTCGAGAAGCTTCAGGTCATGCTCGAGGAAAAGGGCCTGTTTGTGGGCGACCTAGGCGAGCAGCGCCGTCATATGCAAGATGTGGTCGGCCGCATTAACTCCGACATGCGCCTGCTCGAGGAAAAGGGCCACAACATGGTGTCGCGCCTGTCTGACATGCGCGGACAGATTTCGAGCTCCGAGCATCAGCGACGTCGCGTGGTCGAGGAGCTCGAGGACGCGCGCGCCCAGCTTGAGGAAGTGACCGGAGCGCACATGCAGGCCCAGGACGACGTTGACGCCGCCGGTCCTGCCGCCGCTGAGCTCCACGAGCGTCGCGTGGCGCTCGACAATCAGATTTCGCAGCTCACGCGCGAGCAACGCGATGTGCAGCGCGTGGCCGATAATGCCGCGCTCGAGCTCGCCAAGGTGAAGGATTCCTTGAGCAATGCCGAGGTCGAGGACAACATGTATGTCTCGCGCCTGGAGCAGATTGACGAGCAGCTCGAGGAGGTCACGGCTTCGCTCGAGAGCCGTCGCGACCGCGCCGAGGAGCTTGAGGGCGCTCTTGAGGAAGCGCGCCAGGCTCAGGTCGATGCGCGTGAGGCCACCGAGGCGGCACGCGCGGCCCTGAAGGATCTGCGTGCCCGCGAGAGCGAGGCGCGCAACAAGTTATCCGAGGTGCGCTCGGAGCTTGCCAGCCAAAAGAAACTCGATGCCCGCATGGCCGACAGCTCGCCGCTCGTGAGCCGTCTGGTGGGCGCGCTCGGCGACGATGTCTTGGGTCGTCTGGGTGACGTGCTCGAGGCCCCGCGTGAGCTTGAGGGCCTGGTTGAGCAATTGCTCGCCGGCGATATCGATGCGCTGCTGTTTGACGATACGTCCTCGCTTGAGCGTGCCGGTCGTGCCGCTCTGGACCAGAAGAAGGCCTCGGGTGAGGCGCTGCTGATGGCACGCGGCGTGAGCGGCTCTACCGCTGCTGAGGGCGCTGCCGGTACCCGTCTGGTTGATCATCTGTCCGTTCGCGCAGGCTACGGTCCCGTCGTTGAGGCGTTGCTCGGCGGATATTACGTAGTTGACGATCTCGCTGCCGCGCTGTCGGCGCCGGTCGTTGACGGCGTGACTTACGTGACCCCCGATGGCGCCCGCGTCGCCTGCGGCGGCCTGGTGCGCGTGGGCCTCGATGCCGGCGAGGCTTCGGGTGCGCTGGAGCGCAAGCGTCGCATTCGCGAGCTGGAGGGCCTGGAGCCCGATCTGGCTGCCGTGTTTGAGCATGTGTCGGATCAAGTCGTCGATGCCAATGCGGCCGTTGAGGAAGCGCGTGCCGCTGAGGGCGATGCCGCCGGCGAGATTGCCCGTCTTGAGGGCGAGCGCCGCTCGCTGCTCTCCGAGATCGGCCGCTTGGAGCAAAGCGCCAACAATGCCGAGGTCGAGCGCGTGCGCATCTCCAAGCGACGCGAGCAGGCCTCCGAAGCCGTTCGCGCTGCGCGCCCGCGCGTTGACGAGCTCACCCGTTCGCGTGACGAGGCCCGCGCGCAGGCAAGCGATCTGGGCTTGCAGATTGCCGAGGCCAACGACGAACTCGACCGCGTTCGCCGTGACGATTCCGAGGCTGCCGGCAAGCTCGCCGACGCCAAGGTGCGCCTAGCCCAGACGAGTGAACGCCTGCGTTCGCTGAAGGGCCGCGTGCCCGACCTGGAGCATCGTCTTGAGGGCATCGACCGTCGTATCCGCGGAACACGCCAGGCTTCGCGCTCGCTCGAGCTGCTGCGCCTGCGCGTCGATCCCATGCACGAACGCTATTCTGCCTTGTTGGAACGCGCGTCGGATTGGGCAGCGCGCCTGCGCGACCAAGCCTCTCTGGAGGAGGCGGACTCCGCTTCGCTCAAGAAGACCATCGAGGATGCCAAGGCAGAGGTTGCCCGCGCTAAGGAGCGAGTCGATACCGCCTCCGCCACGCAAAACGAGTTCAAGGTTGCGCGCGGCAAGCTCGAGGTGCAGGTAGAGGCGGCCATCAAGGCCATTACCGCCGATGGCGCCACGGTACTCGAGGAAGCGCTCATGCTTCCTGCTCCCACCGACCGCGACGCCGCCGAGCGTGAGCTCAACCAGCTTGTGCTTCAGATCAACAACCTTGGTCCCGTTAACCAAGTTGCCATGGAGGAGTACGAGCAGCTCAAGCGCCGCGCCGACTACATCGAGGAGCAGCTGGCCGATCTGGAGAGCGCGCGCAAGGCGCTCACCAAGATAACCGTGGCTATCGACCGCAAGATGCGTAAAGCCTTCCTGGTGACCTTTGAGAAGGTCGATGCGAACTTCCGCGAGATCTTCGCCATGCTCTTCCCGGGCGGTCAGGCGCATCTGGAGATGACCGATCCCGAGCATCCTGCCGGGACGGGCATTGAGGTTGTGGCGCAACCGCGCGGCAAGCGCATCACCAAGATGATGCTCATGTCGGGCGGTGAGAAGAGCCTGACGGCGCTCGCCCTGCTCTTTGCCGTGTACCGCACGCGCACGGTGCCGTTCTATGTGCTGGACGAGGTCGAGGCGGCGCTTGATGACGCCAACCTGTCCAAGCTCATCGGCGCGCTCGATGTGTTGCGTTCCGATACGCAGCTCTTGGTCATTTCGCATCAGCGCCGTACTATGGAGGACGCTGACGTCCTCTATGGCGTCTCGATGCAAGCCGACGGCGTCAGTCGCGTCGTCTCGCAAAAACTCGATCGCGAAACCGGAAAGGTCGTGAATGCATAATGGGATTCTTTGACGCTCTCTCGCGCGGACTTGAGCGCAGTCGCGAGGCCCTCAACGAGGTCTTTTACTTTGGCGGCGAGGTCGACGAGGATTTTTGGGAGGACCTGGAGGACACCCTCGTCATGGGTGACATGGGCGCCGAGGTCGCCATAAAGGTCTCCGATGACCTGCGTGATGCCGCGGCTAAGAAGAACCTCAAGACCGCCCCGCAACTCCGTCGCGCCCTGGCCGAGCAGCTTGAGCAGCACTTTGTGCCCATCGAGCGCGATCCGTTCTCCGATACGCCGAGCTGCGTGCTGTTTGTGGGCATTAACGGTGCCGGCAAGACCACGACGGTCGGTAAGATCGCGAGCGCCATGGCCGCCCGCGGCAAGAACGTCGTGATCGGTTCGGCCGATACCTTCCGCGCTGCCGCTATCGAGCAGCTCGATGTGTGGGGCCAGCGCGCTGGCGTCCCCGTCATCAAACGCGACCGCGGCTCCGACCCGGCAAGTGTTTGCTACGACGTGCTCGACGAGGCCGACAAGCGCGGCAGTGACCTGGTGCTCATCGATACCGCCGGTCGTCTGCTCATGCGCGAGCTTGCCAAGGTGGTCAATGTGACCCGTAAGCGCGCCGCCAATATGGCCACCGGCCCCATGCCCGTCTACGTCGTGCTCGTGATCGATGCCGCCACCGGCCAGAACGGTCTGAACCAGGCGCTCGAGTTTAACGAGGCACTGGGCCTGGACGGTATTATCATGACTAAGCTCGACGGCACGGCTAAGGGCGGTATCGCCATGGCCGTGGCCGAGAAACTCAAGCT
>CABUKY010000109.1 GCA_902492185.1 uncultured Collinsella sp.
CGCGCGAGCCTGACTGGGACTCGGCCTGGGAATAGGTGCGCCCCGCAACGAGCTTGCTGGCCCCCACGGCGTCTAGCATGTCGCTATCGACACCTTGTGCCATGACGGTATAGCTTTTATCGCCGGTCTTGTACTCGGTATACGCGCTGTCGACAATGCCGATCTGCTCTATCTGCGGCACCAGTTTTTGAAGCTTCTCGATGTCCGACTCGGTGAGTTCTTGCGACGAATAGATTTGCACCATGCGTGCCGCATTGAGACCCAGACTGTTGACCAGGCTGTTTTGGATGCCGCCGATGAGCGAAGTCATGGCGATTACCGAGGCGATGCCGATGACAATGCCCAGGATGGTGAGCAGGCTGCGCCCCTTGTTGGCTTCGAGCGAGTGAAGGGCTTCCTGGATGAGATCGCGGGCGCTCATGCCACCACTCCTTTCGGCGGGTTGGCGGAGGCGGAAATCATGGGCAGGCTATCTACAGCGCTGCGTAGGGTCCGCGGTGCATGTGGAATATACGCGCCGTCGTGAATGCGACCGTCGCGGATGGTCACGGCACGGTCGGCCTCGGCGGCGATGCCGGGGTCATGTGTGATAAGCACGATGGTTTTGCCGCGCTCCTGAAGTCTATGGAAGGTCTCCATCACAAGCGCTCCGGTGGCGGAGTCAAGGTTTCCCGTCGGCTCGTCGGCCAGAATGATGGGCGGGTCATTGACGAGGGCGCGTGCGATGGCGACACGCTGCATCTGGCCGCCCGAGAGCTCGGATATGCGGTGGTCCCAGTGGTCGACGGGCAGCGTGACGGCCTGCAGCGCGTGCACGGCGCGCATTTCGCGCTGGCTACGGGGCACATTGGTGTAGGCCAGCGGCAGCATGACGTTTTCGATAACCGACAGGCGCGGCAGCAGGTTGAAGCTCTGAAAGACAAAGCCAATGCTCAGGGCGCGAACTTCGGTGAGCTCGTCATCATCGAGCTCGGCCACGTTGACCCCTTGCAGGTAGTAGTCGCCTGCCGTTGGCTTATCCAGGCAGCCTAGGATGTTCATGAGCGTTGATTTGCCCGAACCCGAGGGGCCAGTGATAGCGACGAATTCGCCGGGATTTACCGCCAGGCTCACGTTGTGCAGGATGTGGGCGCAACCCGCCTCGCTCTCAAAGATGCGGTGCACGTTGCGGATGTCGATAACGGGACGCATTACATGTCCTCATCGGCAGACATACTGCCCGAATCCGCGCTGTAGCCGCCGTCAGCCGTTGCGTCCGCTCCGGTGTCCATGACGAGGGTGTCGCCATCGCGCAGCTTGGTAACCGGCACGTTGGGGTTGATCTCGTTGCCCTGGTCGTCGCGCTTGACCTGTGTCTTGCCGACTACGGCTTCGTTGTCGTTTTGCGTCACGACGGTCACCTTCACGCGACGGGTTTGCTTGCCCTCGTCATCAGTCGCCACGTTGACGTAATAGTGTTCGCCGTCTTCGGTCATGAGCGCCATCGTCGGCACCATCACCACGTCGTCGAGCTGCTCGGTCACCACCGATACCTCGGCCGTCATGCCCGGCTTCAGGCGCGCGTCGGGCGCCTCAATGAGAATGTCGACGTTAAAGGTTACGCTGCCGCCGCCACTGTTGGCGGCGTCGGAGTTTGCCACCGACGCGATAGCCGTGACGGTGCCCTGGCTCACGATATCGGGAAACGCGGGATACGTGACGTTGGCGCTCTGCCCAACGGCGATCTTGGCGATGTCCTTTTCGCCCACCTGCACGGTCACCTTCATCTTGGACAGGTCGGCGATCTGCATGCACTGCTTGCCGCCGCTCGTATCGCTTTCGCCCATGATCATGCCGCCTGTAACCGTGGCGCCCACTTTGGCATTGAGCTCCACGATGCTACCCGAGCTCGGGGCCGTGACCGTGCGACTGGAGGCCTTGGCGTTCGCCTGGTCGAGACTTGCCTGGGCTGATGCGAGGCTGCGCTGCGCGGCCGATACGGCGTTCGTGTCCGCTGATGCGGCGGAGACGCCAGCCGCTGCGGAAGCTCCCTCGACGTCCGTCGTTGGGGTGGCCTGCGCGGCAGCTGCGGCTTTCTGCGCGTTGGCGAGGTCTTCCTGAGCGGCTGCAGCTGCACGTTGCGCCTCGGCAACGTTGCGATCGAGCTCGTCGTTTTTAATGGTCATAAGCACGTCGCCCTCGTTGACGGATTGGCCTGCCTGCACGTTGATAGAATCGACCGTGCCGTCGACAGAAGGGGAGACCACTGAGGACGAAATGGGTTTGAGCTGGCCTTTCGCCTCGACCGTTGTGGTAAACGTGCCCTCGGTCACCATGTCGGTCACCGGCCCGTTGTTGCCTGCGGGCCGTGCGTTGATGGCTAAGGTCACGACAACGGCGATGAGCACAATGGCGGCCACGACGCCGGCCGCAATGCCGCGTCGGATGAGCTTTTTGCGTCGACGTTCGGCACGTTTTGCCTTGAGCTTGGCATATGCCTCTTCATCGGAAATCTCGGTCGCATCGTTCGCGCGTCCGCTCTGCTTGTCGGTGTGTACGTTTGTAATCAGAGGAATCGTTTCGGTGACATCTTCGGGCGTGTGCTCGGTATCATCCGGGCCCGGGGTGGTCGTGGGGACATTCGGCATAGCGTCTCCTTTATAGAAAGTACCTCGATAAGTATATGCGCCCACCGGTTGGGGCGGGCGCATGGGACGGTTTCTTTCGGAACTGTTAGATTGGTCACAGCAGCTCCATGTTGTAGGAATGTGCGCGTTGCACTACGAGTGGACAACCACGCACAGGCCGACTTTGATGCAGTCGTGAAGTGCCTTGGCGTCTGCCAGGCGCAGGTTGATGCAACCGTGGCTGCCGCACCACTTGTACGACTCGGCATTATCGAAGCTCTTGTCGTTTTGCCAGGTGGCGTCGTGGAAGCCGATCATGTTGCCCTCAAACGGCATCCAGTAGCTCACCGGGCTCTCATATTTGGGTTTACCGGTCTCGGGGTCCTTGGCTCCGATTAGGGTGCTGCCGCCGTCGTTGCTGTTGATCTGCCACACGCCCTCGGGGGTGGCGTCTTCGCCCGGTTTGCCGGAAATAAAGTTGGCCTCCCACACGATATTGCCGTTCTCGTCGTAGTAGCGCGCGTGCTGCTCGGACAGATCGACATCGATGTATGCCTTCCAGTCGGGCTCTCCCTTTGCGGTAAAGGTATCGGCCTTCTGGGAGTACTTGATCTCGATTTCGCCGGTCTGCTTGTTGTTAATGGCGTCCTCGACCTGCTTGGCGAGCGAGCTGCTGTCGATGGACCAACCAAAGTCGCCGCCTTCGACGGCGCACTGCTTGCCATCGGCGCGCGTCCACCAACGAGTGGAGCCCACGGTATTAAAGCCGTTGGCGAGCTCGGCTGCCCAGCTACTGATCTGCGACGTATCGAGCGTGGGGTTGGCCGGATCGGCAAAGCTGATCCACTGCAACACGGAGCTGCCGTCGACCTTTCCGGCATCCTCGCCGTTGAGCTTGAGGGTCACGTTGACGCCCAGGAAGTTGTTGGCGGCATCGCATGCGGCCTGAATCTGATCATCGGTCAGCGTTCCATTGAGCGGCTCATAGGCATCGTTGCCGAGCTTGGAAAGATCTACGGTCTCGGCCAGCGAGGCAAGCTCGAGCTCGACATACTTAATTACATGCTCGCGGTTGAGTTTTTCGTTGGAGCGCGCCTTCTCGACGGTAAACTTGCCGGCCTGCTCGTCAAAGGAGCTATTGGCCTCGAACGTGCCCGAACGGCCCTCGTTAAACTCGTCGATGGCGGCGCCTAGATCCTTCTCAAACTTCTTTTGGTCAAAGGTGTCGGAGAGCATGGACAAGTCGACGTCTTGATCAAGATCGACTTCGTTGGAGGTAGCGGTTGTTTTGGTCTTGCCGCTTAAGGATTCCACAAGGCGGACCGGCCATACAAAGGCTTCGTTGTGGCTGATGATCTCTTTTGCGGCAGCCTCTCCGTCGACGATGGGTTCATCGGACTCGGGCTGATAGGTCCAGTTAAAGTCACCTCCTGTCACGGTGAGCTTATAGTGCTTCCATGCCGAGTTGACCTTGGTGGCGGCAGACGAAGCGTTGGAGAACGAGACGTCGACGCCGGCGATGGTGGTGTTGGGGTAGGCTACCTGCGAAAACGCTACGACGCCTACGATGTAGACAATAACGATTAGACCCAGGACGACAAAGAGCGTCGTCTTTTTGCCTGACTTTTTGTTGTCGTTGGGCTTGCACGCGGGGCCACGATCGCCTCGAGCGTGCGTGGGGGGCTGCTTGGGCGCATTGCCGTTTGCCTGGCGCTGCTGACGTTGTTGACGCTGCTGTCGCTGTTGGTTCGGGCGTTGGGAAGCGTTTGCTGCACTACGCTGCTGACCGTGGTTCGGCGCGATAGGACGCGGCGACTGAACGCCGCCGGTGTGCCTGCTCGGCTGCTGCGGATCGGGAATCAGTTGAGTTCGATCGTTTTGCGACATCGTATGCATATCCTTCGATTTTCGCCTTGCGGGTCATCGTGTTTTTACTGGGCTTGCATTATAGCGATTGCCCTGCTGTTTGTGGTACGGAAACGGTGGCATTCAAAAGAGGTGGGACATTTGTCCCACCTTTGAGTCATTCTTAGCCGCTATCCGCACACACCGCATTTTGCACAGGCCGAAAGTGCGGCCGGAGCCTGCGCGATGCCGCCCTTTGCCGTCTCGCGCAGCGTGGCTGGCAACGCGTGGCCCACCGAGAGCATGACATGTGCCATCTGGTCAAACGGCACCAAGCTCTTAATGCCTGCGAGGGCGAGTTGTGCCGAGCTAAAGGCCGCTGCCACGCCGATGGCGTTGCGGTTTTGGCAGGGCACCTCCACGAGGCCACCGACGGGGTCACAAACGAGGCCCAGCAGGTTACTCAGCGCGATGGAACTGGCGTCGAGCGCCTGCTCGGGCGTGCCGCCGAGCATCTGCACCAGCGCGGCGGCTGCCATGGCGGCGGCGCTTCCCACCTCGGCCTGGCATCCGCCCTCGGCGCCGGCGACGCAGGCACTCGTGGTGAGGTTGAGGCCGATGGCGGCTGCGCAGTAGAGCGCGTCCATGACTTGCTCGTCGTCGAGCTGCAGGCGATCGGCGAGCGCCAACACGCAGCCGGGCACGACACCCGCGGAGCCTGCCGTGGGGGCGGCGACGATCACTCCCATCGTGGCGGAGCGCTCAAGCACGGCCATGGCGCGGGCCACGGCGTCGGTCTGAACGGGGCCCATCAGGCTTGCACTCAAATCGTTGCGGCCGGTGGCTTCGACAAGCTTGGCCTCGCCGCCGATAAGCCCGCCGAGCGAACGCTGCGGATTGGCGAGGGGGGCCGTGGTCTCCTCGCGCATGACGTCGAGCACGCGGCGCATAGCAGCGACGGCGTGGGCCTCGCCGGTCAGACGCGCCTCGCGAACGGCCATGACGGCGCCAATGCTGAGCCCCAGTTCCTCGCACGCATCGAGCAGCTGCTCGCCGTCGTCGAAGATTTCCTTGGCCGAGACGCCGGGAGATAGCGACGAGGCAGAACCGGGGAGCTCGATAAAGGTCGCGTAATCGACATTGTCGAGCTTGCGCAGCATGGGGACGACGGTGTCGTCGGGCGCGCCGTCGGTCTCAAAGACGGAGTAGGCCTGGCCGCCCACTTCGGTGCGGTAGGTGCGGCAGAAAGCGATGTTTACGTGGGCGTAGGCGAGCAGGTTGGTGAGCGCGGCGAGTACACCGGGGACGTCCTTGTGTGCCACGAAGAGCGTGGAATACATGCCCGAGATGTCGACGCCGACGCCGTTAATGCGGCTGATGCGCATCTTTCCGCCGCCAAGGCTTTCACCGCGGACCTGTGCCGTGGCGCCCGTGTCATCGACCATGTCGATGTCGACGGTATTGGGGTGGATGGAGGCGTCGTCGCCCTTGATGTCAAAGTGATATTCGAGGCCCTGCTCGCGCGCGAGGTCGAAGGCCTGCTTGATGTTCTCGTCATCGGTGTCGAGGCCCAGTATGCCCGCGACGAGCGCACGATCGGTGCCGTGGCCGCGGTAGGTGTGGGCGAAGGAGTTCCACAGGCCAAAGGTGACTTTGGTGATGCGGCCTTCCAGCAGGCTGGCGGCAACTTGGGCGCCGCGCAGGGCGCCGGCGGTGTGCGATGAGCTGGGGCCGACCATGACGGGGCCCAA
>CABUKY010000110.1 GCA_902492185.1 uncultured Collinsella sp.
AGAGCGAGCACGCCAGCGATCGCTTCATCCCCGTCTTCGATCCTGACAAGAACGCCGACGAGCTGTTCGACTACGAGGCAAAGTGGAACGCCAGCTTTGAGTGGACCGAGAATGACCCCGTCAAGTACAACGGCAAGACTTGGCGCAACGCTTCCTACACGCACTCGGGCGGCGTGACGACCGAGTACTTCACCGACGTTGACGGCGGCAGCGTGTACGTGCGCATCGACAACGTCGAGGAACACAAGGATGCCGTCGAGACCATGATGAAGTCCCTGGAATTTGCCGACGACATTGCCGAGGCCAAGACCGAGGCCATGGACGTCAAGCTTGAGGATATCGAGATCAAGCGCTAAGCGACTGGCGAGCGCAACGGGAAACACGGTCGCAGTGCAAACAAGCGACGGTACCCCAGCGTTTCGTACTAAGGGAGGGCCGGTAAACCGACCCTCCCTTTCTTATGCCGGTAGCCGACGAACGCGAGGGTGCCGGACGCCGGAACCGCCCCAAATGTGGCAACAGTACGAAAACGACAAACACCCCAACACGTCCGCCCACCGATTTATTGCGCTGCGCAGACAATTAAACCAGCATCTTTAAACATCTGGGCAGTATAGTGACCAAAACTATCGCATAACCGCACTCTGCGAATGGAGAAGTTATGACCGAACACCATGCCATCAGCCGCCGAGCGTTTACGCTGGGCCTAGGGCTTGCGGCGTTGTCACCACTTGCAAGCCTGCCCGAAACCGCAGCGCCGGGCATTCCCCTGCGAGCGGCATTTGCAGACAACACACCCGCACCGTCGGACAGCCTCCACAATTTCGTCATTCGCCTTCGCCCCGCGGGCTATTTTCGCACCGCGAGCGTCAACCAAGACGGCAACGTTCGCGGCAACGTCTGTCACCTGTTTAACGACGGCACGTCCAGCAAGCTCATCCTTGAGAACGTAACGACCAAGAATGACGATACAAACTGGTACGCCATCCGCACCTTGCTCAATTTCGAAGAGCATAAAAGACGGGCTACAGCATTTGGTCGGTCGACGACGACTCGGACAAAGATGGAAAGGTCATCCACGTATGGGGCGGCGAGTATGACAACAAGCCCAGCCGCGCTTTTGCGTTCGAGCGTCAATCAAACGGAACCTACATCATCCGAGACCGCACGGTCGAGAAAGAAACCGAGAAAAAAGACATTAAGTACCTGGCAATAGAATCGAACGGCAAAGACCAGGACAACAATAAGATCTGCCATAAGAGTAAGAGCATTCCGTGGGAGCTCGAACTTATCGGTTACGACATGAAAAAGAACGATGCCACGGTTAGCAGCCTCGACTGGATCACGTACAGCAGCTACGTCGACGGACCATGTTGGATGAAATACGTCGACGACAACAAGTTCCTCGACGAGCTGAGCATCCCGGGTACGCACGATTCGGGCACCTGCAGCGTGGACAACGACACTGAGCCCCAATCCTCGCAAGTAAAATGCCAGCAGGATTACATTCCCACGCAGTTGCTCGAAGGCATTCGCTATTTTGATATCCGGCTCGGAAAGGGCGATGACCCCGGCATCGACCACGGGATTTTCTACCTACTCAAAAAAGACGGGAACTATCTGCATCTCTCCGATGTCATCGGGTACTTCAAAACGTTTTTGAACGAAAACCCGTCAGAAGCGCTCATCATGCTCGCATCGCGCGGCAACGATGAGGCTACCGACGAAAGCATAACGACGGCCTTCGCCAAGGTTATGGCCGATAACCCCAACCTGTTCTACACGTCGAGCCACGTCCCCACGCTGGGCGAGGTGCGCGGAAAGATCGTCCTGCTGCGTCGATTTGGGCTCGCCGGCAACAGCGTAAGCGGCCACACGTGGGGCCTCGACCTCACCCAATGGGATGACAAGATCAAGGCGCATTCCGGGCAGTCGATGTGTCTCGTCCAAGACGCGCGGGGATTTGAAGCCATAGGGGAAACGGGCAATGAAGAGCCCTATTGCACCAAGGTATATGCCCAGGACAAGTACAAACTCACGGGAACCGACAAGCTCAGCTGGGTCGATAATGCGCTGAAGGAAACGACCGGGCGCACGTGCAACAAGGTGGACGTCGTGGACGATGCCGGGGCCGAGGTGCAAGTCCAGGAGCGATGCTGGTCTATCAACTACACCAGCTGCACGGGCTTGTCGCACGGAGGCAATCCTTTTACCTCGGCACGAGTAGTCAACGAGCATCTGTACAAGAGCCCGTACATCAATCCCAGCGGCACCGAGGATACAAAGTCAGATTACCTCAAGCACATTGGCATCATCGCATCCGACTTTGTTGATGCGGCGCTGGCCCGGAGCATCTACCAGCGCAATTACAATTACGATACGAAGCACACGCAGTCGGCTTCGTGCTGCCTCCCGACCCGCATGCGCATGACGTACGGCGACTCGCTGAGCGATGCCTCGCTCCAGGATGGCAAGACCGTTGGCGAGGGCCATTTCCGCCTTGTCGACAGCAGCAACGTACTCAACGTGGCGGCTTCGGGCCATGCGTTTACCATCGAATACGTGGATGTCGACGCCTTGGGCAACGAGACCGTTACGGGGCTGCAGGGATCCGTGCCCATCGATATCGATCCGCGCGCACTGACACCCCACTTTGAGGGGCTCGAAGGCCTTAAGGCCGGCGAAGACGTGCGCGCCAAGATTGCGGCATCACTCGAGGGCAAACTCGAAACCGATGCCTGCACGGCCCAGCTCGAGTTTGTGCACGACGCGGACGGCGCTCCGGGCACGGCAATGGCCGAGGGCGAGGCATTTGCCGCGGGGACGTATTGGGTGCGTGCGAAAGGCCTGTTGGGCGACGCGGCGCAAAACTACACGCTTGCCACCGACGGAGCCGCAAGCTTTACCGTAGCGGCCTCGGGCAGTGCAGGCGGCACCGGCACCGGCAACGGCACCAACGCGAGCAGCACCGACAAGAACGGCAAGGACAACAAGGGCAAGGGCTCGGGCGGAAAACTCGCCGACACGGGCGACGGCTCCGGCATTGCCGCCGGGCTCGCCGCTGCCGCCGTGGCGACGACGGTCGCCGGCGCGGCAATGCTTGCCAACGACCGCGAAAACGCTGGGGACGGTAGCGAATAGGCAAGCCGGCCTTTTAGACACATCGACTCAATGGGGGGCGCAGGACACCGTTCTGTGCCCCCGATTTTTACCTTGGCCCAAACGCCGCCATAGGCTATATCACCATGTTCAGCGCGTTAACAAACTCCTGGGCCTTCGCACGGCTGCTCAGGCTAAAAACACAAGCAGTCAACAGCCTGTTACGCAGAAAAACATCGCGGCCCTTGATCCTGTTGACCCCCGTAATGTCCTTAAGATAGACAATCTCGGTGTGCTTGCCACCAAAAGTGCCCTTCTTGAGCACCTCAATACGGTTGGGGTAGATCTTGACGTCTTTATACCTACCCGAACCTTTGTCCTGGAATAGCAGCGTGTTATTGTCCATACGCGTCACTCCCGTGGGATTCGCTAAAACTGCCTCTATGGTCACATTTTAGTCACCGCAAGGCCCCATGCGAAGATGTCAGACAGCACAGCAATTCGTGTCCGCGCGAGGCTTTAAACTAAATGCGATAAAGACGCATTCCACAAAAGGAAAGTGGGGCGACAGTGATGGGCGAACTGGTAAACCGTGGAGAATCGGCAATCGTGCCCGAAGGTTTTTACAAGCAGGTCTCCTCGATTCTCAACGCCGCTCGCGACAAGGCCTATACCGCCGTTAACTTTGCGATGGTTGAGGCATATTGGGAGATCGGCAAGAGTATTGTTGATGAACAGGGCGGAGAGGGGCGCGCCAAGTATGGAGAGGCGCTGCTCAAGGCCCTCGCAATCAGACTTACCAAGGATTTTGGTAAAAGTTTTGAAGCAAGAGAGCTGCGCAAAATGCGTCAGTTCTATCTTGCATTTCCAATTCGGGACTCACTGCGTCCCGAATTGAGCTGGACACATTACCGCAGGTTAATACGCATTCCTGACCCCGAAGCTCGCACCTGGTACATGAACGAATGCGCCGATTCTCGCTGGAGCACGCGTCAGCTCGAACGCCAGATCAACACCATGTTCCGCGAGCGCCTACTTGCCAGCAAGGACAAAGAGGCCGTCACCCAGGAAATCCAAGAGAGCGCCCCGGCTCGTCGCCCCGAGGATATCATCCGCGACCCATATGTACTGGAGTTTTTAGGTTTCTCGGACGATGCTACGTTTCGCGAGAGCGATCTAGAGCAGGCGCTCATCACGCATCTTCAGAAGTTCCTGCTGGAGCTTGGCCGTGGCTTCGCTTTCGAGGCGCGCCAAAAGCGCATCACCTTTGATGGACGCCATTTCTATATTGACCTTGTTTTTTACAACTATCTGATGCGCTGCTTCGTGCTCATCGACCTTAAGACCGATGACCTTACGCATCAGGACCTGGGCCAGATGCAAATGTATGTGAACTACTACACGCGTGAGCTCATGAACGAAGGCGACAATCCGCCCATAGGCATCGTGCTCTGCGCGGACAAAAGCGATTCGATCGTCGAGTACACGCTGCCCGAAGACAACGACCAAGTGTTTACCGCCAAATACCTGCCGTATCTTCCAAGCAAGGAAGAGCTGGCGCGCGAGCTGAGTGCCGAGTACCGCGCCATCAACGAAGCGACTAATGGCGAAACGCAAGGGTAGCAGCACGTTGCGACCGAAACCACCGCAGCCGTCGCAGGCGCACCCGCGGTTGAGGCGCACGCTACGAAACAATACCGGTCATGGACGCCGGCAACGACATTCTAGCCGTGACTGGCGAGCGTGACCTGACAGGCAAAAACGCGACCTTCGTCTGATGTGGGCCCATTGGCTGCCACAGAAAAGGGCCGGTTGCAGCCGGCCCTTAAGACACTTGCGTCTGCGTTGCCTGCGCTTCCGAAGTGTGACTAACTGAGGAGCGGGTTCCGCGGCACAACCTGATTTTGCCCAGCGAGGCGGCTCTTTTGCAGCCGCTCCACCGTTTATTTACATCTACCCCCTGCCAAACTACCGGACGGCAGCCCGCATGCCTGCGAGCCGTCCCATGCTGCGCTTCCCTACTTCCCAAAGATCGCAGCGAACAAGCCCTTGCGTTTGGGCTTTTCTTCTCGGTAGGAACCCTCGGCAACCGCTGCAACCTGGCGCGGTTGCTCGCCGCCTCCACGGCGCACGATCTGGTACAGGAAGGGCGATTTAACGTATTTGACCTCGACGGGCGTGGCGTGCACGGTGCTCTCACCGGACAGATGCAGGCTCGGGCTGAGCGACGCCACGATATGCGTTTCGCGCTTGTCGCTAAACACCACCGCGGCCGCGCGGCCCGTCTGGCCGTTTACGGCAATGCGCACCTGCTCGCCATCGCGGCCGTCTGTCGCCGGACGATCGACAAAGTAGACCGGCACCATCACCAGGCCGTCCTTATGTTTGCGGGCCTTGCGCGCCCACATGCGAATGCTCTTTTTATTGAGCCCCAGTACAGCCTCGGCGTCGTTGCCCGCAACGTCGAGCGCCAACTTATCAATGACCACCTGGTCCTTGGTAGACGCATCGACTGAGACAACGCGAAAGTCACCTTCCTGCATGGCGGGATCGAACGGACCGACCTTGGCAAAGTCCCACGGCTCCAAAATGCCCATGAGGCGAACGTCCAGGTAGTTTGCCCTGGGGTATGCCCAGTCGAGCACCTCGTAGTACACCAAGGCCTCCTTGCTCAGGCCCTTGCCCGGGAAGCTCGCCATCATGCGCAAGTCCGCCAGCGCCATGGGGAAATAGAAGAGCATCATGTCGTTTTGGATCGCGTCTTCCACGTCGTGCCCGGCAAAGGCATCCGGATACTGGCGCACCAGCTGCAGCGCGTTGGCACGTGCCTGCTGCGGCGAGATTTCGCAGGGAATACCCTGCTCGGGCACATACTCCGCACCAACGCCCATGGTCAGGCGCTTGCTAAACGTCCCCGGCTTGAGCAGGTCCGCAATGCCGATCTTATTGCCGCAGGACGGGCACTCAAACACACGCTGCGCTGACTCGCCCTCAAAGGACGCTCCGCAGAAGGGGCAAGGAATGCTCACATGCGTGGCCTCTTGGAACT
>CABUKY010000111.1 GCA_902492185.1 uncultured Collinsella sp.
CGCCGGCGCAGGTGCCGTTCATGCGCTGCTCGATGCCGTTGTCGAAATAGATGATCTTGGCGTCCTCGCCGCCCAGCTCGATGGCAACGTCGGTGGCCGGGATAAGAGTCTCGACAGCGCGCTTGCTGGCGATGACCTCCTGGACAAACTCCAGGTCGAGCCACTGGGACAGCAGCAGGCCGCCCGAGCCGGTAATGGCGCAGGTCATCTGGGCCGTCGGCAGCACGGTCGCAGCGCCCTCGAACAGGTCGCGGGCGCAGGCGCGGACGTCGGTGTGGTGGCGCTGGTACTTGGCGTAGACGATCTGGTTGTCGTCGTTGAGCACGGCGAGCTTAACGGTGGTGGAGCCCACGTCGATGCCCAGATGCAGGCTGCCGCGAGCGTTCTCGGGGTTGAAGATCGCGCCTTCGGGGGCCTGGCCGGCGGCTACGGGCTCAGCGGCGGTGGCGGGCTCGCTAGCGACGGACGTCTCCCCTGCCGCGTTCTTGGCATCGGCAACTGCCTCGGCAACTTTCTCAGCAGCCGCGGTCGCGGCCTTCTGCGCGGCATCCACCACGGCGGGTGCAGCCTCACGCGCGGCAGCGACCATACGGTCCTTAATGCCCTCGACGAGTTTGCTCATTGTCTCTCCTCTTAGTTGTTGGACTCGACGGCTGCGGCGGTGTCGGCCGCGTCCTCGAGCTGTAGGTTCAATAGCTTCATGCCGTATTCCGGCACGTTGATATCGATGGGTTGGCCATACAGGTCACCAGGGCGCACAAAGGCGATAACCGTCATAATGCGCGCCATGGCCTCGGGCGATTCGGTGAGGCCGCGCTCAAACCAGCGCTGGATCAGGCCAACCTCGGCACTCACGACATAGGTAACGTAGTAGTCAAAGAACGTGCCCAGCGCCAGGCCCAAGATGCCCGTCTGTGCACGAGGCACCACGGCCTCACGCGCGGTATCGATAATCTTTTTAATGAAGGCGGGGTCGCCGCCAGGGCCCAGCAGCGCACCGATTAAGTCGCGGTTGGCCGCAAGATAACGCAGCAGCTCAACCGAACCGGGCGCCGGCTCGAGCTCATCGATGTTGTGATAGAGATCAGGCAGCTGAGCTGCGGTGATGAGCTCAATGCGCTCACGGATCTCGGCCAGCAAGCCGTCCTCGATTTGATTGATAAAGTCGGGGATATCGCGGTAGTGCGAATAGAACGTGCGGCGCGTAAGGCCGGCACGCTCGGTGAGCGACGCGACGTTAATGCGCGAAAGGTCGCCGCTTTCGGCAAGCTCGCTGGCAAGCGCCTGGCGAAGGGCACGCTGCGAGCGAAGGGACCGGCGATCGCATTTCTCGAGCTGGGACAAGCGTCCTCCTTGTTACTCAGCCTGTGCGCTATTGCACAGTGCGAGTATTATTGCACACCGTGTGCATCAACACGTAAAGGCAATATTTTGGATGTGACGAAAGGGCAGTCCCTTTGCCACATTATTCGATGATGGTGCGGGAGTTCTGCTTATGCATAGTGGCGAGCATGTGTTTGGGAACGGCGTGGACCATGCAGCTGCCGATGGTCGCGCTCGCGGCGGCCTTGGCTGCATCGCTAGCGTTTTTGGTCGCGTAGCTGTGGCGGAAACGCTTGAGCATGGCAATGTCGTTGCCGCCGTCGCCGTAAACCGCGACCTCGTCCTCGGCAATACCGTAGTAACCCGCCAGCCAGGCCACACTCTCGCCCTTGTTGCACGCCACGTCCGTGATCTCGAACATCACCGGATCGAACGGCGCGTTGACCACGCGGTCCGATCGCTCGGCCAAATATGCCTTAAGGTCGCGCTCCAGCTCGGGCGAGGTCACGCGACAATTGATCTTGCACACATCGTGGCGCAGGATGTCACCGATCGACTGGTCGAAATACTGCTCCTCGTGATAGCCGCCACGCGCGCGCATGCCGCGCATCACGATGCGCTTGATAGGGCTGTCCTTCTTAAAACCCGCCTGGTGCATCTCGAACGAACCGCTCGAGAACATGCCGTCGGGCGTGGAGCAGTCGAAGCAAATGTCCGGAAACTCCTTGAGCAGCTCCTCGGTGATCTGCGGATCGATGGTCCAGGTCTTGAGCACCTCGCCATGACTGTCGCGCACGATGGACCCATTGGAGCAGCAGGCATCGAGCGCCAGCCCCGTGAAGCCATGCTCGCCGATTGGCAACGTCGAGCGCCCGGTCGCGGGAACCACATGCAAGCCAACCTCGGTCAGCTCACGAATGGCACGGCGGATGGTCCCATCTGCCTCGTGCAGGGCGTTCAGCAGCGTTCCGTCTAAGTCACTCGCAAACATCTTGATCATGGGCGTGCCTCTCCTTCGTCTGCACGATATTGTAGACGAGAACGGGCGCGCCCCAAGAGAGGCACGCCCGTCAGGCGAAAGATTGTCCTACACCGCAGCGGGGCCGTGTTCGCCGGTGCGGATGCGGATAACTTCCTCGACCGGCTCGACCCAGATCTTGCCATCGCCGACGGCTCCGGTGCGTGCGGCGTTGCAGATAATTTCGACAATGCCGTCGACATACTCGTCGGCGCAAATAAGGGTGAACTGTACCTTAGGGATCATGTTGACAAGCAGCTCGTTGCCGCGTACGTATTCCTTCCAGCCATGCTGTGCGCCGCAGCCCTGCACTTGGTTAATAGTCATGCCACGAACATCGGCAGCAAACAGCGCGTCTTTAAGAACCTCAAGCTTTTCCTGGCGCACGATAGCCGTAATCTTTTTCATAATGAATTCCTCTCTTTAATAAAGAAATGAATTGCCATTCAATGACGCGGGTTTTCGAGGTGCCCGAGATTGCCCCGAAAGAGGAGCGCCGCGTACTTCGGTACGCAAGCGACGGTTTGAGGGGCAATCTCGGGTGCCTGGGAAAGCCGCGCGACGATTGAACGGCGAGGTGCGGAGCCTGGGGAAGCTGCTAATCGAGTCCCGAGAAGGAGGGATACGCGCTCTCGCCGTGCTGACTCGCATCCAGGCCCAGCGCCTCGTCGGCCTCGTCCACGCGCAGGCTGCCGTGGAACAGCGCCTTGACCACCGCGGCGATCACCAAGTCGAGCACCAGTACAATAGCGACCGTCACCACAATGCCCAAAATCTGCGAGACGAGCAGCGACACGTCGCCCGTGTAGAACAGGCCACCCTTACCGGTCCACGAGAGCTCCGGCACACAGAACAGGCCCGTGAGCACGCCGCCCAAGATGCCGCCGATGCCGTGGCAACCGAACGCGTCGAGCGCATCGTCGTAGCCAAACTTGGTCTTAAGATGGCTGATGGCCAGGTAGCAGACAGGCGAGACGATCAGGCCCATGACCAGCGCCGCCCACGGCTCGACAAAGCCCGCACCCGGCGTGACCACCACAAGGCCCGCAACCAGACCGGTGCTGGCGCCCACCAGCGTGGGGCGACCGGTGTGCACGCGCTCGACGGCAAGCCACGAGACCATGCCCGCCGCGCTGGCCGTCACAGTGTTGAGGATGGCGAGTGCCGCCACGGCATCGGCCTTAAACTCGCTGCCGCCGTTAAAGCCAAACCAGCCAAACCAAAGCAGACCGGCGCCCAGCGCCACAAACGGCACGTTATGCGGACGATAGCTCACCATGCCAAAGCCACGACGACGGCCGAGCATTAAGCAGAGAATCAGGCCCGTGAGACCGGACGAAATGTGTACTACGTCGCCGCCGGCAAAGTCGAGCGCGCCGATGATGTCGCCGATAAAGGAGCCCTCGCCGCCCCAGACCATGTGGGCGAGCGGCACATAGACCGCGAGCAGCCAAATGCCCAGGAAGGCCGTCATGGCACCAAACTTGACGCGGCCGGCCAGGCTGCCCGTGACGATAGCAGCCGTGATCATGGCAAATGCCATCTGGAAGGCGATGTTGATGATCTGGGGGTAGGCGGCGCCGTCCGCGGCGTTGCCCTCGGCCGCCTGCAGCACCTGGTTGAGCACCGGCAGGCACAGCAGCTGGTCAAGGCCTCCAATAAACGGACTCGAACCGTCGCCGCCATAGGCCAGAGACCAGCCGGCAACAATCCACAGCACACCAACCAGACCAATGGCGCCAAAGCACATGAGCATGGTGTTGATGACATTTTTGCGCCTGGACAGGCCGCCATAGAAAAACGCCAGACCCGGTGTCATTAAAAAAACGAGCATGGTGCAGATGAGCATAAACGTTGTCGAACCCGTATCGTACATTCGCTCTCCCTTGGTCGTATGAACGTTGTCGGC
Source organism: uncultured Collinsella sp. (assembly GCA_902492185.1). Taxonomy (GTDB): domain Bacteria; phylum Actinomycetota; class Coriobacteriia; order Coriobacteriales; family Coriobacteriaceae; genus Collinsella. The sequence continues at coordinate 4,251 of CABUKY010000111.1, forward strand.
GCCCATAATGCGGCCGAGGGACAACTGGTGTAGACCAGATGCGGCGTTGTTAAACGCTGCGTTGTCGAATGGAAACGGCGCCGCAATCTTGGAAACGACGCAGCAACGGGCGCGAAACGAACGGGAATACGCGAGCAAGGGGGCCGTGAGCGCGCCCGTCCCGGCTAGCGCCGAAACAGCTCGTGAGCGCGGTCGCGGAGATTAGTTGCTCGAATGACACCCTCGTAGCGGTTGATGCGCAAGCGCGGGAAGGCATTGAAGAAGCGCAGGTCGCGACGACTGAGCGACACACTCGGCACCGGACGGTTCGCGCGCCTGCCGGCACGGAGACGGGCGAGCGATGGATGGGGCACGCTCGGCGCGGCATCAGCCACGCGGCGGGCGGCAAGCGCCAGGCCATGAGCGCCGTCCGAGATAAACGTCGGCATCGAAGCCTTCTCACGCAGGGCATCGAGCGTTGCGTCGCCCAGCTCGGCCAGCCACGCGTTAACGGCACGGCTGCGGATATGCGTCTGCGCCACCGAGTCGATCGCCGAATCGGGAATACGTTCGAGCATGGAGTCAGACGCGTCGGCAAGCGACTCGTTGATGCGGTCGGCAAGGTCGGCGCGCACACGCTCCAGCTGATCGGACAAACGGCGCCAGCTGGCCAAAGAGCACACCGCATCGACCATCATCGCGACCGCGACGATAAAGGCCGCCAGCCGCACAATCAGCACCGGCAGATGGCCAAGCAGCCCCAGCAATGCCGGCTCCACTAAACGGCAAATGCACAGCGCACCCAGGCCAAACGCGCAGGCCCAGTACAGACAGATGCGTCCATGCAAATTAAACGGCAGGTGCGAGTAATCCCAAAAGCGCGCTCCTGTTGTCTTTTCCAATAGAAGGCCCACGCTGTACTCGATTACGCTGCATACAAGCGCCGCCGCGACAAACTGGCCCGAGGCATCCGGAATCCCGCGCAGCAAAAGCCAGCAGGCGATGCCGCCCACACCATAGATAGGACAACACGGCCCCAGCAAGAATCCGCTGTTGGCGAAGCGTCCTTGGTTAAGCATGGCGCATACTGTCGACTCCCATGCCCAGCCGCAAAACCCGTAAAAGGCAAACGAGAGCACCAGTGCCGAGAGTGGACAGGCGGCAAGCGTCGCGCCGCCAAACGCCATATCAATCGCGGTTTCCACCGTCTACCCTCTCCTCTTTTCGCTCGATGCTTTACTCATGCCATCGTCAGCCTCGTCCTTGCGCGGCAGACGGCCGGCGACCGTCTCGCACAGTGCGCACCACTTATCAGCCAGGCACACAATCCATGCCTCGCGACACGTCGGCGGCACTGGCACCAGCGGAAACATATGTCGCGCGATAATATTCCGTTCGCGCGGCGTCAGCTCAAAATCCTCTTCGGCACGTGCCAGGGCAAAAAATGGATGCCGAAATCCGTGCAGTCGATGGCTCGGATCGGGGTCATGCCAATCGTAGAGAAAGTAATCGTGTAACAAGGCTCCGCGCAGCAGCGAGGCACGGTCGACCGAAATGCCAACACGGCCCAAGCGCTCGGCAAAGGACAGGCTCGCCCGCGCTACCGAAGTCACATGTGCATAGACCGTCACGTCGCCATGCTGGATAAACTCGTGCGTCAGGTCCAAGCGGCCCGCCTGGGCCAGCTGGTGGGCGGCATAGTCGACCTCGTGCGCGATTTTCTCGGCACGAACGGCATCAGACATGCTGCCTCCTTCCAGCGGCTCACGGCGGCAAGCCAC
>CABUKY010000112.1 GCA_902492185.1 uncultured Collinsella sp.
ATCGTGCGCGCGACGGCTCCCGTCTCAGTCGCAACGGTCAAACGATACCGCCCAGAGCCGGCAAGGGAGAGCGTACCACTCACGCGCGTGAGGGCGGCGAGCGTCGACAAGTCGCAGTATTCACATTCGGGTTCGCAGCGCGCAAGCTCGTCGCGCACCTCAGCGGTAAACGACATGCAGGCCTATGCCTTCGTGTTGGCGCGCGACAGGTCGCGGTGGGAGATGCTCACATGATACTGAGCGCCTTCCAGGTAACGGGCCGTGGCCTCGGCAATGGCAACGCTGCGATGCTGGCCGCCCGTGCAGCCGATGGCGATAGAAAGCTGCGGCTTACCCTCCGCGATATAGCCTGGCATCACCGTATCGAGCAGCTGTGTCCAAGCCTTCCAAAACTCCTGCGTCTTGGGATGGTCCAGAACAAAATCAGAGACCTTTTTATCGAGACCGGTCATCGTGCGCATCTCGGGATCGTAGAACGGATTGGGCAGGAAGCGGACGTCGATCATAATGTCCGCCTCGACGGGCATGCCGTGCTTAAAGCCAAACGAGAACACGTGGACGTCCATGAGCTGCTGGTCGGACAGCTCGGAAAATGCCATACGTAGCTTGTTGCGCAGCGCAGAGGTACGCAGACGGCTCGTGTCGATAATCATATCGGCTCGGTCGCGCACGCCCTGCAGCTGAAGGCGCTCGCGCTGAATGGCATCGGCCGTAGTCTCCCCCGGCTTGGCAATGGGATGACGGCGGCGATTTTCGCTGTAGCGACGAATCAGCACCTCGTCAGAGGCCTCGAGAAACACGATGTCACAGCTCATCTCGCGCTCCTCGAGTGCGGCAACGGCATCGAGCAGCTCATCGAACAAGCCCTGGCTGCGCAGGTCGCAGGTGACGGCAAGATGCCTGCCCACGCCCGTATTGATGCCGACGAGTTCGGCAAGCTGGGCGATCAGACGCGGAGGCAAGTTGTCGATGCAAAAGTAGCCCATGTCCTCGAACACATGCATGGCCTGCGTTCGGCCCGATCCAGACATTCCGGTGATGATGACGATATCGGGGATGCGCTCCGAGCGCTCCGCCGCATCCATGGCATCTCCCTTTTGCATGTGCGCCTCCTAAAACAAGCGCGGGACCCGGCCAGCGGATCCCGCGCGATCAATTGCCTTTATTGAGTATACCGCCCCGAGCGGATACGAGGCCTGTCTTACGCCTCAAGCGCAGCCTTGAACCAACTTGTAATACTCGTGGGATGCGTGATGGCGGTGCCGACGACAACGGCCCAGGCGCCAGCATCGATCGCGGCGCGAGCCTCCTCGGGCGTGTGCACGCGGCCCTCGCAGATGATGGGAAGACCGGGGAATTCCTCGGTCGCCTGACGCAGGAGCGGCAGATCGGGGCCATCGGCCATGGTGCAGTCGATGGCAGCGACACCGTGAGAAAGCGTGGTAGATACCAGGTCGAAGCCCATATCAACCGCACGGCGAATGTCCTCGATGGTGGCACAATCCGCCATCAGGAGCACACCCTCCTCGTGCAGCGGGCGGAAGGTATCCTCGACCGACTTGCCGTCGGGACGCGGACGATCGGTGGCGTCGATCGCCACGATATCGGCACCCGCAGCAACGCAGGCGCGAGCGGGACGCAGCGTCGGCGTGATGTAAACGCCCTCGTGCCCATCCTTCCACAGGCCGATAACGGGGACCTCACAGCGACCCTTAATGGCGGCAATGTCGGCAAGGCCCTGGCAGCGAATGGCGGCGGCGCCGCCGAGCTCGCAAGCACGAGACATTTGAGCCATGGTCTCGGGCGTACGAAGCGGCTCGCCCATATACGCCTGAACGCTCACGACGAGCTTGCCCTTCAGGGACTGGATCAAAGGATCAACGGTCATGTTCGACTCAACCTTTCTCAAAAACAGCCTTCTGAGACACCGCACCTTGACGTTCAAACCGTCGCTCGCGTACCGAAGTACGCTTCGCTCCTCTTTCACGTCAATCTGCGGCACCTCAGAAGGCGCACTTGGTAGCTATGTTTATTTCAACGACGCAAGAAGGTGTTCGGCGGCACCGATGAGCGGAGCATCGCCCTCAAGAGAACCGATGAGGATCGGCGTGTCCTGAAGCGGATCGAGCGCCTGGCTGGCATAGCCCTCGTGTACCGAATCCTTCCACGTCTGTGAACGCCAATCGGGACCTTGGTGAATCACGCCACCCGAAAGCACGATGACCTCAGGGTCCAGGATGTTAGCGAGCGAGCCCAAGCTGGCACCCAGCGCAAAGCCGGCGTCATGGATGACCTCAGTCGCCTTTGCGTCGCCCGCGCGGCACAGGTCGTTTACATCGCGACCGACCGAAGGACGGCTGGGGTCGACGCGGCCAAAGCGCTCGTCGTACATGCGACCAATGGAAGTGCCCGAAGCAACAGACTCAAGATGGCCAGAACGCCCGCAGGCGCAGGGAATGCCGGCGGCAGCCGAGCACTCGATGTGGCCCATATGACCGGCAGCACCGTGGAAGCCCTGCATCACGCGGCCGTTCTCGACATATGCGCCGCCGATGCCCGTACCGATGCCCAGACACAAGACGGAGAACTTGCCCTTGCCGACGCCCCAGTGGGCCTCGCCCAGAGCATGAGCCTGCACGTCGCCCACCACGGCAACGGGAAGACCAAGGTCCTCGCGCAGACGCGGCCCCAACTGAACGCCAGACCAGCCGGGCATGATCTCGTTGGCGTAGGCGATGGCGCCCGTCTTGGGGTCGACGACACCGGCGGCGCCAATACCGATACCGAGGACCTCGACATCGGGGTTCGCCTCGAGAGCAGCCTTGATGGACGCCTCGATGCGCTGGAAAACTGCCTCGCCGCCTTCTTGGGCCTCGGTGGGAACCTCGGCTTCAAAGACCGGATGGGGCACGCCGCCATCAGCCGGATACTCCATAATGGCAGTCGCAATCTTGGTGCCGCCGATATCGACGGAGCAAACGTACTTGTTCTCCATGTCGCTCTCCTTAGGAGATATAAACAACTACAGGAAATGCGCCGTCAGGCTAGCCGTCACAGCGCGGTAAAGGTTTTCCAGGTGCCCGAGATCGCCGAGAAGCCGTGTGGCCATTGACCTAATGGGTCATGGCCGCACGGTTGAACGGCGAGGTCGGGTGCCTGGGAAAGCTTTAAAGGAGGCCGTTGTCCTGGAGGACCTTCTTAATCGCCTCGACGTTCTCACCGGTCATGGCCTTCACCGGGCGCGGCATGGTCGGGCTGTCGAAGATGCCCATGAGGTTCATAGCGGTCTTGAAGGCGCCGACGCCACCGGCATAGCCCTGGACGCCCGAGGTGACATCCCAGATGTGGGAGATCTCATTGAGACGATCCTGCTCGGCCTTGACGGTAGCCCAGTCACCAGCCTGAGCGGCCTTCCACTGACGCACGTAGCCCTCGGGCTCAACGTTGGCGAGACCCGGGACGGAACCGTCAGCGCCGCCGAGATAGGCGCCGTCGACAACAACCTCGTGACCGGTGAGGATGCTCATCGGATGGCCGTTCTTCTCGTTCTCCTGAACGAGGTAGCGGAACGAGATGTCATCACCCGAGGAATCCTTGACGCCAGCAAGGACGCCCTCGGCGCCGAGCTTGGCAAGGAGCTTCCAGGGGAGCTTGGTGTGAACGCAGACGGGAATGTCATAGGCAAAGATGGGCAGGTCGAGCTCCTCGTGCAGGATGCGGAAGTGCTCCTCGACCTCGGTCATACCCTGCAGGGCATAGAACGGGCAGGTGGCGACGAGGGCATCGGCGCCCAGCTCCTGGGCGACCTTGCCGTGCTCAATCATGCGCTCGGTCTCGGTATCGATGATGCCGACCAGAACAGGCACACGGTGGTCGACGATACGAACGGCCTCGGCGATAATCTGGCGACGGCGCTCATCGGTGGAGAAGACGACCTCGCCCGAAGACCCCAAGAAGAACAGACCATCGACGCCGGCATCGATCATGCGGTTGATGCTGCGCTCAAAGGAGGCAACGTCGAGCTGGTGGTCTTCGGTATCGGGAACAACGACGGGAGGGATAACGCCGGTGAATTTCTGAGTTGCCACAAGAATCTCCTTAGCTGTCTGGCGAGCGGCCCTATGCCGCTCACTCTTGTTGGCAGTGTCCAGGCCGTCTAGGCCAAAGAACACGGATAGAACGTTTGGTTAAAGAAGTCGACGACTTCGTTTTCGAACGCGTTAATACGCTCATGAGCGTATTTGGCATAGATGATATGCCTCCGGTCACACTCAAGACCGTTGAATACGGCAAACTGACCCTTGGGGTCGCTCACGGTATCCATGAGCGACGTGCCCATGAGCACCGATCCGCGCACCCGAGACGACAGAGCCTCGAGGCCACCGGGAATTGGATTGGCAACCGCCGTGCAGGCAAGTCCGCGCTCGTCCAGAGCAGAAACCGCCAGCGCGACACCGCCGCCAAGACCCTCGCCCCATGCAAAAATGCGATCGGGATCCATGCCATCAAGATTGCGCGCGACCTTCGCCAACGCGCAGCCCCAACGGACGCGCTTGACAAAAGCGGGCGAAGCAATCCCCCACTGCAGGTCGTCCGCACCAGCAACATCGTCATCCAGCGCGAGAACGGCATACCCCATGGCGGCAAATCTCGTCATGTGATGCCATCCACGCACGGGTCGATCGATGTCGTGAAACATCAGGCACAGCGGCACGCGCTCAGACACTCGGGCACGACCGACAGGCTCGATCAAACGAGCGTGAATCGCATCGTCACCGAGCTCAAAGGAGACCTCCGAGTAACGGGCGCAGGGGTTAACAAAGTCAATCGCCGTAATGGCCAGGCCTTGAATCTCAAGATTCGAAGCGCATGTCTCTAAATCAGAAACATCTGCTTGGACATCACCGCGCCAGTCCCGATATTCTGCGAGCCTTGACGAAACCGTTCCAGGCATCTCCGCGAGCCCGGGGACGATCAGCTCGTCGATATTGCTCTCGCACTTAGACATGAGCCTCCCCTCCCTCGCAGAAAAACGGAATGATCAGATCGTCAAAGTCCTGAATCTCCTCGTGGCCAAAGCCCTCAAAGAACTCGCGTCGCTTCTCACAGGCCAGATTGTTGTAGACCGCAAACTGCGTCGCCGGCGGACAGACGATATCGGCTGTGCCCGTGCCAAACAGCACGGGGCATTTGACCATGGGGGCAAAGTTCTTGGAATCGAAGTACGCCAGTTTGGCATAGGCCTCCTCAATACGAGTCGAGTCCTCGTCAAACCAACGCGACCAATAACGCAGGCCTTCATAAGCGATATCGTCGGCATCCAGATCCCAAACAAGGCGGAAATCCGACAGGAAGGGATAGAGGATGGCAGCGCGATTGATAAGCTCACTATTAAGCGCGCAGGTCGCAATGCCCAAACCGCCGCCCTGCGATGCGCCGTTCACAAATACGCGGGAAAGATCGATGCCCTCGAGCTCGCGAACAATACGGCACAGAATGCGGATATCCTGGTGCAAGCGGACATAGTAAAGATTGGCCGGGTCGCCGTCGATACCGGCGACGATATGCCCAGCAACCGTCGTGCCTTCAAATCCACCAATATCCTCGGAGGGGCCACCCTGGCCAGGACAATCGAGAGCGATGAGTGCCATGCCCATGCCCGCAAACGACGCCTGCTCGAACCAGCTGCGGCTTGCACCCGGATAGCCGTGGAACTGTAGCACCAGCGGCACGGGCTCGTCCGAAACCGGCTGGAGATACTTGGCATGCAGGCGTGCACCGCACATGCCGGTATACCAGAGGTCGAAAAACCGACAGGTCGCGGAATCCGCAACCGAAGCCGCCTCAATCGCATAGTCGAGCTCGACGGCGTCGGCCTCGGCCATGCGGTCCTTCCAAAAGAGATCGAAATCCGATGGACGGGGCATAGCGCCTCGATATTCACCAAATTGCTGTTGTAGCTCCTGAGCACTTGGCATGGCTCGTGAACCCAACCTT
>CABUKY010000113.1 GCA_902492185.1 uncultured Collinsella sp.
AGGCCGATTTGGGAGGTAGGCCCTGGGGCCTCCGGTGGGAGCGATTTCGGCCGAGGCTATTCGTCGCCGAAGCTGATGCCCAACGCCTTGGCCTCGCGCACCAGATCGCTCTGGGGGTCGACAAACTTGAGCTTGCCGGCGACATCCTCGAGCGGCATGTGGCACATCTTGCCGTCGCGCAGGGCAATCATGTAGCCAAACTCGCCGCGCAGGCAGCCGAGCGCTGCCTCGACGCCGCACTGGGTCGCAAAGATGCGGTCCTGGGCGTCGGGCTGGCCGCCGCGCTGCGTGTGGCCGGGGATGGCGACGCGGGTCTCGCGACCGGTCTTGGCCTCGATCTCCTTGGCGATGTCGTACACGATTGACGGGCTCGTGCGCTCGGCGAGCTTCTTCTTGTACTCCTTCTTGGACAGCGCCGCGTCCTCCTTGGAGATAGCGCCCTCGGCGACGGCCACGATGGTAAAGCGGCTGCCGGTCTCCATGCGATGCTCGATGGTCTTGATGACGTTATCCATGTCGTAGGGGATCTCGGGAATCAAGATGACATCTGCGCCGCCCGCGACGCCGGCATACAGCGGAATCCAGCCAACCTTGTGACCCATGATCTCGATAACGAACACGCGGCCGTGACTTGAGGCGGTGGTGTGAATGTCGTCGATGCACTTGGTAGCGACGTCGATGGCGCTCGTAAAGCCAAACGTCAACTCGGTGCCCCAGGTGTCGTTATCGATGGTCTTGGGCAGGGCGATAACGTTGAGGCCCTCTTCGCGCAGGCGGTTGGCGGTCTTGGTGGAGCCGTTGCCGCCCAGCATAAACAGGCAGTCGAGCTGCAGCTTATGATAGGTGTGGACCATCGCCGGCACCTTCTCGACGCCGTCGGCCTCGGGAGTGTCCAGGCGCTTGAACGGCGTACGGCTCGTGCCCAGGATGGTGCCGCCGCGGGTGAGGATGCCGCTAAAATCGGCGGGAGTCATGACACGGAATCTGCTGTAGATAAGGCCCTGGTAGCCGTCCTCAAAACCATAGATCTCGATAGGCTCTTCGCTGTTGGTCATAAGCGTTTTGACAATGCCGCGCATGGTGGCGTTGAGTGCCTGGCAGTCGCCGCCACTGGTAAGAAGACCGATCCTAAGCATGATGAATCCTTCCGGGCAAGTTATAACATGCGCATAAGTTTACCCCCGCACACTGTTGATACGGGGTAAAACGTGTTAGCTCAAGCGTATGGAAATGTAAACAACGTCAGGCGAGCGTAAGGCCGACGGGCTTGGTTCCTTACAGTGCGAAGGCGTCGACGTCGCCCCAGTGGCGGCGCAGCGTAATAGCGGCGGCGGGTTCGGTATTGTCAAAGACGACCGACCATTGCGTATTGCTGGTGATGTCTTCCGGATTGGGCTCTTGCGCTGCGGCGCGCAGGGCCTTCCAAGCGACTGCCTCGTCTTGGGCACCGACATGGGCGTCAAGGACATCGGCGATTGCGACGGCGCGCTCTTTGCCATGGCCCAGCTCGCCATTCTTTTGGTTGGGCAGCACTTCGTCGCCATAGCAGGCGTAGAAATTCGTAACCTGGCGTACGGGAGTCGCTTTGAAAGCGCGGTCCGGATCGCGCGGATCCCACTCTACTACGTGCGCGTCACCGGCGGCATCGTTGATAAAGAAGTGGTAATCGCGTCCTGCCATGGCATGCATGTCGTAGGCGGAAAGCAGGTCGACAGCTTCTTGCGTGGTGGCGGCACGGTCGAGCACCAGACGGATGGCGAGCGAGGTATTGATGACGGGCCGTTGCGTGTCCTGGTCACAGGGCTTGGAATCCAGGGTGAGTACGGCAATGGACACGCCGCATTCGTTAACACCGTCGAGCTGGGCAAACGGGCCCATCAACGCCGCGGCGCGTCCGGCGACGGAGTCAAGCGGAGTGTTATCGCCCAAGTTGTTAAGGGCGGCAAACCCGATGGAGGCATAGCCGCCGCGTGGGTGATTGCGCACCAGCAGCGCCGAGGTGTCGTCCTTAAAGTCGTAATTGCGACCGGTGCGCACGCGGCCTTCGGCATCTACGGCGACAAAAGCGCTGCAGGCAAACTGGGGCGCCTGGACATGTGCCGGCACACCGGGCAACACCTGCGCCACCACGGCATCGATGTAGGCCTGGTCGTCGCGCACGCCAGCGGCGATGATGCGATCGAGATCGTAGTCGTAGGCGATGTCGATTGCGTACAGGTCATAGCCATCCGCGTAGCCGGTCAAGCGTTTGAGCGACGCGGCGGACTTGATTTGCTTGTGATAAACGATACCGGTGGCAGCGGCAAGGCCGACGGCGACTCCCGCGACACCGCAGGTGATGGCAATGTTACGTGGCTTCATGACGGCTCCTCTCGTCCTGTTAGCGCAATTGTCGCAAAAGGAGCGCGGGCATGATGGCTCAACTTGGTGAGTGGCGCGGAATTAAGCACGGAATGAAGAGTGCGGCGCTGGCGTGGCGGGGTATGCTGGAGGGGACCATCAACCCAGCGAAAGGGGAGAGCATGACGGATCAGGAAACGCCCGAGCGCGCGCATGTGACGGCCGATGATATCGAGGCCGCCAACGACCTTATCGACTTTATCGAGGCATGCCCCAGCATGTTCCATACGGCGGCGACCATTATGGCCGAGCTCGACGAGGCGGGCTTTACCTACCTGCCCGAGAATGCGGCGTGGGACATCGAACCGGGTGGGCGTTATTACACGCAGCGCAACACCTCGAGCGTTGTTGCCTTTAAGGTGGGCGAGGACCTGGCCGCGACGTGGGGCGAGGACGGCGTCGCCGGTGACTATCATTTTCAGCTCACGGCTTCGCACAGCGATTCGCCGACGTTTAAGGTCAAGGCCGTGCCCGAGCTCGATGGCGCAGGCGAGACGCTGCGCCTGAACACCGAGGCCTACGGCGGCATGATCGACTACACCTGGTTCGATCGCCCGCTGGCGCTCGCGGGTCGCGTGTTGGTACGCGAGGGCGACCGTATCGAGAGCCGCCTGCTTGCCACCGAACGCGAGGTCGCTATTATCCCGAGCCTTGCTATCCACATGAACCGCGGCGTTAACGAGGGCTTTGCTCCCAACCGAGCCGTCGACTTGTGCCCACTCATCAGCACCGGCGAACTCAAGCAGGGAGATTTTGACGCCCTGATCGCCGACGAGCTGGATGTTGAGCCCGAGCAAATTCTGGGCCGCGATCTGTTCCTGGTCAACCGCCAGGATGCGCGCATTTGGGGCTGGGCTGACGAGTTCATCTCGACGCCCAAGCTCGACGACCTGGCCTGCGCCTACACCTCGCTGCAGGCATTTTTGGGTGCTGAGAACGCGCATGACGTCTCGGTCTTCTGCTGCTTTGATAACGAGGAGGTTGGCTCCGAGACCAAGCAGGGCGCCATGTCGACGTTCTTGGCCGACGCGCTGCGCCGCATCAACGGATCGCTGGGCTTTGACGACGAGTCGTACCATCGCGCACTTGCCGCCTCGATGCTCGTGAGCTGCGACAATGCACATGCTGTGCACCCCAACCACGCCGAGAAGTGCGACGCTCGCAATCAGGTTGTGCTCAACGGCGGCATCGTCATCAAGGAAGCCGCCAATCAGCACTACTGCACCGATGCCTTTAGCCGCGCAGTGTTCCAGGCCATCTGCGATGACGCTGACGTGCCCACGCAGGCCTTCGCCAACAAGAGCGATATGGCCGGCGGCTCCACGCTCGGCAATCTGTCCAATATACAGGCGAGCATGCATGCTGTGGACGTGGGCCTGCCGCAGCTTGCCATGCACTCGAGCTACGAGACCGGCGGCGTGCGCGACGTTATGTACGCTATCCGCGCCCTCACGGCCTTCTACGAGCGAAACCTAACCATCAACGGCGCCGAAAGCGTGGAGCTCTAAAACCTACCAAAAAGGGCCAGTTTTATTTTGGTAGGTTTTATCTGGGCAAATGCCGGTGACATTACAAGCCGATAGGGCCCTAAAACGCCGCAGGTAGAGCAAAAGTCAGCGAGATCCCGCCAGAGCGAGCAAGGTGACGTGAAAGAGGAGGGCATAGGCCTTTTGGCCATGCCCGACGATTGAACGTCAGATTGCCGCTCTGGCGGGCTCGCAGCGTCGAGGGGTTCCGGCGTTTGGCAAAACGCCGGAACAATTAGTGCTCGATCCAGCAGCGCAGGGTCTCGCCGGCTTGCAGGTGACGCAGATTCTCTGCGGCAATGTCGACCACATTGTTGAGCGTAGCCTCCAAGTGGAACCAGCCGGAGACGTGCGGCGTGATGAGCATGTTGGGCGCATCCCACAGGGGGCTTGTCGCAGGCAGCGGCTCGGGGTCGGTGACGTCGACTGCGGCGCCGGCAAGGTGTCCGGACTCAAGAGCGGCAACCAGATCGTCGGCAACAACAAGGTCACCGCGGCCGCCGTTGGCAAAGAAGGCGCCCGGTTTCATCGCGGCGAAGAACTCGGCGTTCGCCAGGCCGCGGGTCTCGGGTGTGCTGGGCATAAAGGACGCGACAACGTCTGCCTCGGCCAGGCGCTCGGACAGGGCGTCCATGCCGTCCATGTCCTCAAACACAATGGGGTAGACGAGTGGATGGCGCTTGATGCCGCGGACGTGCGCGCCCATGTTGCGGCAGAGTGTGGCAAAGTGGCCGCCGATATCGCCCGCGCCCAGCACCAGCACGTTGGCGTTTTTGAGCGAGGTAACCGGCCCCAAATCCTTCCAGCGATGCTCACGCTGCAGATCGTGATAGCCGGGCAGATGCTTCATCATAGACAGCACCATGGCAAACATGTGCTCGCTCACGGCCTGACCGTAGGCGCCGATCGAGCAAGACAGCTTGGCTTCAGCCGGCACGGTGGCGGCGGCGAGATAGTCGTCATAGCCGGCGGTCTGCAATTGCAACAGTTGGAGGTGCTCGCATGCGGTAAGCAGGGCAGGGTCTATGTTGCCCAAGATCACGTCGGCGTTGGCGACCTGCTCGCACGTGATGGCGTCGGCGCTCGTGTAGATAAAGTCTTCGCCCGGAGCGCTCGACTCGAGGATCGCGCGGTGACGGTCGTTGACGGGCAGCAAAACCAGGATGTTCACAAGCAGTCCTCTCCGCTCGACCTACCAAAAAGGGACAGGTTTATTTTGACAGGTTTTATCAGGCAAAATGCTATAAAAACGCCGGGCTACGCGATGGTTGGCATATCCATCGCGTAGCCCGGCGTATCTACAGCTACCAGCTCAGCAGCTCGTAGCCGTCCTCGGTCACCACGAGCTGTACCTCGCACTGGGCCGAATCGCTGCCGTCCTTGGTGCGCACGCCCCAGCCGTCACCCTTGCTAATCTTGATGTCGGGCGCTCCGGCATTGACCATGGGCTCGATGGTAAAGACCATGCCCGGAGCCATGATGGTGTCCACATCGGGCGCCTCGGTGGTAAAGCCCACAAACGGGTCCTCGTGAAACTCCTTACCGATGCCGTGTCCGCCGTACTCGCGCACCACGCTAAAACCGGCGTCCTCGACCGTCTTTTGCACGGCCTCGGCCATAACGGACAGCGGCAGCCATGGCTTGACGGCCGCCAGACCCGCCTCCACGCTGGCGCGGGTGACGTCGACCAGGCGCTGGCGCTCGGCCGAGACCTCGCCGATGCAGAACATGCGGCTCGAGTCGCTAAAGTAGCCGTCTAAGATCGTGGAGCAGTCCACGTTGATGATGTCGCCCTCGTGCAGCACGTCCGTATCGCAGGGGATACCGTGGCAGACCACATCATTGATCGAGGTGCACACGCTTTTGGGGTAGCCCTCATAGTTGAGGTCGGCCGGCGTGCCGCCGTGCTCGACGGTGTAGTCGTAGATCATCTGGTCGATCTGGTTGGTGGTCATGCCCGCGGCGATGTGCTCGCCTACGTAATCGAGCACGCCCACGTTGATGGCGGCCGAGCGCTTGATGCCCTCGATATCGGCGGGCGTCTTGTAGAGCGTGCGGGGCAGAACCTC
>CABUKY010000114.1 GCA_902492185.1 uncultured Collinsella sp.
CGACTATACGCCGCCCAAGACCGCAGTTCGCCAGCGTCAGCTCATCGAGGCGCTCCAGTGCGGGCCGGTCACGACGCGCGACCTCAACCTGCTTTATAACAGTATGTCGGCGACCATCAAGGCGCTCGAAAAACGCGGCGTCGTGGTGGTGGAGGAGCGACGTGCGTGGCGTGGATGCAGCGAGCAGACCACGCTGTCCTCGGCAAGCGGCAAGGCGCCGGTCGCACTTACCAACGGCCAGCAGCAGGCGCTCGCGCAGATTGAGCGCGCCCGTCTTGACGCCCACGGAGACGTGGTCCTTGTCGACGGCGTCACCGGCTCCGGCAAAACCGAGGTTTACCTTTCGGCGATTGAGCGCGTGCTGGCGGCCGGCCGTTCGGCCTGCGTGCTGGTGCCCGAGATCTCGCTGACGGCCCAGACCGTCGGCCGCTTCCGCTCGCGCTTTGGCGAGACGGTCGCTGTGTTCCATTCGCGTCTTTCTGCTGGTGAGCGTCTGGACCAGTGGGATATGGTCGCCAGCGGTGCCGCACGTGTGGTCGTGGGTGCCCGCTCGGCGCTCTTTTGCCCACTCAGCGACTTGGGCCTCATCATCATCGACGAGGAACACGAGACCAGCTACAAGCAGGGCTCCAGTCCGCGCTACCACGCGCGCGAGGTGGCGGCCGAGATGGCGCGGCGCTATCGCTGCCCGCTTGTGTTGGGCTCTGCCACGCCTTCTGCCGAGGCCCTCGACCGCTGCCGCCGTGGCACGTATAACGGTGCCACCTGGACGCGCGTCGAGATGCCCGAGCGCCCAAGACACGCCGTGCTGCCGACTGTCCGCATTGCCGACCTGCGCCGTGAGTTCTCGCACGGCAGTCGTTCCATGTTCTCAAAACCGCTGATGGAGGGCCTGGAGCGCGTGGTCGAGCGCCGCGAGAAGGCCGTGCTGCTGCATAACCGCCGTGGCTTTGCGCCGTTTCTGATGTGCCGCGAATGCGGCTGCGTGCCCACCTGCAACCACTGCTCCACCGCGCTTACGTATCACGAGCGCACACACACGCTGCAGTGCCACACCTGCGGTTCGTCTTGGCGCGTGCAGCCGTATCCCGCGCCCACGAGCCGTTGCCCCAAATGTGGCAGTCGCTACCTGGCAAAAATGGGTCTGGGCACTCAACAGATCGAGGACGCGCTGCACCAGATGCTTCCTGAGGATGTCGCCATTATTCGCATGGATGCCGATTCCACGCGCGGCAAGGATGCGCACAAAAAGCTGCTCGAGCAATTCGATGCGGCCGATTGCGCCGTTTTGCTGGGCACCCAAATGATCGCAAAGGGTCTCGACTTTCCCGAGGTCACGCTCGTGGGCGTGGTCAATGCCGACTTCGCCCTCAAGCTGCCGGACTTCCGCGCAGGGGAGCGCGCCTACGACCTGCTGGAACAGGTGGCGGGCCGTGCCGGTCGCGGCGATCGTCCCGGCGAGGTGATCATCCAGACCTACCTGCCCGATGACCCGGTAATTCGCGCCGTCGCTGAGCACGACCGTTCGATCTTTACCGACTACGACCTGGATCAGCGCCGCGACGCGCTGTACCCGCCGTTTGTTCGCCTGGTCAACATTTTGGTGTGGTCGGCGAACCGAGACGACGCGCAGGACTACATCGGGCGCATTGCAAAGCTTCTTAAGCGCCGTTGGCATGCCGCCGCGCCCGACTTTTTGCGGGCGGGCAGCGCGGTGCCGCAGGTGCTGGGCCCAGCTTCGTGTGTAATCGAGAGAGCCAAGGACCGTTACCGCTTCCATCTGCTTGTGAAGTCGCCCGTGGGGTACCATGTCTCTGATGATATCGACGCCTGCCTCAAAGAGGTGGGCTCTGTGCGCGGCGTGAGCGTGAGCGTTGACGTCGACGCCTATGATTTGATGTAACAACCCGAAAGGATGGCCATGGAAGCCAACGGAATCGTTCTGTCGCCCGACCCTCGTCTGCGCCAGGAGTGCGTCGTCATCGAGGAGATTACCCCGGCGATCGAGGCGCTTGCCGAGAAGATGAAGAAGATAATGTTCGAGAACGGTGGCTGCGGCCTGGCTGCTCCGCAGATCGGCGAGCTTATTCAGCTCGTCACCATCGACTGCGACTACAGCGACAAGAACGACTACGACCCGTACGTGCTCATCAATCCCGTTATTGTTGAGCAGAGCGACCATCTGGTGCCCTTTAGCGAGGGCTGCCTTTCCATCCCTGGCATTAGCTGCGAGATTGAGCGTCCCGACCATGTCGTCGTCGAGGCGTATGACTTGGATGCCAACCTTATTCGCTATGAGGCCACGGGCGATCTGTTCTGCGTGTGCCTGCAGCATGAGATCGATCACCTGCACGGTAACACCATGTTCGAGCGACTGAAGCCGATGCAGAGGATCAAGGCCGTCAAGGAGTACCAGGACGCCCTGGCCCGCGGCGCTCGACCGGGCGAAACCGAGTAGGTCCCCTCGTCCCCGGTGCTGAGCACCCACATATCATCCCGTTCTCAATCATTCTCGCTTTGCTGCGATACTGCGCGCGGGACGATATGTGGGCGCTCAGCACCGGGGACTGCGTTGTTCTGGCTCGGTTCGCCCGGGTGCCGTTGGGCCAGGGAGGGGCGTCTTCGCTGATAATTGCTTTGCTGAAAGAGCTGCTTTTATTGCGGCTCTTTCTTTGGTTTTGGGTATATTTGTTCTTGTTGAATTGTTATTGCGGATGGGCTGGGTACTTGGCTTTCCGCTGTTATTTGTAGCCGTCTCGGCTTTGGTTGAGAGGAGACGATCTTTATGCGTATTGTGTTTATGGGTACGCCCGATTTTGCTGTGCCTTCGCTGACTTCGCTTGTTGAGGCTGGTAATGAGATTGCGCTTGTTGTTACTCGTCCCGATGCTGTTCGTGGGCGTGGTAAAAAGTTGGAGCCGTCTCCTGTTAAGGCTAAGGCGCTTGAGCTGGGGTTGCCGGTTATTGAGGCTAATCGTATGACGCCTGAGGTCGTTGAGGCGCTTAAGACTGCCCAGGCTGACATTTTCTGTGTGGCTGCCTATGGTTGCATTTTGCCGGATGACGTGCTGCATATGGCGCCGCTTGGTATTGTGAATGTTCATGCGTCCTTGCTGCCTCGTTGGCGTGGGGCTGCTCCTATTCAGCGTGCGATTCTCGCTGGTGATGAGGTTGCTGGCGTTTCTATTATGCGTATTGGACATGGCGTTGATACCGGCGCTTATTGTGCCCAGGCGTCTACGTCTGTTGCCGGTAAGCATGCCGAGGCGCTCACGATGGAGCTTGGTGAGCTTGGCGGCAAACTGCTTGCCGATACGCTTCCTTCTCTTGCCGATGGCACCGCCGTGTGGACTGAACAGGATGAGGCGCTCGTTACCCATGCTGCCAAGATTTCCAAGCTGGAGATGCGTCTGGATCCGCAGATGGCTGCGCTTGATTGCGTGCGCCATGTGCTGGCCTCGTCCGATACCGCGCCTGCCCGATGCGTGATTGCCGGCAAGACCGTGCGCGTGCTCGATGCTGCACCGGCCGATGTCTCGCTTGGCGAGGGCGCTGTTGACGTTAAGAACAAGCGTGTTTACCTGGGTCTTTCCGATGGCTCGGTTGAGTTGCTCGAGGTTAAGCCCGATGGTAAGCGTGCTATGGCCGCTTCTGCTTGGGCTGCTGGCCTGCAGGGCGCCGATCTTATCTGGGGTGTTTTGTCATGAGCAAGCTGTCTCCCGCGCGCAAACTTGCGCTCGATGTGCTGATGGAGGCCGATCGCCGCGGTATGTATGCGCGCGACGTGCTGTCCTCTCGCGCATCTGCCAAGGCTATTGACCAGCGCGATTCCGCTTTTGCCGCTCGTTTGGCACTGGGCGTTGCGGCTACCCAGGGTATTTTGGACGAGCTGCTCGATCAGTTTCTTGATAAGCCTAAAAAGGTTGCGCCGCGTGTTCGCATGGCGCTTCGTATCTCGGCCTTCGAGATGCTCTATCTGCATACGCCTGGTCGCGTTGCGGTGAGTCAGGGCGTTGAGCTGGTGCGCAGCGGAGCTAAGTCTGCCGCCGGTTTGGCCAATGCCGTGCTGCATAAGGTCGCGGACAACGTTGAGGACTTTGCCACTGCGACCGATGTAGATGAGTCTGAGCGACGCTTGGTTCGTCTGTCGCGCCTGATGGGTCTACCGCGTTGGCTGTGCGCTCGCATTATGGCATCGTTCGACACGCCTGAGGGTGCGCTTAACTATGCCGGCAATCTGGCCCCCGCGCCGCTGGCCCTTCATGAGAACGCCTTTGCTACCAAGCCCGATCCGTATATCTCGCAGCTCGTCGCGCCTGTCTTCCCAGGCTGCCATGCCCCGGTTGATGCCCAGGTTACGGTTGCGTCGGGCGTATTTGAGCGTGCTGCCGCGGTGGCCTCGGACCTTAACGCACAGCTTATCGCCACAGCTGCCACGCGCCCTGGAAGCTGCCTTGAGATTGGTGCCGGTCGCGGTACCAAGACCTATGTGATGATGTGCCAGGCTAAGCGCGCCGGCTATGAGCGTCAGCATACGGCACTTGATCTTCATGACCGCAAGTGCGATCTGAATCTCGCTCGCCTGCATAAGGCCGGTATTCAGGGCGTTCGTACGGTTTCGGGTGATGCCTGTGAGCTTGATGAGGTGCTCACATCGTTTGATGCCATGCTTGGAGAGCCGGTTAAGTTCGACACGGTCTTTATCGATGCGCCGTGCTCGGGCACCGGCACCATGCGCCGTCATCCTGAGATCCCGTGGCGCCTAACCGAGAATGATGTGACGACCGAGTTACCCAAGCTTCAGCTGACGATGCTTAAGGAGGCTTCTGCGCGCGTGGCCGCCGGCGGAGAGCTCATCTATGCCACCTGCTCGGTTTTTGATGAAGAGAACACGCAGGTCGTGAATGCCTTCCTGGCCTCTTCCGAGGGCGCCGACTTTAGCGTCGCACCCCTCTCCGAGGCGCAGATTCTGCAACTCCCCGAGTTCGATCAGGCCAAGAAGCTCGTATCCGTACGCCAGAACGATCGAGGCCTCTTCCAAAGCGTACCGGTAAACGCCGATTCCTACGACGGCCACTTCTGCGCCAGGCTGGTCCGCAACTAACTACTAATTTGCGGTGAAATAGGGATTGAAAAACCGCTTCTACCCGCCAAACAGTCCTTATTTCACCGCAACTCAAAAGGAAACCTGGGTAGCTAAAGAATCAGCCCCGCGATCGGTGCCGGTCGCGGGGCTGTTCGGGTTCTAGTGGTTATGCGGGCAGTTGGCGCAGCAGCCGCTCGTGGCGTTGGTGCTGGAGCCGCCGCTTCGCTGGTCGGTGTTGTAGAAACCGCTGCCCTCAAATTTAATGCCGCTGGCCGAGAACGTCTTGGCCGCCGGGGCACCGCAGCTGGGGCACATGACCTCGGGAGTCTCGGACATGGGATGCTCAACCTCAAACACGTTGCCGCAGCTCGAGCACTTGTAATCGTAGCGCGCCATAATACTTCCTTTTCAGCACAAAGCGGGCAGATTACTCTGCCCGCAAAAACTCAAACGTCTGTAACTGTACCCTATATCGGGGGTTTTATCACGCTTCGCCCCAGAATCTATGGTTGTTGCGCAGGAGCTGTGCGGTTTTGTTCTCGGCGGCTGCAATGTCCGCCTCGTCAGCCTGCCAGGTCCAGTTGCCCGTGGCCACGCCCGGAACGTTCATGCGCGCGTCGTCGCCAAGCCCCAGGACATCCTGCAGCGGCATCATCACCAGGGGAGCGTCGCTTGCCAGCGCGTCGCTCATCAGCTTGGCCGCCACCTCAACACCGCTCGGTTCATCGCCGCCCGCAAAGGAACGCGTACACCAACCGGCCAGCGTCGACGTATCGTGCGTCGAGGTGTACAGAATCTTGCCGGGCGTGGGATGCACACCGCAACGAACGTCGTAGTCGCTAAACTCCAGCACGTCCATGCCGGGGAAGCCACA
>CABUKY010000115.1 GCA_902492185.1 uncultured Collinsella sp.
TTTTTTTATTACCAATTTTTCGGCTAGAATTTCTACGGACTAAATGACCGAAAGGCAGCACTATACATGTTGGTTTCTACTAAGGGCAGATATGCCCTGCGCGTTATGGTCGATCTGGCCGAGCACCAGGCGGCCGGTCGCATCCCGCTCAAAGAGATCGCGGCGCGACAGGGGATTTCCGAGAAATATCTCGAGAACATCTTGGCTACGCTCGTGCGCGCCAACATGCTTTCGGGTATGCGTGGCAAGGGCGGCGGCTATGTGCTCACGCGCCCGCCCGAGCAGTACACGGTGGGCGAGATCTTGCGCCTGACCGAGGGCAGTCTGGCGCCGGTCGCCTGTCTGGATGGCGACTGCAAGGGCTGCTCGCGTTCGGATGAGTGCCCCACGCTCGACGTGTGGAAGAACCTGGACAAGCTCATCAACGACTACCTCGACGGTGTGACGCTTGATCAACTTGTCGCTCCCAATCATGGCTACGACTACGTCATCTAACCCACACCTGCATTTGGGGACGGGGTGGAAATGGTAGATTCTCTCGCCCTTTGAGACTTGAAAAATAAGAAGGCCGCCCATTTTTGCGATGGGCGGCCTTCGTTTTGGGCTGTTGAGACGGACATGGCCGGAATGGCCGTTTTAGTCCTCGGCGATGCTGTCGAGGATGCTGCGCGTGATGGACACCAGGATGCTGCCCATAAAGGCCGATCCAAAGCTGGCGATGGAGATGCCGACGCCCAGCAGGTTGACCGACAGGTAGCTCGCGAGCTCAAGCATAAAGCTGTTGACGACAAGCTGGAAAATGCCCAGCGTAATGATCGTGAGCGGCAGCGAGATGACCGTAAGGAACGGTTTGACGAACGAATCGACAATGTTCAGGAACAGTCCCACAAAGGCAAAGCAGACCCAGGTCTCGGCAAAGCCGAAGGGTTGGATACCGGGGACGAGGAACGTGGCGATCGCGATGGCGATCGAGGTGAAGAGCCAGTTAAGCATAAAGCGCATGGCGTGAATCCTTTCTTGCGCCGGGATTGCTGGCGTCGCGTGAAGCGGCTTACGGCGGCGACCTGGATGGTTGCGCGGGCGCGCCGCGGTGTTTGGGCGCCCATTGTCTCAAATATTCGTGGAGCTTACGTGCGCATATGGTTTCTAAACGGCGTTCGTCCTGAAAAACGCGCCGCTGGCAGAGAGTCTTGTCGCTTTAGTTTGGTGGTGTGCTACACTGCTGCGGGCAAATGACCCATGCATAGTTTTATTGCATATTACGGGCGAACGATGCCCGATGTCAGTATCAACTTCGATGCCTTATGGCGGGTTTGGCGGTGATCGATGAATATCGAGAACATGTTTGACAAGCCTGATGTCAAGCAGCTGGTCCACGCATTTAGTCTTTTGGACGACGAGAACGATATCCAAGCGTTTTTGACCGATATCTGCACGCCGCGCGAGATCTGCGATTTATCTCAGCGCCTGCAGGTTGCGCGCTATCTGGACGAGGGCGAGCCCTATGTTGAGGTTCAGGCCCGCACCGGCGCTTCGTCCACCACGGTGAGCCGCGTGTCCAAGGCGCTTAATGGCGAGTACGGTGGCTATCGCAAGATCCTCATCAAACTGGAGGATGGCGAGTAGGCCAGCGGTAAAAACAAATTGCGCAGAACCGTCCCTTCGGGGGCGGTTTTTTGATTCCTCGGGGACGGAGGAAAACGTATCACCGGGTTAGACTGACCCCTTGTTGATCCGTTTTCCTCCGTCCCCACGGGATCAAATCTGTTGGCGTGGGGCAAATCTGTCCGCGTGGGCGGGTAGGATGAATGCATTGATTATTGCGAACGGTTTGAGTGGAGGACCATGCCTGTTCGAATCTATACCACCAATACCGGTACGGACTTGAGCGATGCCGAGGCGGCGTTGCTCGCCGACCTGGTTGCCCGCCACGGGCGTGCCGTTTTGCTGGCGCCCTCGTTTGCCGAGCTCGACCTGTGCCGTCACGATGCTGCGGTTGCTGGCGTCTCGCTGGGCGTTGACTACAAAACCCCCGCGTCGTGGCTTCGTTCGCTGTGGGAGCTTATGGGCGATGGCCGCAGCTTCGTCGACAACATGCAGCGCCAGATGCTGTTCTCGGACATAATCGCCCGTCGCGACGATGCCGGCCTGCAGCCGCTTTCGCGCAGTCAGGGCACGGTGCGCATGCTCGCGCGCATGGCCCGCGATGTGCTGCCGGGCGTAGCGGGAACGGGTGCCGAGCGCTGCTGCGGTGCCGCCGCTCAGCCCGAGCCCAAAAGCGCCGCCGAGGCTCGCGTGTTCGAGCTGTTGAGTGCCTATGCGAGTGGCTTGGACCGTCGAGACATGGTCGAGCCCTGCGAGGCGGCTGACCTTATGGCCGACGCTTTGGCCGACAACCTACCGGTGTGCGCCCGCGCGGTATGCGTGCGCGGCGTCACGTCGTTTACGCACGGCCTGCTCGAGTTGCTGTCGGCCGTGGCAAACAACGGGGGAGAGGTCGTTGTGCTGCTTGCCCGCGAGCAGGCGGCAATGCGCGAGGACCTGGCTGCCGCCTTTGATGCCCGCGGTGTGCTGTTTGAGGTCGCGCCGCTGGGGGAGGACGCCGGCGCGTCCGAGACCGCTTCTGCGCCTGCTGCTCAGCCCGCCTTTGTAGAGGTTGCCGGCCCTCACGCCCGCGCCCACGCCTATGTGGATGCAATCGATGAGCTGGTAAAAACGTGTGAGGACGCCGCGGTCGACGGCGGTGTCACGGCGTCCGCGGACCCCGTGCGCGTGCTCGTGGTGTCTGCCCGGGCACCCCAGCTGTTCGGTGAACTCGCTGCCCGTTTGGCGGCGCGTCACATTGCTGCTGAGACAACCGAGTTCACGGCGTTTTCCCAATCCATCGCGGGCAGGCAGTTCACGGCGCTGGCCGATCTGATCGAGCGCATGAAGGCCGCCGACGAGGGCACCGCCTCCAAGACCGAGTGGTGGCCCGCGCCGGAGCTTGCCGACTGGATTTATAGTCCGCTTTCGGGTGCCGATGCCGCCAGCGCGCGCACCTTCGACAAGAACATGCGCCTGTCGCGCGGCAAGACCACTGCGGGCGTCAAGAGCTTGCTGCAGAGCGTGCAGGGCCAGGTGAGGGGTGCCCGCAAGGCTGCCAGTGATGAGAACTGGTTTAAGAACGTGCCGTGCGTGGTCTCGGACGTGTTCCAAGCGCTGTGGCGCGACAAACCCGTGACGGCACTCAAGGCCATGCTCGCCGTCGCCGAGGCGTTGCCCGATCGCGCCCTTGGAGGCTTTGACGGTCAGGCTCGTCGCCAGGCGGAGACCGCCCTACTGCGACATGCCATCGACATCCTTATGAACGACGCCCGCGCGCTCGACGTGTCGCAAGCCGCGACCGTGCCCGTGCTCGACGGCGTTCGTACCAAGGTGGACAAGCGCAGCACCGCATACGATTACGAGACCTACGAGGTCGACCGCGCGCCGCGCGCCCAGGTGCGCTTTGCGTCGCTTGCCGATGCGGCAGCCCTGCGCCCCGCCAGCTACGATGCCGTGCTGTTTACCGACGTCGACCTGGACAGTTATCCGCTTTCGCACGAGGAGGGCCCGCTGGCCACGCTGACGGCGGAGTTAGATCGCAGCGGTGTGACGCTTGAGCCTGCCGCCTTGTTGCGCGTGCGCTTTGGCCGCGTGATGCAGGCCGCGCGCGGCCCCGTTGTGCTCGCCCGCGTGACCCACGATCGCCAGGCGCGCGAGTGCTACCCGGCTGCCGTGTGGACCGAGCTGCGGGCGCACGCCGAGGCTGCCGGCGCCGCCAAGGTTGCATGCGTGGGCGAGGGCGGTATCGTCGCCGATTTTGATCCAGCGGCCGGCGAGGGCATCGAGTACAAACGCGTCGTGTGCGAGGCTCCTCAGCATTTGAGTGAGGCGGCTGTGCCGTACCTGGTCCTGCGTCGCCGCGATGGCGAGGGCGAGAACGCGCCGCTCGTGCCGCGTCTGACGTCCGCCTCGCAGATTGAGGCGTACTCGACGTGCCCGCTGTGCTGGTTTGTGTCGTATCGCGTGAAGCCCCAGTCCATCGACGCGGGCTTTGGCAACATGGAGAAGGGTAACTTTGTCCACGACGTGCTGGAGCACCTGCATGCTCGTCTGCCCCAGGAGGGCATGGAGCGTGTGACGCCCGAGAATCTGCCGCGCGCTCAGGAGCTGCTGCGCGAGGTCTTTGACGAGACGTTGGCCGAGCACGCCGGCAAGCGCGGCACGGAGGGCCCGCTGGTGCCGCTCTCTGCGGTGGAGGAGCGCCAGGTGGCCGAGATTCTGCCGCAGCTGGAGGGCGTGCTTGCCTATGAAGCCGAGGCGCTGACTCCTTTTGCACCGCGCTACCTGGAGTTTGCCTTTAACGAGCTCAAGGTCGAGTATGCCGGTTGGCCGCTTGGCGGGCGCATCGACCGCGTGGACGTGGACGCCGAGAATCGTGCCGTGGTGATCGACTACAAGCATCGCACGGGCGTTGAGGAGTTTAAGCTCGCCGACCCTACGGTGCGCGACGAGGAATCGGGCACGGCGCCCATCGACGATCCGCGGTGGCTACCGCCCCACACTCAGACGCTCATCTACGCCCAGGCCATGCGCCGGGCGCTGGATTTGGACACCCGCGCGGCGCTCTACTTTTCGACCAAGGGCGGCAAGCCGGCGTTGCGCGGTGCCGCGAGCGCCGAGCTGCTCGAGGAAGAGCGGGGCGACGGTCGCATCCCGGGCCTTAAGAAAGGTTTCCCCGGCGAGGGGGGCAGCATGGACTTCGACGCCCTGCTCGATCGCGTGGAGGCCGGCATTGCTGAGCGCCTGCGCGAGCTCGAGGCAGGCAACGTTGCCGCCGTCGACCCGGCGTCGGCTCAGGCCGCGCATGCGCGCTGCTCGTATAACCACGAAGGAACGTTTGTAAGGAGGGACGTGTAGACCATGGATCTTTCGACCTTGATGCCGCAACAGCTGCAGATCGTCAAGACGCTCGACCGTCCGCTGTTTGTCTCGGCGGGCGCCGGTTCGGGCAAGACCTTTACCCTCACGCGCCGCATCGTCTACGCGCTCTCGCCCGAATCCGGTCCGTTCGTTGAGCATCTGGACCAGGTGCTTGCCATTACCTTTACCAAAGATGCCGCGGCCGAGATCCGTGACCGCGTGCGCCGCGCGCTCATCGACGAGGGCATGGACGAGGAAGCCCTGACCGTCGACGATGCGTGGATCTCGACCATTCACGGCATGTGCTCGCGCATCCTGCGCGCGCATGCGCTGGAGCTGGGCATCGACCCCGAGTTCACGGTGCTCACCGATACCGACGAGCTTATGGACCAGGCTGTTGAGCATGTGCTGGCCCGCGCGACGGCGCCCGATGCCGCCCCCGAGCTCGCGGCATCGCTCAAGGCCCTCTACGCCTGGTATCCCATGGCGGGCGAGGGCGGTCCCTTTGGCGCCGGCACCACCATCAAGGGCCTGGTGCGCGACCTGCTGGAGCTGTCGAGCCAGTTGCCGGGCGGTATGGACGACGTGCGCGTGGCACGCGGCCAGGCCGATACCTCGGCACTCGCCGATGCCTATCGCGCAGCGCTGGGCGCAAGCAAGGCCGCGACCGAGAAGGCGCAGGTGGCGCTCGACGCCATCGATGCATTCGAGGCAAGCGGCAAGACCATGGCCGATGCGGCGCGACTCATGATGTCGTGCACCATGCCGCGCGCGAGCAAGGCATTCCCTAAGGAGCAGGTCGAGCTGCTCAAGGCGGAGGCTGCCGATGCGTTTATCAATATCGTGCTTGCCTGCGGTGGCCCGGCACTCGATGCTCTGGTGGGCCTGGCCCGTTCCGTCGAGGCCGAGTATCGCGCATTGAAGGCTGCCCAGTCCGCCCTCGATAATAACGACCTGCTGCGTATGGCCTACGAGGCCCTGCGCGATTACCCTGCCATCCGTGCTGCGT
>CABUKY010000116.1 GCA_902492185.1 uncultured Collinsella sp.
GTTGGGGCCAGGCCCGATTTTGCCTCTTGACAATGTCCTGCTCATATTAAAAGGAACGTCCCCATCTGCCGGATTAGGAGAGACTCTCCAGCACGCGACGGAGCTCATGCTGGACGGCGTGGTCGCGGTTACAACCCACCACGCGATCGGCCACCGCCTTAAGCGCGGGGCGCGCGTTTTCCATCGCGCAGCCCGTGCCGACAAAGCGAATGATCTCGTAGTCGTTCATCGAGTCGCCAAACGCCATGACCTCGTCGCGACCAATGCCGTAATGCTCCGCGAGCTGCGCGATACCCGAGGCCTTCGACACACCGGGCTGCATGGCATCGATCCACGCGTTGCCCGAAGGCGCAAAAGTAAAGAGCTGACCGAGTTCGCGCTGTAGCACGTACGCGCTGTCCATAACCGCACTGTCATCGCAAAAGATACTCGCTTTGATGATATTTACGCTGGGATCGGGCAGCTCCCAAATGCGCTCGGCATTGGGAAGGTCCTTATCGACCTCACGCACGAACTTGCACTCGTCATCGAGCAGGAAGGACTTGGTTCGGTCAAAGAGTGCAAGATGCAGATTGGGAAACGTCCTGACGGCTTGGGCGAGCCTTCGAATCGCCAGGTGGGAATACACCTCACGGTCTACCATCTTACCGTCGGCGTAGACCTGGGCGCCGTTAGCGGCGACAAAGTCCATCTTGTCGCGAACGGGCGCAAAGAACTCGCACAGGCGATCGTAGCGACGACCTGACGATGCGGCGAAATGCACGGCATGCTCGTGTAGCGCCAGAATCAGTTCGTAGGTCTCGGGAGGCACCTGGCCGTTTTCGTCAAGCAGTGTGCCGTCCATATCGGATGCAATCAGTTTAAACATAGAAAAGCTCCCTTCGGACTTGTTGGAATCGAACGTATATCCGATTCCAACGTACCCAAAGGGAGCTCAAATAAGACTCCGCGGGCGTAAACGTTACAAGGACCTGGCAAATAGCTCACACATGCCAGAGGTCCTACGGTCGCGGCGTCAGGTGACACGCCACCCCGATGACTAGTCGGCGTAGGTGAAGGTTGTGACGTCGAACATGCCCTCGGGGCGGATGCGGAGCGTCGGGATCACCGGCAGGGGCAGGAAGATGATGCCCATGATGGGGTCGAGCGGCGGCTCAATACCCATAGCGCGCGCCTTGACCATAAAGTCATCGTGCTGCGCTGCGACATCCTCGGCCGTGCCCTCGCTCATCAGGCCACCAAGCGCCAGCGGAATACGCGCCACGACCTCGCCGTTGCGCACCAGCACGTGGCCGCCCTGGCCCACGGCCTCAACAGCAGTCATCATATCGGCAGCGTTGTCGCCCACCACGCACACGTTGTGCGAGTCGTGGCCGATCGTGGAGGCAATGGCACCACCGGTGATGGTAAAGCCACGCACCCAGCCGCGACCGATATGCTTGCCAACCAGGCCCAGGCCAGCGGGGCCGTCGCCGTCGACGCCCTCGGCCTGCAGCGACACGCCGCGGCCATGGCGCTCGATAAGCATAATGCGACGCAAGTCCTCATCAGTCTCGGGACGAACCATGCCCGTGATAGCCGTGCCCGGGATCACATCAATAACCGCCTCGCCCGGCTTAAAGGCATAGTCGAACACGTCGAGCGATAGCTTCGGCAGCTTAACGGAAGCACGCAGCTCATCGGCAAGGGCCGCAACCTCGGCCATCTCGGGTGCGATCTCGCCCACAAAGGTGCCGTCCTGCGCCACCAGAGCACCAGCGGCATACACGCGATGCGGAGCCGTGACAAACGTCAGGTCGTTGAGCACCAGCAGGTCGGCACGCTTGCCCGGGGCGATGGCGCCACGCAGCTCGTGCGGGTCGCGGCAACCGTGGTCCAGGCCAAACGCCTCGGCCGTGGACAGGGACGCCATAGAGATGGCAACCACGGGGTCAATACCGGCCTCGATAGCCACGCGGCAGGCATTGTCGATCATACCGGTCGAAAGCGCATCTGAGGGAGCGCGGTCGTCAGTCGCAAAGCAGCAGCGGCGGGCACGAGCGGGGTTTTCCAGCAGCATCGGAGACAGGTTGGCCAGGTCGTGGCTACACGTACCTTCGCGCAGCATGACATACATGCCGCGGGATAGCTTGTCGAGCGCTTCCTCGGGAATCGTCGACTCGTGGTCGGCGATAATACCCGCTGCGGCATAGGCGTTGAGATCCTTGCCGGCAACAAGCGGAGCATGGCCGTCGACCTGTTTGGACGGCGTCTGATTGGCAGCGTCAATGCGAGCGCAGGTCTCGGGATCGGCCATAAAGACGCCCGGCAGGTTCATCATCTCGCCCAGACCAAAGACATCGCCCGGATGCTCGGCAAAAAACGCCTGCATATCGGCGGCCGAAATAACGGCACCGGCCTGCTCGTCGGGCAGCGCGGGCACGCACGAAGGCATCATGTACTTGATGGAGATGGGTGCGCGGCGGCCGTCCTCAATCATAAAGCGCAAGCCGTCGAGACCGGCAACATTGGCAATCTCGTGGCTGTCGGCAATGGCGGTGGTAGTACCGCGCGTCGCGGCCATGCGAGCATACTCGGCGGGACGGATGTTCGAAGACTCGATATGCAGATGCCCGTCAATAAAACCGGGAGCGAGATAGCGACCCTGGCAGTCGATAACCTCGGCAGCCTCGTAGGTGCCAGCGACATCGTCGCGACCATCGTAGAGCACGCCGACGATCACACCGTCCTTGACGGCAACGCTGCCGGGCGCCACACGCTGGCCATACACGTCGACGATCTGCGCATTGGTAAACAGCGTGTCGACGGGCACGCGGCCCTCGGCGGCCTCGATCACAGACCTCATGACCTCAACGGACATACATACTCCTTTAACCGTAGAAAACAGCTGCGGAGCGGACAGGCCTTCACCGCAGCAAGTCAATAGCCATTGTATGCCCAAACGATGGGTCAACAATACGCCTCTCCGCTTAACGGCACACGCCGCTCAGCGCAATGGGGGCAGGTTACTTTGCACCAATGCCAAGGAGTGTCCCAAAGTGCCGGCACAAAAGGAACGTCCCCAAGTGCCAAAAAGGCCGCAGTCGGGATTCCCGGCTGCGGCCTTGTTGCACTTGTGAGGTCAACTCGCTCGTTAGACCAACTTGAAGCCCTTGCGCTTGCCCACGGAGAGGGTATCGCCCAGCTTGAGGGCGCTCGGATCGATGTTGTAGCTCTTGGGAGCCACGGCCTTGCCGTTGATTTTGACGCCGCCGCCGTCGATATCGCGGCGGGCCTGGCCGGCGCTGGCCGAAAGACCCAGGTCCTTGAGCAGGCCGGCGAGGTAAATCTGGCCCTCGTCATTGACAGTCAGCTCGGCATGCTTCTCGGGGAAGTCGGCGAGCTGGCCCTCCTTGAACACGCGGTCGAACTCGGCCTGAGCCTCGTCGCCGGCGCCGGCACCGTGGTAGGTGTCGCACAGGTCGCGGCCCAGAGCGCGCTTGAGCTCGTAGGGGTCGGCGGAGCCATCGGCCAGGGCGGCGTCGATCTTGTCGACCTCGGCAGGGGTGAGCGAGCTGGCCAGACGATAGTACTTGCCGATCATCTCGTCGGGGATGGACATGGTCTTGCCGAACATGTCCTTGGGAGCGTCGGTCAGGCCGATGTAGTTACCATAGGACTTGGACATCTTGCGCACGCCGTCGGTGCCCTCGAGCAGCGGCATGGTGAGCGCAATCTGCGGCTCCATACCCATCTTCTCCATGAGCTCGCGGCCGGCGAGCAGGTTGAAGAGCTGATCGGTGCCGCCCATCTCCACGTCGGCCTTGATCTGCACAGAGTCGAAAGCCTGCATCACGGGATACAGGAACTCATGCAGGGCGATCGGCGTCTGAGACTGGTAGC
Source organism: uncultured Collinsella sp. (assembly GCA_902492185.1). Taxonomy (GTDB): domain Bacteria; phylum Actinomycetota; class Coriobacteriia; order Coriobacteriales; family Coriobacteriaceae; genus Collinsella. The sequence goes on from CABUKY010000116.1 coordinate 3,883, forward strand.
GCTTGGTAAAGTCGTCGCGCTCAAGAATGCGGGCAACGGTGAACTTGGAGCACACCTGCAGCAGGCCGGCCAGATCCATCGAAAGGATCCAATCGCCGTTGTGCACGATGGTGGTCTTCTCGGGGTCCAGGATCTTCATGGCCTGGCTCACGTAGGTCTCGGCGTTGGCCTCGATCTGCTCCTGCGAAAGCTGCGGACGCGTGGAGTTCTTGCCCGAGGGATCGCCGATCAGCGCGGTGCCGTTGCCGATGATGAGGGTGACGTTGTGGCCCAGGTCCTGGAACTGGCGCATCTTGCGCAGCGGCACGGCATGGCCCAGGTGCAGGTCGGGGCTGGTGGGGTCGACGCCGAGCTTGATGTTGAGGGGCTCGCCCTTCTCAAGCTTCTTGCGAAGGTCGGCCTCGGGAACGATCTGCGCGGCGCCCGAGGTGATGATACGCATTTGCTCGTCAACAGACAGCATTGGGTATCCTCCTTTTGCTATAGCACCCTCACCGGATACGGCGGTGCTGGAAGTCCATAAACTCTCATATGATAACAAACTGACGCGACGCGGCACCTACGACAGGAAAATCCTCGTCCTGCCGCATGCGTCAATGGCAACTGGCAAACGTGTACCGTCACGCTCGACCAGATAGCGTACCTGCCGACGGCGCAAGCAGTCGCGGCAACCTGTCCCGTCGCATCGGTGGCACAGACGCCCTCGGCGGTCAGCAGGCAGTGCTCGCACACCATAAGCTCGGGACGGTCGGCGTCGACCGGACCCAAGACGCCGGGTTCAGCAGCCAGTTCAGCAATACGTTCCGCATCATTGCCGAGCAACTCGGCCGGCAAGTACACCCGCCCCGCACCGAGTCCGCGCAGCCAGGTAAGCGTGGCCCGATTCGCGCAGAACACCGGCGCCGCCACGTCAAACGTCACGTCCAGCTCGCGAGCGATCACCACCTGTCCCAGGTTGCGGCAGACGACGCGCCCGGCACGCTGCATCAGTGAGCGGGTCCGGTCAGCGTCACCCGTGCGGCACACCTCGTCAAGCACCACAACGGCGTCGGACAAATCAAGTTCTCCGCGCGGGTCGGCATCCATCAGCTGCCAAGCAAAAACCATGCGAGCGGGAACCGCGCACTCCACCAGCTCCGTCGACGCACCGCCATCCACCGTAACGCCCTCAAAGGGCAGCACCTCAACGGCACGCGCAACGGGCGCAATCGCATCCGCCTCGGCCCGCATGCGCTCCAACACCGCCGCCGTCTGATCCAACACGCCGGCGCTGCGAATCAGGTACACCTCGCAGCCCGTGTCAACCTTACGCTTGCAATGCACGACGACGCGCTCCCCCGCCGCGGCATCCACCGGACAGGGCACCTGCGGCCAGCGCTTGGGCACATCGGGACGCGCGTCGGCACCCGGATAGAACCGAATCTCGAGCGTGTCACCCGCCGCCACGGCGGCATCGAGCTCAACGGTCACCTCTTCGTGGCCAACGGCCACCAGGCGTCCCACGCGCACACCTTGGTTGATCGCACGCTCAAAGCTCATAAGCTCGGCACCCGAACGTCCTCGCAGGTACGCATCGGTAAACCCACGGTTAAACGACCTTCCCAGCTCGCGCTCGAGCTCTTCCACGGCACCGGGGTCCCACGCGCCGTCGCACAGCATATCGAGTGCCCGGCGCCAAACCCGCACCACGTTGAATACGTAATCAGGGTTCTTCATGCGCCCCTCGATCTTGAGCGACGCCACGCCGGCATCTACAAGCTCGGGCAGATGCGCAATACCGAGATAGTCGCGCGGGCACAGCAGGCGATCTCCCTCGACGGCGACAACGCTCTGTCCAGCCTCGTCCACCAGGTCGTACGCCAAACGGCACGGCTGCGTGCAGTCGCCGCGCATCGCCGAGCGCCCACGCCGCAGGGCCGAGAACTCGCACGCCCCCGAATAGCCGATACAAATCGCACCGTGGCAGAATACCTCGATGGGCACGCCCGTGGCACATAGCGCCGCAATCTCGTCGACCGTCAGCTCGCGTGCCGTCGTCACGCGCTCGACCCCAAGCTC